>JAFGJQ010000374.1 GCA_016929015.1 Phycisphaerae bacterium | reverse complement strand
GTGGCGAAGGCGTTTCAGGAAGTGATTACGGCGGAGGTGAAGAAGAACGCGGAGATCGAGACCGCCGAGGGTGATTCGCGGCAGCAGTTGACGTGGACGGCGGGGGACGTGAGCCGGGCGGAAGCGTTGGTGGCGGCCATTACGCGCCGCGATCGGCTCGCGGAGGACCGCAACGCTTCGGCGGAGGAACGGGAAGAGGCGGAGCGAGAGGTGGCGGACCTGCTGCTGGGCAATCCGGCCCGCGACATCCCGCGAATGAGCGGTGAGGCGGCCATGAAGATCGCGGAGGCCCAGGCGGCGCGCACCATTTCGGTCAGCGACGCGGAAAGCAAGGCCCGGCTGTTTGAGGCGGAGGTGACGGCCCACCAGGCCGCCCCGTCACTCTACAAGGTGCGCAAGTATCTGGAGATGCTGGAGCGGAGCCTGGAGTTGGTCCGCAAGTACGTGGTCACGCTGGATACGAGGAAGACCAAGCTGATTGTCATCTTCGAATCCGAGAAGCGGGACGTGTTCTCCATCGCAGAGGAAGAGACGAAGAAATAGCGGCGTCGGGTCTGATGCCACGCAGAAGGAGATCGTCAAGCCATGCCCAGTCGTTTACCCAGCGTCCTGGCGGGGATTGCCCTGGTCGTCGTTCTCGGGGTGTACATGTGTTGCTTTCAGGTCCGGACCACGGAGGTGGCCGTCCTCAAAACGTTCGGGCGGATGAGTGACGAGCCCATCACGCAGGCGGGCTTGTATTGGAGGCTGCCCTGGCCGATCCAGGACCCCGTGAAATTCGATCGGCGAATCCGGATCCTGGAGGACATGGTGGAGGAGACGCCCACCGCCGACGGAAAGAACGTGACGGTGACCACGTACACCGGCTGGCGGGTGGCGGACCCGAAGCTGTTCCACACGGCCTACCCGGACGAGACGGAGGCGGAGGCGGCGCTGCGCACGAAGATCCGGACGCACAAGAAGGCGGTGATCGGGCAGCACCGTTTTGCCGAGTTCGTCTCGACGGACCCGCAGGAGCGCAAGCTGCCGCAGATCGAGAAGAAGATGATGGATCTGGTGGCGGCCGAGGCGAGGAAGGAATTCGGCGTGGAGATCCGTTTCTTCGGCATCAAGAAGCTGGGGCTTCCCGCCGACGTGACGAAGACCATCTTCGAATACATGAAGGCCGAACAGAATCGGCGGGCCACTCGTTACGAGGCCGAAGGCAAGGCCAAGGCCCAGGAGATTCTGTCTGAAGCCAAGCGGAAGAACGAGCTGATCATGGCGGCGGCCCAGTTCAACGTGGACTCCATCGAGGCGGAGGGGCGGCGCCGGGTGGGTGAGATCTATCGCAGCTTTGCCGAGTATCCGGAGCTTCGGATCTTCCTCGACAAGCTGCGCGCCCTGGAGGAGACGCTCTCCAACCGGATGACCTTGATCTTCGATACGAACACCATTCCGGCCGACTTGTTTGACGCGGAGCAGCGCATGGCCCCCGCGAAGGGTCTGAAGCTGGATCTGGATGCGGCGGAGGCGAAGCCGGTCGGGGAGGTGCCGGGACCATGAGCGGACATGATCATCACCACCATCATCCGCACGGCGACGGGCCGGAGGACGTGCCGTTTGACGCGGCGAACCAGTCGCTGGCGGACGCCTTGCGGGCGAGCTTTCGGATTCTCAAGCTGATCATGATCGCGGTGGCGATCGTATTTCTGGTCTCCAACGTCAAGATCGTCGACAACAACGAAGAAGCGGTCATCTTCCGGTTCGGCAAGCTGAAGCTGAGCCGCGACGGCCGGCCGTTCCAGCCGGGGTTCCTGTTGGCCTTCCCCTACCCGGTGGACGAGGTCGTGGAGCTGTCGACGAAGCAGCGCAACACGCTGGAGCTCTGGGACCATTACTTTCATGCGCCGGAAGGCGACCGGAGCAAGCCGATCAGCGAACTGGCCAAACTCTACAGCAAGCCGCTGGACCCCGCCCGGGACGGCGCCCTGCTGACGGCCGACCAGGGTCTGGTTCACGTGAAATGGACCGTGACCTACGGCATCTCCGACCTGGAGATGTACATCCGCCACGTGGCGGACAAGAAAAACGTGGCCCAGGCGATCATCACATCCCTGCTCGACAGCACGGCGATCCAGGTGGCGGCGAACTACACGGTGGAGGAGATCACGCGACAGCGCACCGCGGACATGTCTTCCCAGGTTTTGCGTCAGATGAACGAGGAGCTGGAGCGGCTGGAGACGGGCCTTCGCGTGGACACGCTGGAACCGGAGACGACCGTGCCCATGGAGACCGTCGGCGCGTATGCCAACGTGTCCATCGCGGAGAACCAGAAGGCGGCGGAAATCCAGAAGGCCCGCAAGGAGGCCAACAATCTGCTGACACAGGCGGCCGGGGAATCGCATCTGTACCTCGCGGGCCTGTTTGACCTGCAGGATGCCGCCCGGCGGAACGGAGACGACGACATCGAGGCGACCCTGGGTGTTCTGATCGACCGGGTCTGCGGCGGCGTCTCGATGCGTTCCTTCGGGGCCGTCTCGGCGACGCAGGTCCCGGGAACAGAGGCGGGGTCCGTTCTCCCGGAGGTGCCGGCCATGCCCGTACGCACGCCGGAAGCGGCCCTCGAGTACGTTCGCCAGCGGGTTGAGAAGTGGATCGAGGCGAAGGAGGCCGGCCGGACGGAGGACATCGAGCGGCTGCGGGCCGAGATCAACACCGATCCGGGGCTGCGTGTTTCGGGAGAGGCGGGCAGCCGGATTTCGCAGGCCCGGGCGTACTATGCGCGGGCGGTGCAGGAGATCGCAGGTGACGTGGAGGTCTACAACGCGATGCTGGACGAGTTCCGCCGCAGTCCGGAGCTGCTGATCAACCGTTTGTGGCAAGAGACGTGGATCCGACTGCTGAACTCCGACGGGGTCACCAAGATCGCCGTGCCCGGCGGGACGGACGAGATTCGGCTGATGGTTCCGCCGGATCCCGAGCAGCGGAAGATCGACGAGATCAAGCAGATCCAGAAGGAACTCGAAGGGAAGAGGAAGGCGAGTCAGGGCCGCATCGGCGGGCCCGTTTAGGCATCGGTCAGATCGCGGGACGGCGTCTCACAAGGATCCGCATGATAATCCCAGTCGTACAAACGGTAGGGCTCACCAAGCTGTTCAAGGACTTCTGGCGGCGGGCCAAAGTGGAGGCCGTGAAGAACCTGAACCTGGAGATCCATCGGGGCGAGGTGTTCGGCCTTCTGGGCCCGAACGGCTCGGGGAAAAGCACGACCATCAAGATGCTGCTGGGTCTGCTGTATCCCACGCGCGGTCAGATCGCCGTGTTCGGCCGGGCGCCGACCGACGTGGCCACCAAGGCCCGCATCGGCTTTCTGCCGGAAGAGTCGTACCTGTATCGTTTCCTGAACGCCCGGGAAACGCTCGACTATTACGGGCGGCTGTTCCACCTGCCGTCGCACGTGCGCCGGGAGCGTACCGAGAGGCTGCTGGAGATGGTGGGTCTCAAGCACGAGGCCCGGCGCCGCCTGGGCGAGTATTCCAAGGGCATGGCCCGGCGCATCGGTCTGGCGCAGGCCCTCATCAACGATCCGGATTTCCTGATTCTCGACGAGCCCACGACGGGTCTGGATCCCATCGGCACGCGGCAGATCAAGGACCTGATCCGCGAATTGGGCAACCGCGGCAAGACCATTCTGCTGTCCAGCCACCTGCTGGCCGACGTGGAGGACGTGTGTGACCGCGTGAGCATTCTGTACGGCGGTCAGCAGCGTCAGGGGGGGCGCGTGAAGGAACTGCTGCGTCAGACGGAGCGCACACAGATTATCGCGCCGCGGCTGGCGCCGGAGACGATTGAACGCATCCGCAACGTCATCCGCCTGGAAGAGGAGAAGGACCTGATCGAGGTCAGTTCACCGGCGGAGCGCCTGGAGACGATCTTCCTGCGGATCGTGCATGAGGCCCAGGTGGCGAACGTGGCCACGTCCGGGGCCCGGGCGTCCGGGGCCATGCCGGATTTCCTCGGTCCGCGTGACGAAGGCGAGGCGCTGGTGGACGAGCTGGTCCGCGCCGCGGATCGGCGGGTCCCGGAGCCGGGGCCGGTGGAGGTCGCGGAAGTGCCGGCGGCACCGACGGGTCCGGCCGACGACGTGCTGGAATCGTTGCTGGCCCGCGAACCGGAGCCGGTGCGTGACGGATCGGAAGCGGAGGAAGAGAAGCCTGCCCCGCCCGCGGGTCCCCGCGAGGCGATCGAGGCGGACCGCAGTGTGATTGACTCCCTGTTGTCCGAGCCGGACAAGAGGTCCGACCATCGTGACTAGCATCTGGGCCGTCGCCCGCCACATGGTGTCCGAGGCCATCCGGATGAAGATCGCCATGTTCTTCATCTGCCTGTTGGCGCTGTTGATTTTCGGGCTGCCGTTTGTGGCGCGCGGCGACGGCACGGTGAGCGGGGCGATCCAGGCTTTCTTGGTGTACTCGCTCAGCGCGGTTTCGCTTCTGATGGCGCTGCTGACGCTTTTCATGTCGCGGTCGCTGTCGGACGAGCTGGTGCAGCGACAGATTTTCTTCCTGATGACCAAGCCGCTGCCGCGCTGGCAGTATGTTCTGGGCAAATGGTTCGGCATCGTGCTGTTCGACGCGCTGCTGCTGCTTCTGGCGGGGGCGGGCATTTGTGGGATGGCTCACTACATCGCGGTGTCCCAGCCGCCGCGGGACGCGCTGGACCGTCAGAAGCTGACGGACCAGGTGTTTGCCGCGCGACATCAGGCGGCGGTGGAGCTGCCCACGAAGCTGTTCGAACGCGCCGCTCGGGAGAGGTATGAACGCCGGAAGGAGGAGGGGTATTACGGGAGCCGAGGCGACGTAAACGAGAAGGAGGAGATTGCCAAGCTCCGGATGGAGGAGGAGCAGTCGTGGCGTACCGTGAATCCGGGCGGCACCCGGGAGTTTCTGTTCCAGAACGTTCGTTGCGACCGCAGTGCGGACAAGACCATCCAGATTCGCTACAAGGCGATGGCCACGAACTATCCGCCGGATGAGATCGTCCGGTCGTACTGGCTCATCGGTGATCCGGAGAAGGTTCAGCCGTACCAGATGCTGCGGCGCGACGCGCACGACCGGTTTCACACGTTCTCCGTGCCGGCCGGCACCGTGGCGGAAGACCACACGCTGCGCATCTACTTCCTGAACTACGTGCTCTCCGCGGACCAACAGCCGATTCTCGTTGACCTGGACCATCCGTACGAGCAGGTGCGGCCGTTCGTCATACGGCTGGAGCCGACGACCCCGGTCGAGGTGATGTTCGGCGTGGGGTCGTTTGAAGGCAATCTGGTGCGGGTGCTGGCGTTGATCCTGTTCAAACTCATGTTTCTGGCCGCGTTGGGTCTGGCGGCGAGCACGGTGTTTTCGTTCCCCGTGGCCATTCTGGTGTCCCTGACGGTGTACGTGCTGGCGGAGTTCCGCGGCTTCATCGGCGAGTCCATCCAGTACCTGGGTGCGGAAGGGCTGGAGGGGATGTTCCAGGCGGGGTTCGGCCTGATCCTGCGGGTGATTCTGTTCGTGATTCCGAACTTCCCGTCGTTTGACGCCGTGAACACGTTTGTGGACGGGCGAAACGTGACGTTGATGTGGGTGCTCCAGGGACTGGGCATGCTGGGCGTGGTGCAGACCGGGATTGTGCTTCTGGCCGCCTGCCTGATGTTCCACTTCCGTGAAGTGTCGGAGGTGTCGATCTGAGATGTCGGTGCACGGTCCCATCCGCGTTCCGGAATACCTCCGCCTGCGGGAGCGGGCGCAGCGGCGTGATTGGCTGATCCAGACGGGGGCGGTCGCGGGCGCCTTAGCCGCCGTGATCGGGGCCGCATTGCTGGTCGGGCCCATCAACCAGATTCGGAAGGACTACGAGCTGATCATCGACCCCCATCAGATCGGGACGCTGCCGGCCGACATTTCGCTGGTGACGCAGATGGGCACGTTGCGGGGCCTGGCCATCGTGGTGGGCTTCGGCCGGGCGGAAGAGTTAAAGCAGGACGGCCGCTTCTTTGAATTGATGCAACTGTCCAGTTGGCTGTGCAAGCTGGCCCCGCAGTTTGACAAGGTCTGGCAGTACAACGCCTGGAACCAGGCCTACAACATCTCCGTGTGCGAATATACCGCGGAGGGCCGCTGGAAGTGGGTGCAGAACGGCATCCGGCTGATCCGCGACCAAGGGCTGATCTACAATCCCAAATCGAACGGCCTCTACAAGGAACTGGCCTACATCTTCTGGCACAAAATCGGCGAGATGACGGACGACCACCACTACGACTATAAACGGGCGCTGGCCGTCCAGATGGAAAGGGTGCTCGGGGCCAAGCCGCCCACGCTGACCGAAGAGGAGGAAATCGAGTGGTTCCGGCCAGTGGCCGAGGCCGACCCCGACGTGGAGGCCCTGATTGCCGCGGATCCCCAGGTGGCGGCGCTGGTGCAGCGGCTCGGAAAGGTCGGGTTGAACCCCGATGCCCGTCTGCTGGATTTCGTCGCCCGCTACATGCGCCCGCAGGCGGAGGTGCGACGCCTGCGAAAGGAAGTGGACGAGGCGACGCAAGAAACGACCAACAAACGCCTCGCGGTTCTGCAAGACGAGCGTGCCGTCGACGCCCGTGACCGGCTCCTGGCCTCCCTGCGGGCTCGTGAGCTGCACGCGCAGTTCCGCATGGATCCCAAGTGGATGCTCCATCTCATGGAGAAGTACGGGCCCGCGGACTGGCGGACGCCGTTCGGCCAGACCCTGTATTGGGCGACGCTGGGCGATGAGGTCACTCGGGGCGTCAAAAAGCTCGATCCCTCGGATGCCATGAATACGGCCCGATTTATCATGTTTGCCATGCAGAATACCGTGCAACGCGGCCGCTACATTATCGAGCCGGACTTTGACGAGCCGTTCAACTCGTTCATCAACATCCTGCCGGACCTCCGCTTCATCGATCACACGCATGAAACTGCCCTGGAAATCGGAAAGCAGCAGGATGCCGACGACCCGGAGTTCCGCGAAGGGACGTCCGGCCCGCGGTACTGGACCGGGCACGTCAACTTCCTGCGAAATGCGATCCGGGACTTGTACTTCGAGGGCGACGTCCGGTCCATGGCCCGCGCCCGGTACTACTACGAGTACCTGCGGGACTACGACGTGGACCAGGACACGGGTGAGACGAAGCCGCAATACATCCAGCCGCTGGAGACGTTTGTGTTCAGCATCTGGCGGGAAGCGGCTGAAACCTCGCGGTCGGCCACGGCGGCCATCGGGTCGCTGCTGGATCGGGCCCTAAGCCAGTTGAGCCTAGGCAACGCCGACGGTTTCGAGGCCGCCCTGGCGCGGGCGAAGTGGGTGCACAAGAAGTATTCGGAGGATCCCAGCACGGACCCGAACGAACGCCGCATGCTTCAGCCGTTCCCCCGGATGCTTCGGGACTGGGTTGCGATCTTCATGCAGCTTCCGAGCAATTCCAGCTACATGAAGCATCGTCTCTGGGAAGGTCTCGATCTGGAGGTGCGGCAGGACGTGTATGACGACCTGCTGCCGGTGTTCAAGGAAATCTGCGAGTTCGAGGGCTGGGACGTGGAAAAGGCGTTCCGCATTCCGCCCGGCATGGAAGAGGCCCGCCAGCGCCGACCCAAAGAGCGCGAGCCCGTCCGCGACGTGGACTCCGAGGGCACGCGGGACTTCAGTCAATAGGCGGCCGCGGGAGGGCGCATGGGACGAGGCCCCGTCGTGCCCTCCGACGCTCGGCGATTACTTCGCCGGCACGCCCAACTGCGTCATCAGGTATGCCCAGGTGTCGACGGCTTCCTCGATTCGCTTGGCCAGCGGTTTGCCCTGGCCGTGGCCGGCTTTTTCCTCCACGCGCAGCAGGATCGGCCGTTTGCCGCTGGTGGCATGTTGCAGGGCGGCGGTCATCTTGAAGGCGTGCATCGGCTGCACGCGGCTGTCCGAGGCACCGGTGGTCAGCAGCACGGACGGGTAGTCCACGCCGTCCTTCACGTGGTGGTAGGGCGAGTACGCGTAGAGCCATTGAAACTGCTCCGGGTCCTCGGCCGTGCCGTACTCCGGTATCCATAGCCGGGCGATCGCAAATTGGTGATAGCGGACCATGTCCAGCAGCGGCACCGCGCAGACCACCGCCTGGAACAGGTCGGGCCGCTGCACCAGGCACGCCCCGACGAGCAGTCCGCCGTTGCTGCCGCCCATGATGGCCAGCCGCTGGGGGCGCGTGTAGCGGAGTCGGATGAGTGTCTCCGCGGCGGCGATGAAGTCGTCGTAGACGTTCTGCTTCTTCTCCAGCCGGCCCGCCTCGTGCCATTCCTTGCCGAACTCACCGCCGCCGCGGATGTTTGCGATGGCGAAGACGCCGCCGGCCTCCAGCCACGGGACCTGTCGCGTGGAGAACCCCGGCGTGATGCTGACGTCAAACCCGCCGTAGCCGTACAGCAGGGTCGGGTTGTCGCCGTTGCGCTCCAGATCTTTGCGGCTGATGATGAACATGGGCACCTGGGTGCCATCCTTGGAGGTATACCACACCTGTTCGGTCCGGAACTGCGTGAAGTCTGCGTCGACCTCTGCCTGCTCCAGCGTTTCCAGCGTGTCGGTGCTGATCTGGTACCGGTAGTTCGTCGGCGGATACACGAAGGACTGGAACGAGAAGAACATCTCATCGCCGTCGGGCTCGCCGTTCACGCCTCCGGCACTGCCCAGCGTGGGCAGGTCGAACTCCTTCAGAAGGATTCCGTCCAGCGAGTACATGAGCAGCCGGGAATGCACGTCCTCCGAGAGGGTCACGAAAAGCTTCCCGCCGATGATCGAGAAGCCTTCAATGACGCCGCGCTGCTGTGGAATGACGTCCGTCCAGTGTTCCGGCCCCGGTTGCTCCACGGGGGCGCGGACGATGCGATAGCGCGGCGCCCCCACGCTGGTTTTCAGGTAGAGCATGCCGTCGTACGTGTCGCCGCCGGTCAGGCCGTCCTGCCCCTCGACGATCGGCCGGAAGGGCTCACTGGAGCCCGCCGGCCGGATGTACAGGTCGTTCTTTGCCCAGTCCACCGTCCGGCCAAGCGTGACGTATCGGCTGTCGGAGGTGAGCGAGACGTTCAGCATCTCCTCCTTTGTTCGCAGGTCGCCGATGACCGGCGGGTCGTTGCGCCAGTTGTCGCCCAGGCGGTGGTGGTAGAGTTTCTTGTGGTAGTTCTCGTCGCCTTCGGACACCGTGCCCGGTTCGGGATAGCGGGTGTAGAGGAATCCCTTGTAGTCCGGGTCCCAGGCAATGCTGCTGTATCGCGTGTGCGGAATGACGTCGTCCAGGTGTCGCCCCGATGCCACGTCGAGAACGTAGAGCGTGCTCTTCTCCGAGCCGCCCTCGCTTTTGCCGTATGCGATCAGCGACGCGTCCGGCGTCGCCTGCATCCAGTCCAGGGCCACCGTTCCGTCCTCGCTCCAGGTGTTCGGGTCGAGGATGGGCCGCGGGGGTGCCGTGTGGCTTCCGTCACGCGCGTAGATCACCGCCTGGTTCTGGTTACCCTCTCGCTTGCTGAAAAGGTATCGCGTTTTGTACACGCCGGGCCGGGAGATTTGCGTGTACGTCAACAACTCCGTCAGCCGCTTCTCCAGGTGCGGGCGGTGCGGGTCTGCGTCGAGGAACGATCTGGCGTATCGACGCTGAGCGGCCAGCCACGCCTGGACTTCCGGCTTTTCGTCTTCTTCCAGCCATCGGTACGGGTCGGCGACCTGCACCCCGTGGATCGTCTCCACAAGACTCGTTCGCTTCGTCTGCGGCGGAGCCTGGCATCCTGCCGTCATGAGTCCCAGCATCAGCAGCACTAATCCACACTCGATCGTCCGCACCTTGTCGCGCATGGCCGTATCCTTGACAAGACAACCTTGTGGCCGGCGAATCCGACCGTACGAGGGGCACTATGCGACCTGGGGTCCCCCCGGGCAAGGCGTGAGTCCGTAAGAACCGCCCTAATCGGGAAAGATTCTGTCAGCCGCGGTGGATTCGCGTACGATCGGGACGCGCCCCCGATTTCCGTGTTCCGGCCGCCCACGGTGTGCTCAAGACGCATTTCGGAGGTCTCGCTGTGAGCGTGGCCACCTACGCCGCGATTCGCAGGTGGGGCCTTGCCTGGCAGGGAAGCCTCCCGCCAGTGCGGACACGATTCGCCGGCTTCTTGTTGGTGCAAGGCGTTCTGCCGGAGGTGCCGCCACGTGGAAGAGTGGGGAGCACCTCTGCCCGAGCGACCTTCGCAAGGCGTTCGCGGCGGGCGGATCGGCGGGTGTCGTCCGGGGCCTTGCGACCGCTTCGGCCCGTTGCGGTTAGGCCCATTCATGCAGTGAATAATGCACACGTAGGCAGCATGTTCGATAACATCTGGGTTGAGAGTATGTTACGGTGTTTTGGCTGGGTAATGCTTGCCAATCCTACCAGAATACGCCCGAAAAATGTGGAGTACTGGCAAAAATATGGGCCTGAATCCGAATAGATATGTTGCATTGACAAGCATAATCAGCTATAGTCTCGACCACTATGATCAGCGCAGACAACAACTCACACTCCAAGCGGGATCGCCAGGCGGTCATTGCCGACGCGGTACGCAACGAGCAAGTCGCTACGCAGGGGGAGCTGCTCGCGCGTCTCCGTGCCCGTCGCATCGCGGTCAACCAGTCCACGCTCAGCCGTGACCTGGCCGAACTGGGCATTCGAAAGGCTGGCGGCCAGTACGTGATGGCGGAGCCGGGCGACGCGTCCGCCCCCCAACTCAGCTTTGCGGCGGCGGTGCGTCGTTTCACGACGTGCGGGCCGCACATGATCGTGATCACCACCGGGCAGGGGCAGGCCCAGCCGGTGGCGGTGGCGATCGATGCGGCGAAAGACTCCAGCATCGTCGGTACCCTGGCCGGCGACGACACCCTTTTCATTGCCACGAAGAACCGGCGGACGCAGGCCGTGGCCTTGCGGCGCCTTGAGCAGTGGTTCGGAGACAAGCATGAGCGCTAAGAAATGTGTTCTGGCCTACTCGGGTGGGCTGGATACGTCCGCGATCATTCCCTGGCTGATCGACCGGGGGTATGAGGTGCATGCGGTCCTGGTCGACGTGGGCCAGGAAGAGGACCTGCCGGCCCTTTGCGGAAAGGCGTTGGCGATGGGTGCCCAGACGGCCATCGTCTCGAACGCCAAGCCGCTGATGTTCAATACGGTCATTCCGATGGCGATCGGAATAGCCGCTCGTTATGAAGGCACGTATCGCCTGGGCACGGCCCTGGCGCGTCCGTTCATTGCGCTGGCACAGGTGGCGCGGGCGAAGGAGCTGGGCGGTGCCACGCTCATTCACGGCGCGACGGGCAAGGGCAATGACCAGATCCGTTTTGAATTCGCCTACCACACGCTGGCCCCGGAATGTCCCGTTCTCGCTCCCTGGAAGGTCTGGGAGTTCGGGGGCCGTGTGGACCTGATCACCTATCTGCGAAGCAAGGGCTTTGAGGATCACTATGACGTTGCCAAGGACTACAGCCTGGATGAGAACCTGTGGCACCTGAGCATCGAGGGCGGCCCGCTGGAAGACGCTACGGCGTTCGTGGATGCCGACGAGATCATGGCGAAGATGGCGGACCGCTTCGGCGGCGCCAAGTCCGCGGGGGCGGGTGCGTCTCAGGTGGAAGTGACCTACGAGCGAGGCGTGCCGGTGGCGCTGGACGGCGAACGCCTGCCGTTGTCGGACATCGTGTCGCGGTTGAACATCACCTATCGTCACGCCCCGTGGGCCTGGGACGTGGTGATCGAGAACCGGTACACCGGCATCAAGTCGCGCGGCATCTACATCAACCCGGCGGCCACGCTGCTGCAGACCGGCGCCGACGACCTGGCCCGCACCTGCCTGAACAAACCGTCGTACGACCGGTACGTCCAGCTTGGCGCCGAGTACGGCACGCTGATGTACCGCGGCGAGTACTTCTCCGATCAACGCGAGATTCTCGAGGCCGCCGGTCGGGCCCTGATGGCCCACCTGAACGGGACCGTGACCCTGCACCTGAGGCCGCGTCTGTATTCCGCGCGGATACTGGCCGAACGCCCGCTTTTCCGTAAGGATATTGCCACCTTCGAGAAGAGCCATGACTACTCACACGCGGACGCCGAGGGCTTCATCCGGCTGAGTTGGCTGCTGACCATCGGGCGGACGAGCAGGGAAAACGGCTATGCAGACGCTCTGGAAACAGGATTCGGCGTTGGATCCGGCCTTTGCGGAGATCAACCGGTGTCTGAAGGAGGACTGGTTTCTTCTTCCGCATGAGCTGAAGCTGCAACGCGTACATGCCCACGCGTTGTGGGGCGCCGGGATCATCACCTCCGACGAGCTCGCGGAACTCAACCGCGGGCTCGATGCCATTGCGGCGGAGTTTGAGTCCGCGCCGTGCCCGGACGGCGACGCAGAGGACCTCCATACGTGGTTGGAGGCCCTTCTGACGGAGAAAGTGGGACCGGCCGGCAAGAAGATTCACACGGCCCGGTCCCGGAACGACCAGGTCGCCACGCTGCTGAAGATGTACGTGATCGCGGCGGGCGAGGAACTGGCCGGGCACTTGCGCCGCCTTATCGTCGTGGGTTGTCAGCGTGCGCAGGACTGGGCGGACCAGGTCTTTCCGCTCCACACGCACACTCAGTTTGCGGCGCCGGGCAGCGTCGGGTTCTGGGTGCTTCGGTACGCGACGGCCTTTGACCACATCCGACGGCACGTGGATTTCTGCGTGAGCGAGTGGCGAAGGCATTGCCCGCTGGGCGCCGGAGCGGTGGCGGGTTCGTCCATTCCGATCGATCGGCGGTTGCAGGCGGAGGGATTGGGTTTTGAGCGGCCGTCGCCGAACGCCCTGGAGTCCACGTCTGCCCGGGACGAGTGCGTCGAGTTGCTGGCGCTGGCGGCGCAGGTGGCTCTGCATCTGCAATCGCTTGCGACGGACGTGATTCTGTTCAGCCAGACGCCGCTGGGGTGGACGCTGTATCCCGCACCGTTCGGCACCGGGTCGTCCATGATGCCCAACAAGCAGAACCCGGACGCCATGGAGCTGCTACGCGGGCACGGGGCCGCGGTGTTGAGCGCGCACGGGCAGGCGCTGACGCTGCTCAAGGGACTGCCCAGCGGCTACAACCGTGATCTGCAGTGCATCAAGCCGCTCGTCCGCCAGGCGGCGGAGACGCTTTTTGCGCTCTGCGGGCTGGCCGAGGCGTTCTTGACGCAGCTCGAGTTCGACCGGGAGCGGATCACCGCATCCTTGGCGGAAGGGGGGATCGGGGCCACGCTGCGCATGGAGCAGAAGGTGCTGGAGGGGCTGCCGTTGCGGGAGGCTCATCACGCGGTGGTTGAAGAAGTGCGGGCCGGAGGGGCAGCGACTTTGGCCGGCGATGTGGAGTCTGCGGCCCGATACCAGACAACCGGCAGCGCATCTCCCGCGGAGACCCGCCGCGTGGCGGCGGAACTGCTTCGCGCTCTGGGCTGACAACGGATTGATGAACGTGATCTCAAACCATGCTCCCCAGGCGGGAGGCCGGGGGACCTTAGCGAACGTCCGGCGGATCGTCGTGAAAGTCGGCAGCGCCGTGATCTCCGACAAGGGGCACTTGCTACCCGATGTCATCGCGGAGATGGCGCAGGAAGTTGTGGACCTGCGTCACCGCGGCTATGAAATCGTCATGGTGGTTTCCGGGGCGGTGGCCGCCGGGTACGAGCCGCTGGGCATGCCTAGGCCGCCCTCGGCCGTTGTGGAGCGACAGGCGGCCGCGTCCGTGGGGCAGCACCGGCTGGTGACCATGTTCGCGGAAGGCTTCGCGAAACACCACATCCACGTTGCGCAGTTGCTCATGTCGGCGGACGACATCGAGAACCGGCGCCGTTTTCTCTCCGCCCGGCATACTCTGCTGGAGCTGCTGTGGCGCGGCGTGGTGCCCATCATCAACGAGAATGACGCCCTGTCCGACGACGAGGACAAGGTGGGCGACAACGACCATCTGGCCGCCCTCGTGACGAACGTGGTTTCCGCCGAACTGCTCGTCATTCTCAGTACGGTGGAGGGGCTCTGCGCCGACGGCGGGGCCGGACCGGTCATCCCGGAAGTGGAGGTCGGCTCGGAGATTGAGCATCACATCCGCGGCAAGCTGTCCAGCACGGGCGTCGGCGGCATGAAGGCGAAGGTGTCCGCCGCCCGGCTCGCGGCCTTCTGGGGCGTGCCGACGATCATCACGGACGGCCGGCGTCCGGGGCTTGTGATTCGCCTTCTGGCCGGCGATCGGATCGGCACCATGTTCGTCCCACGGATGCACCGTATCACGCAGCGCAAACGGTGGATCGCCTTCCGGAACCGGTCCATCGGAACGGTGGTCGTGGATGCCGGCGCCCGCCGGGCGGTGGTGCGCAAAGGCGCCAGTCTGCTTCCCTCGGGCGTCAGCGGCGTGGAGGGCAAGTTCCCCATGGGCGCCCGGGTCGACATCCGGGACGAAACCGGCGAAGTGTTCGCGGTGGGCCTGGTGTCGTACTCATCCGACGACATTGTCCGACTCCGCGGCCGCAAAGCCTGTGAGATCAAGAACGTTCTCGGCTATGAGTACGTGCAGGAGATCATCCACCGCGATGACCTTGTGCTCACTCGCCAGATGCAGCTTGAAGACGACCCCGTGCCGCTGCCGGTCTCGGCGGAGGCGGAAGCACCCCCGTCGGAGTCGAAAGGAGCAAGCCCGTGACCCCCGACATGCGCGAAATCGCGAAGCAGTCGAAGGCGGCGGCCGCCGTGGTCGCCACCCTTTCCACGGACGCCAAGAACGCCTGCCTGTTGGATCTGGCGGATCGCATCATTCGGTCCAACGGCGCCGTTTGTGCCGCCAATGAGAGAGACCTTGCCGCCGCCCGGGATGCGGGTCTGGGAGACGCCAAGCTTCGCCGCCTGGCCCTCACCGAGACGGCCATTCGCCAGATGGCCGACGGATTGCGGCAAGTGGCGTCATTGCCTGATCCCGTGGGTCAGGTGACGCGGAATTACACCGTTCCCAGCGGCCTGACGGTGCGAAAGGTGCGCTGCCCGATCGGCGTGATCCTCATGATCTATGAGGCCCGGCCAAACGTCACCGTGGATGCCTTTGCCCTGTGCTTCAAGGCGGGCAACGCCTGCATCCTCAAGGGCGGTCGGGAGGCCATTCACTCCAACGAGCTCCTGGCTCGGCTGGCCCACGAATCCCTTCAGGCAAAACGGGTGCCGACCGGCGCCCTGGCCCTGCTTACGACTTCGGATCGTGACGAAATCCGCGAGCTGCTCACGTATGAGGAGTACATTGATCTGGTGATCCCGCGCGGAGGCGCATCGCTGATCCATTTCGTGCATGAGCACTCGCGCATCCCCACCGTGCAGCACTTCCACGGCGTTTGCCATGTGTACGTGGATGAGGCCGCCGACCTTGGCAAGGCGCTGGAAATCTGCGTGACGGCCAAGACGTCCGCGCCGGCCACCTGCAACGCGGCCGAGTGCATTCTGATCCATGAGAACGTGGCGCAGACGTTAGTGCAGCGCCTCGTCGAACGCTTTGTGCGCGACGGGGTGGAGGTTCGGGGCGACGAGACCGTCTGCTCGCTGGCTGCCGGGAACGCGAATCCCGCCGCGGAGGACGACTGGGGCCGTGAGTTCCTCGACCTGATCGTGGCCGTGCGCGTCGTGCCGGACCTGGACGCTGCGGTCGCCCACATCCACCGCTACGGCTCGAACCACACCGACGCCATCATCACCGAGGATGGGATCGTGGCCGGAAGGTTTCTCAACCGCGTGCAATCGTCCTGCACGCTGGTGAACGCCTCCACCCGCTTCAACGACGGCTTCCAATTGGGCCTTGGCGCCGAGATCGGCATCAGTACCTCGAAGATCCACGCCTACGGCCCGATGGGCCTTGAGGAACTGACCGCGCAGCGTTACCTCGTCCGCGGCACCGGGCAGACCCGCTGAAGCGGCAATCGCGGACGTCGGCACGCCCGAGCCCGCGTCGTGCGCGCCGCGTCGTCTCAATTGCCCATGGCAAGGAAGTTCTTCAGCAGGGTGTAGCCCTGCTCTGTGAGGAAGCTCTCCGGGTGGAATTGCACGCCCTCGACCGGCATCCGGGTGTGCCGGATGCCCATCAGTTCGCGCCGGTCGGTCCAGGCGCTGACCTCAAACTCAGGCGGCACCGAATCAGCCGCGACGGTCAGCGAGTGGTACCGCGTGGCTACGAAGGGGTTCGTCAGCCCGGTGAAGATCGTCTTGCCGTCGTGGAAAATCTCACTTGTTTTGCCGTGCATCAGACGTTCCGCCCGCACGATCGTTCCGCCGAACACCTGCCCGATGCACTGGTGCCCCAGGCACACCCCCAGAATCGGCACCTTGCCCGCCAGATGCCGGATGATGTCCATGCTGTTGCCCGCCTGGTCCGGCGTGCAGGGGCCCGGGGAGACGATCAGATGCGTGGGCCGCAGGGCCTCGACCTCGGCTGCGGTGATCGCGTCATTCCGGCGGACTTCCATCCGCCGGCCCGCGTCCAGCTCGCCGATCCGCTGCACGAGGTTGTACGTAAAGGAATCGTAGTTATCGATGATCACGATCATGGGGGCAGAACGTATCACGGACCATCCCCCCCGGCAACGGATGCAGGTTGGCGGTGGCCGGGGGCGTGCAATCGGTCCGGCGGCGCCGCCCAGCCTGGAGACGGACCGTCAAGCCACACTTGATCTTCGTGCAGAGTATGGTGTTCGCGGTCCGGCGGCATCTCGGACAGAATGTCGGGTTGACAGGCATCGGCGGGGAGGGGCGTCTTTAGGGGTGGTCATGACCATGCCGGCCACAGCCGAGTTTGATCCCGAGGTCTCGATCGTGGAAGCCGTTCGTGACGGCGACCGTCGAGCATTTGAGGACTTGGTGCGTGGCAACGACCGGTGGGTGCACGGCGTGGTGTTTGGCGTGCTGGGCGATCCGGATTCGACGGATGACGTGGTCCAGCAGGTGTGGGCGTCGGTCTGGAGTCGGATACCCGAGTTGCGGGACGCCCGCGCATGGCGTGTCTGGCTGTACCGGCTGGCCCGCAACGCGGCGATCGACGCCCAGCGTGACCGTCGCCGGCGTCCGCGCGTGCAATCGCCCGTGCCGGAGGCCTCTACGGATTCGTCGATGACGCCGGCATACGCCTTGTCGCGTACCGAACGGCATGAGCTGGTGCTGGAGGCCATCCGGAACCTGCCGGCCCTGTATCGCGAGCCGTTTGTTCTGCGACACGTGCAGGACTGGTCGTACCGGCAGATTGCGGAAGTGATGGGCATTCCGGTGGATACGGTGGAAACGAGACTGGTCAGGGCGCGCCGCCATCTTCGGGCCGCCCTGGATGGAAAGGTGTGAGCCATGCCTCCATCACACGAGCGCCTGGAACGACAGATGAACCGAAGTCTCGACGGGGAGCTCACGGCGGATGAGCAGCTCGAGCTGGATCGCGCTCTGCTCCGATCGCCGGAGCACCAGGAGACCTACCGGCAGTTGCAGCGTCTGGATGACGCCGCCGCTTCGGTGCTGCAGTCGCTATTCCCCCAGCCGCAACCGGTCCGAACCGTGCTTCTGCCGCAGCGCCGGCCGGTTCGACGAATGCGACGGCTCTGGTGGTCTGCGCCGATTGCTCTGGCGGCCGCCGCCGCCGTTGCGGTGTTTGTCCTGCCGCGGGTGCTCGCACCGCGGGATTCCGGACCGTCGAAGGTGGCTTCCGGGCAAGACGAAAGCCTCGTGCTCACGCACGCGGGTGACGACCAGGAGGCGGCTGAGGCCCTTGCAAGTACCGACCTGAATCGACCGCTTACCCGTGTACAAGGAGCACGGTTCGACCGCCGGATCGATCGCGACTGGATTGCCGTGCGGGGAGCGGATGGAAATATCTACTGGCTGGAAGTGAATCGGCAACGAACGTTTGAGGACCCTGAGACCCACGACGGCAACATCCGGCTCGTCGGCGGAGGGCTCTGATCCTCCCTTTTCGCGAAGGAGCAAGACCATGTTTTTGTCTTTGACCCGAGTTCGCCCGGCGGCCGGCCTGCTGGCCCTGCTGGTGGTCCCGCTGGCCACGGCATCCGTCGCACGGGCGGCGTGGATGGGTGTCCAACTGCAACCCGTGCCGTCCTCCCTGGCCGCCCATGTGGACCTCCCGGACGGCGGGCTGCTGGTGGAGAATGTGATGCGCGGTGGCCCGGCCGATCGTGCCGGTCTGGATCGCTGGGACATCATTACCGCTGTGGACGGACAGCCGGTGCCGTCCGATCTGGGCGCGTTGACCACGATCATCCAGAACAAGGCCGCCGGGGATACGATGATCGTGTCCTACATCCATGCGGGGCAGCCGCAGACGGCTACGGTGACGCTGGACGAACGGCCGGACTCCCTTGGCGAATCGGAATGGAAACACGCATTGGAGCCGCGTGACATCCTTCAGGAGCGCGTCTCCGTGAGCGGCCACACCCTTGCCAAGGACGAAAAGGGAAACTGGATACTCAAGAGCATTCTGGACCTTCCGGGGGCAGTCCCACTGCCCAGCGATCTGGAGGACCTCTTCCAGGGCGTGACCACGGAGGTGATTGTCAGCAATGACGAGGCGGGTAACAGAGTCTGCATCGCACGCGAGGGTGCGGACGGGGAACGCATCGAGGTGAACATCCAGGGTGACGAGCCGATCCGCGTGCGCCGCACGAAGACCGTCGCCGGGCAGGAATCCACGACCGAGCAGACGTACGCGGACATGGATGCGCTTCGCGAGGCCGATCCGGATGTGCATGAGCTACTCAGCGGCAGCCAGGGGCGGGGGGTGCTCAAAATCGGTCCCTCCGGTCCGATCATCAATCCCCGCATCCTGAAGCTGGAAGGCATGGTCGGCATGGACGAGAAGCTGGAGCGGTCGGGGCAGGCGCTGGCGGACTATCTGAGCAGGATGTCCAGGCAGCTCGGCTCCTGCACGATCTCCCTCGGAGACAAAGACGCCATGACCGTCGGCCCGCACTGCTTCTATTCCTCGGAGAAGGCGAGCTTCGCGTTTCGCGTGCAGCCGGACGGGCAGATCGAGGTCACACGTCGGGTGGGCGACTCCGATCTGACCGACGTGTATCGGGACGAGGCGGACCTGAAGACCCGCGACCCCGCCATGTACGAGCGATACCAGGGCCTGCGGTCCCCGGTTGACCCGGCCAAGCAGCCCTGACCGGCGCGGGTCGCGGATGGTTGATGTCAAATGTCAAACGTCCAGTGTCCAAGAGCCCTGACCGGCGCGGCTCGCGGATATCGGACAGTAATCCTCAGCACCTACGGCGAGCGGCCGGAGCGTCCGACGAAACGGGCGTCCGGCCGCAACTGTTTGTCATTTCATGTGTTGCACAATATCGTGACGCGCTTTTGCCAGTTGCGAATGCGGATTCTTCGTACGGATGGCGGCCTTTCGGACTTACGGAATCCGCTTAACAGAGTGCGCTCGTTACCGGACGGTACGACGCGATCGCGACCTGCGAAACCTCGTTTCAGTTGTACCGCATATGCCCCATTTTAACAGCGTTATCAGGTGGTAATTCATCGATCGCGCCGGATAGAGACCGGAGTGTCCACACGTTAGCGGCATAGCGCTGGTGGATTGTAATACATTATAGGCAATGCGTTTACAATCCCAGGTGCGGTGCTGGCAAAAGTGCCACTTCAGGGGCTATCCACAAGCGATACACACCAAACTCTTCCCATATACGTCAACCTCCCCAGATTACCAAATCCCTTTACATTACGGATTTCTGTGGTATTTAAGACTTAGTCAGATCACCGGACTCGGTAAGTTCTTGCCCACGGATAGGGAGATTGTTGCATGAAGCAAACCAGCGATCCAATCGGGAAGGTGTGGAAGCGGTACTTGAAATCCCGCGACATTCAGACGCGGAACGAGATCGTGGTGCATTACAGCCACCTGGTTCACACACACGCCGCCAGGCTGTCCAGAAAGCTGCCGGCTCAGATTTCCTACGATGAGATCGCCAGCGCCGCGTTCGATGGTCTGATCGAGGCCGTAGAGGCCTATGACCCCAAGCACAAGGCGAAGTTTGAGACCTTTTGCCAGCAACGCATTTCCGGTGCGGTGATGGATTGGCTGCGTTCACTTGACCCGCAGTCGCGTACGGTGCGGACGTTCGAAAAACGCCAGATGCACATTCGTGAGATGCTGGACGCGGAGTTCGGCCATGCGCCCAGCCACGCCGAGATCGCCAAGCGAATGGGGGTGACCCAGGCTCGGTACGACCACCTGTGCCGCCTTTCCCAGCTTGGCAAGGAAATCCACTTCAGCGCCATGGAGCCGCAAAACGACCGCACCGCCCGCGGAAGCGGACGATCGTGGGACGTGGGGGATCCCAAGCAGGAGGATCCGACCTCCCCGGTCACGCGCGAGATGCTGACCGACTACATCACGCGCGGCCTGTCGCGGGAGGAACGGCTTGTTCTGGTTCTCTACTACTACGAGGACCTCACGATGGCGGAGATCGGGCTCGTCCTCAACCTGTCCGAGTCGCGGGTCAGCCAGATCCACAAGGAGATTCTCGGTCGTCTCCGGCAGCGGTTTGGTACGACCCTGACCGAGGAACTCGTCGCCTGAACCCGATCCGAACGGCTCAGACTCTTCTAGGCCGGGCTGTGAAATCACCCCTGAGCGGTTCGATTCCCAGGGTGGATCAGGCATGGAGGCCACGGGGTGGCCTCCTCACTTGATCGGGCACTGCGCCGGACATACCATCGCGGTCATGGAGCGGAACGTCCGGCTTCTCATCGCGTACGACGGCAGCGAATACCACGGCTGGCAGGTGCAGCAGGGGCTGCTGACGATTCAGGGGTTGCTGGAGCAGGCGGCCCGACGCGTGTGCCGGCATCAGGTGGCGATCGTCGGCAGCGGCCGGACGGACGCGGGTGTTCACGCGGCCGGACAGGTGGCCCACGTCAAGACGACGTGCACCATCCCGGCCACCAACCTGCGGCGAGCCATCGGCGCCAGACTGCCCAAGGACATTTCGCTTGTTGACGTGGCCGACGTTTCTCCGGCCTTCCATGCCCGGCGTGACGTCATCCGGAAGCTCTACCGCTATCGCATCCACGCCGCACCGGGACGACCGGTGGGCCGTACGACGCAGCGGTATACGTACCATTTCTGGAACCCGCTGGACATCGAGCGGATGCAGGCGGCGGCGCTGCACTTCGTGGGACGCATGGACTACAGCGCGATGGCCACCAAGGGCTGCGAACGGGAGACTATGGTCCGCACCGTACTGCGGTGCGATGTTCATCGCGACCTGGACGAGATTGTCGTAGACGTGCTGGGCAAGGGATTTCTCTACAACCAGGTCCGCAACATGGTCGGTACGCTGATCGAGATCGGTCGCGGCCGGTGGGAGCCGGATCACCTGCGCGTCATCCTGGAGAACTGCGACCGCAGCCAGGCGGGGCCGACGGCACCGGCCCGTGGGCTGTCGCTCCAATGGGTGCAGTATCCGCCTGAACTGCTGGACCCGACGTATCTGCCGCCGGGCTGGCGGGACGCGGCGGCAGAGGTGTCCACGGGGCAGGACGCGCCGCCCGCGGACCCCGGCGCGGAGGCGGAATGACCGGGCATGCACATCTGCCATGTCATCACGCGGCTGATCATCGGAGGGGCGCAGGAAAACACGCTGCTGACGTGTGAAGGGCTGGTTCGACGCGGGCACGAGGTGACGCTGGTGGCCGGTCCGGACGCCGGTTCGGAGGGGTCGCTTTGGCCGTGGGTGCAGGAGTGCTGCACGCGGGTGGTTCGCATCGCATCGCTCCGGCGAAACATTCACCCGCTGGACGATCTGCGCTGCGTGGGGGATCTGGCACGCTGCTTCCGCGAATTGGCCCCCGAGGTCGTGCATACGCACAGCAGCAAGGCGGGGATTCTCGGGCGCCGGGCGGCGGTCCGGGCGGGCGTGCCGGGCGTCATCCACACCATCCATGGAATGAGCTTCAACCGCACCCAGCGGTGGTCCGTGCAGACGCTGTACCGGCTGCTGGAGCGGCACGCGGCCCGGCACACGCACGCCCTGGTCAGCGTGGCCGACGCCATGACGGAGCAGGCGGTTGCCGCCGGCATTGCCCCGCGTGAGAAGTTCACGACGGTCTATTCGGGCATGAGGACGGAGCTGTTCCGGCCGGACCCTGAAGTGCGGCGTCAGGTTCGGGCGGAATGGGGCGTTTCGCCGCAGGCGGTCGTCGTGGGCACGGTCGCCCGGCTTTTCCGAAACAAGGGGTACGACGATCTGGCGCCGGCCGTCCCGCGGGTCCTGAAGAAGGCGCCGCATTGTTTCTTCGTCTGGGTGGGCGGGGGTCCGCAGCGGCGGCGGTACGAGATGATGCTGGAGGGCGGCGGCGTGCGAGATCGCGTGCTGTTTACCGGGCTGGTGGAGCCGGCGGAGATCCCGCGGCTGCTGAATGGCTTTGACCTGCTGGTGCACACGTCCCGGTGGGAGGGGCTGCCCCGCGCGGCGGTCCAGGCCCTGCTGACGGAGGTGCCGGTCGTCGCGTATCCGATCGACGGCACGCCGGAGGTGGTGATTCCGGACAAGACCGGGCTGCTGGTCAAGGCGTTTGACGTCGAGGCGCTGGCCGACGGCATCGTGGAGCTGGCCAACGCGCCGAACCGGCGACAGAACATGGGCCGATACGGGCGCACGCTGTGCCTGACTCGGTTCGACCACGAGACGATGGTGGAGAAGCTGGAAGCGCTGTACGAGAGGGTTGTGGCGGCAAGGATCAAGGACCGAGGGGTGAGGGGACCAGCGTTTCGTATAGGGGATACTGGGCTGGATTCTTGACACGTGAGGGCCGGAGTGGTTACGCTCACGTGTGTGTGAAGGGGCGACACCCACGGAGTTGGGCCCTTGTTTCCATTCCCAATCCCGCGCGGCTTGCGCTCCCTGAAGTTATGTTCTCCGTTTCCGCCTTTCGCATTAGGTGCGGTCACTGCACAAGGAGACACGTCCATGAGAGACACGACTGTTGCTGTCTTTGTCGTGACGAGTTTGATTCTGAGGTGCGGAGCTGCCCAAGCCGTGGACCGGCACGTGCCCGGTCAGTACGCGACGATCCAGGCGGCCATCGACGCCTCCGTTGACGGCGACGAGGTTTTGATCGCCGACGGCATCTACATGGGTCCGGGCAATCGGGACCTGGATTTCGCGGGCAGAGCCATCGTGGTCCGCAGCGCCGGCGGAGATGCGGAAGCCTGTATCCTGGACTGCGAGTACGCTGGGCGGGGCTTCCACTTTCACAGCGGCGAGGGTACTGCCAGCGTGGTTGCGGACCTGACCATCCGCAATGGGGAGGGCAATTACGGAGGAGCAATCTACTGCGAGGCCAACAGCGCACCGACGATTGTGGGCTGTATCCTGTGCGGTAACACGGGCTCAAACGGCGGGGCGGTAACCTGCAGGTACAGCAATCCTACTCTCGAGGGCTGCGTCATTCGCGACAACGTCGGGGCGGCCAGCAACAGCAACGGAGGGGGCATCTACTGCATGTATAGCAGCCCGGTGATCCGGGACTGCCTGATTCGAGACAACCGCGCCATAGAGAAAGGCGGGGGCATGTACTGTGAGGACGGCAACCCCGTCCTGGAGGATTGCGTAATCAGCGGCAACGTGATCACGGCGTCCAACAGCAGCGGCGGCGGGCTTTATCTGAACCGAAGCGATCCCGTGCTGCGGCGCTGCACGATCACGGGAAACGCCGCGTATGGTTTCACGAGCGGTCGAGGAGGCGGGATCTACTGCTCGGGCAGCAGTCCGGACCTCACGAACTGCGTGATCGCGATGAATACGGCTGAGCGAGGCGGGGGCATCCACTGTTGGTACTCGAGCCACCCGAACCTTGTTCACTGCACTCTTGCGGCGAATGTAGCCTGGGAAGGCGCGGCCTGCTCGCTCCGCGCGTCCAGCCCGGCCAATTCGCTGACCCTGGGCAATTGCATTGTCTGGAACGGGAATGTCCCGATCGTCTCTGACGGCGATTCGCTGGTCTCCGTCACCCATAGCAATGTCTCCGGTGGGTGGGCCGGGACCGGCAATATCGACACGGACCCGCGGTTCGCGTTCGACGATGACTTCCACTTGACGTCCATCTCGCCGTGCATCGATGCGGGCACCAACCTGCCGCCGGGCGGCCTTCCCGCGGACGACCTGGACGGCAACGCCCGGGCTCTGGACGGTGACGGCGATGGTGAGGCCGTTGCCGACATGGGCGCCTTGGAGTTCGACCCGGCGAGGCCTTCCATCGCCGTGTCAGACCAGACCATCGACCTGGCGGTGCTCGTAGGGCACGCCCTGCCTGACAGTCCGGTTCTGTCGGTTCGAAACGCCGGTGGCGGGACCCTGGAATGGTCGATCGAAGCCTCGTGCGGCTGGCTGACACCGATGCCCTCGAGCGGTGAATCGGTGGGCGAGCCCGACGAAATCACCCTGGACACGGATACTGCCGGGCTGGCGCCCGGCCAGTATGCGTGCGTGCTGACCGTTTCGGATCCGCTCGCCTCGAACGACCATCGCACCATTAACGTCGCGCTGGTCGTATACCAGCGGCTGGACGTTCCGGCCCAGTATCCCACGATCCAGGCGGCCATCGACGCGGCACTGGACGGCGACGAGATCGTGATCGCGGATGGCCTTTACCGCGGCCCGGGCAATCGCGACCTTGATTTCCTGGGCAAAGGCATCACGGTTCGCAGCGCCGGTGGCGATCCATCCCGATGTGTCATTGACTGTGAGATGCGCGGGCGGGGGTTTTACTTCCATACGGGCGAGGAATCCGACAGTGTGGTCGAAGGCATTACGGTGATGGGCGGCCGGGAATTGAGGGGAGGAGCCGTGTATTGTGAAGGCGGCAGCCCAACCCTGCGCCGCTGTGTATTCCGCCAGAACGAGTCGGTGTTCGGGGGCGGCGCAATGCACTTCTCCGGCAGTCGGGCATTTGTGTCGGGCTGCGCCATCCACGGAAATCGGTCGACCCTATCAGGCGGCGGTATGAACTGTTCCCAGTACAGCACGATTCGCTTGCACAATACCGAGATTCGGAACAACGCTGCCGCCACGCAGGGCGGTGGGGCAGACGTCAGCCAGAGTGCGCTGATCCTGTCGAGCTGCACTATCGCCGGGAACAGCGCGAACCAGGGGAGGGCCGTCGCTTTCGCAGGGACATCCCAGGCGACGGCGGCGCGCTTGTCCGCCACGAACTGCATCCTTTGGAACGGCGGTGACGAGATGTTCGCGGGAACATATTCGTCGAGTGTGATTGGCTACAGCGACGTCTCGGGGGGCTGGACGGGCGAGGGCAATATCGACGCCGATCCGATGTTTGCCTTTGACCAGGATCTCCACCTGCTGTCGGGGTCGCCCTGCATCGACGCTGGAACGAACGGTGCCGCGGTGGACGCGTCTGCATTTGATCTCGATGGCAACGAACGCGTGCTGGACGGCAACGGGGATGCGCTGGCCGTCGTGGACATGGGCGCCTACGAGCATGATCCGGACTCGGCAACAATCGGCTTGTCAACGCAGTCCATAACGCTCTCCGCGCCCCTGGGGGGCTCCGCGTCGGGGCTGCAGGCCGTTTCGATCCGCAACGCAGGTACCGGGTTTCTGGAGTGGACTGTCGACTCATCGTGCGATTGGCTGAGGGCGGATCCGCTCCAGGGTGAATCCACGGGTGAAGTGGATGACGTCGCACTGATCGTGGACGCCTCGCAGCTATCGCACGGCCGCCACAACTGCGAACTTGTCGTTTCCGCTCCGGCTGCGACCAATCCGTCGCGGACAGTGTACGTCGAGATCGTCGTTTATCAGTCGTGCCAGGTGCCAGGGGAGTATGGAACCATTCAGGAGGCAATTGACGCGGCAGTCGACGGAGATGAAGTGATCCTTGCGGACGGGGTGTACACGGGTTCGGGCAATCGGGACCTGGACTTCCTCGGCAAGGCCATCACCGTGCGGGGAGCCTCCGGGGACCCGACTGCCTGCGTGATCGACTGCCAGTACGGAGGTCGTGGCTTCCTTTTTGTCACGGGCGAGGGCCGGGACAGCCGGGTTGCAGACCTGACTATCCTGCACGGGCAGGAGAGTGGCGGCGGCGCGATATACTGCATGTACGGCAGCGGCCCGACGATCAGTCATTGTGTGCTCAAGGACAACGTTGCCAACGGGGGAGACGGTGCTGCATTGTGCTGCGAGTACCACTGCAACCCGGTGCTTCAACGCTGTGTGGTGGAGGGGAACCGGGCCCGGGGGCAGTACGGTCATGGCGGCGCCTTCTACTGCGGCGAGTCGTGCAATCCCTGTTTCGACCGGTGCACCATTCGGGATAATGCCGCGGTCAGCCTCGGAGGCGCGCTCTACTCGTGGAAGACCAAAGTACTGTTCACCAACTGCATCCTTGACGAGAACACGTGCCCATACGACGGCGGTGCGGTGTACGCTGCCGGCAGCAACGTAATCACGCTGGTGCACTGCACGCTCACCAGGAACAGCGCCGCCAGAGGTCACGCTTTTGCCTGCTATTCCGGCTCGACGCCAGAGCCAAGCGCGGTGATGATGACCAACTGCATCGTGTGGGACGGCGGTGACGAGATCTACAACGACGATGGCTCATCATTCGACGTGACATACAGCGACTTCCGGGGCGGGTGGCCGGGCGTGGGGAATATCGATGTGGATCCCGCCTTCGCATTTGCGGACGACGTGCGTCTCACCGCCATTTCGCCATGCATCGACGCAGGCACGAACACGCCGGTAACGGGGCCGGTTCCTGAGGACGTGGATGGAAACCCGCGACCGCTGGACGGCGACGGGAACCGGCCGGCCCTCTCCGACATGGGTGCATTCGAGTACAATCCGGGCGTGCCCTCGATCGCGCTGTCCGCAGAGCATTTCGGCCTGGCGGGGCAGGCAGGCGGAGGTGCACTTCCGGCCCAGACCCTCTCCATCCGGAATGCCGGTGGCGGCGAGCTGGTCTGGTCCGTCCTGTCGGAGTGCGACTGGCTGACGGTCACGCCGCAGACCGGTGAATCGGCCGGCGAAGTGGAGGATGTGGATCTGCACGTGGACATCGGCGCGCTCTCGCACGGTCACTATTCATGCCTGCTGACGGTATCGGATCAGGCAGCGGTGAACGATCCGCGCTGGGTTCGCGTGGAACTGGACGTGTACGACACGCTACTGGTGCCTTCGCAGTACGGCACGATTCAGAGTGCGCTGGACGACGCTGTGGATGGTGACGTGATCGTCCTGGCGGACGGGACTTATTCAGGACCGGGCAACCGCGACATTGACTTTTTGGGCAAGACCGTCACGCTCCGCAGCGCCGCGGACGACCCCACACTCTGCGTCATCGATTGCCAGAGCGCTGGGCGCGCGTTCCTCTTTGACCATGGCGAGACACCGGAAACGCTTGTAACGGGAGTGACCGTGACGAACGGATTCGCGCACAAAGGCGGGGGGGCGTATTGCTCGCATGGGAGCAGCCCGTCTTTTGTCAACTGCCGCTTCATCGCAAACCGGGTCAGCGGTTACGGCTCGGCTGGGGGTGCGTTGTATTGCCTGTTCGATAGCAGTCCACGGTTCACAGACTGCGTCCTGGACGGTAACAATGCGCTGGGTACGTCGTGCAGCGCGGGGGCAGTATCTTGCGACACCCGAAGCAACGCGGAATTCACCCAGTGTACGATATCGGGAAATACGGCCACGGGAAGTTCGTGCACAGGCGGGGCGATCGTCCAGCGGACGAGCGGGCTCACCTTGACGGATTGCACGATAACAGGAAACGTTGCAAACGGCGCGGGATCCCGAGGAGGGGCAATCTTCGGCATGACTGCAGAAGAGACCAGGCTGACGGGCTGCCTGATCGCAAACAACTTTGCCGGGTTTGCCGGCGGCGCGATCGCGGCGATGATACAGAAGACGCTGTCCCTGACAAATTGCGTGCTCCGTGGGAATACCGCAGTGGAGAGCACGAGCTACGGCGGGGCCGTCTTCAGTTTCTCCTGCCAGGATCTCAACCTGAACAATTGCACGCTGTCGGCGAACGCCGCGTATCGCGGGCGTGCGGTTGCGTGCTATTCCGGCATCACGCCCAGCACGGTCCGTGTGTCCAATAGCGTTCTGTGGAACGGCGGCAGCGAGCTCTACCAGAATGACGGTTCTGTCTTCACTGTGGCCTACTCCGACGTGTTCGGCGGCTACGTCGGGGTGGGGAACATCGCGGCGGACCCGCTATTCGTCGATCCCGCTGTCGGCGACTACCGGTTGTTGTCCGGCTCACCGTGCATCGACGCAGGAGACAACGAGGCCGTTCCGCCCGGCGTGATGGTGGACCTGGCCGGGCGGGCACGATTCGTCGATGATCCGGCCACCCCCGATACCGGCAATCCCGGCGCGCCGGGGCCGCCGATTGTGGACATCGGGGCGTACGAGTATGCACCCGCTCCCACGGCGGACCTGGATGGGGACGGCGATGTGGACGTGGATGACTAC
The DNA here is from genome assembly GCA_016929015.1 of Phycisphaerae bacterium. GTDB lineage: Bacteria > Planctomycetota > Phycisphaerae > UBA1845 > UBA1845 > JAFGJQ01. Next base: position 13,090 of record JAFGJQ010000374.1, on the reverse strand, counting down.
CTCATCCTGGAAGGCTGTCTGGCGGGTCCGGACGCGAATGCGCCGGCGGGATGTGAGGTCGCCGACCTGGATGGCGACGCGGACGTGGACCTGGCGGACTTTGGGGTGTTCAGCTGCGCGTTTGGGCGGGATTGAGGGTCGCGCCGAGAGGAGGGATCAAGGGATTGGGGGAGCCCGCAGATTTTGCGGTGCGGCAAGGCTTGACCCCGGGGGTGGCCGGCCGCGACGTGGGGGACGGATGACGGCCCGTCCGCGGCTACGGCCGGGTGAACACGAGTGCCGATGGTGGACGAGGCCGAACCCTCCGGGCAGCTCGACCCCCCTTGATCGATGTACCCCCAAAGGGTACGATTGCACCCGAAATGGGTACGCCACTGCCCAACGAGCCCGTCCTGGCGGCCTTGTTCGGAAAGACCCGACGGGCCGTCCTGGCACTTCTTCTCGGACGCCCGGATGAATCCTTCTACGTCCGACAGGTCGTTCGAGCGGCTGGCGTCGGCCAGGGCACGGTCCAGCGTGAGCTGGAGCAACTGACGCGAGCCGGAATCGTTCGGAGGTTCACCCGGGGGCGTCAAGTCTACTTCCAGGCCAATGCCGACTGTCCGATCTTCCCCGAGCTTCGCGGAATCGTGTGGAAGACGGTCGGTCTGGTCGACGTCCTGCGAAAAGTGCTCGACCCGCTCGCCAGGCGAATCACCCTGGCCTTTGTCTACGGCTCCGTCGCCCGCGGCGAGCAGCGGCCGGGAAGCGATATCGACCTCTGCGTCATTGCTCAGATGAGCTTTGCTGAGCTTGTGGACGCCCTCGCTCCGGCGCAGAAGACGTTGGCGCGTGAGATCAACCCTACGGTCTATCCGGCCAATGAGTTCCAGCAGAAGCTGGCCTCCCACCACCACTTCGTCTCGCGGATTGCAGAAGGCCCCAAGCTGTTCATCGTTGGAGATGAGCGTGAGTTTGCGAGATTGGGAGAGTAACGGCTGGCTTGTTGCCCATGCGCCCAGTCGCGAGGAAATCGCAGACTTGCTGGCGGTCGTCGATCGCGATCTGGGCGATGCGCAGACACCGGGCTTGAGCACCGATTGGAGGTTGAATATCGCGTACAATGCCGCGCTCCAGGCAGCGACCGCTGCCTTGGCCGGCGCCGGCTTTCGCGCCACCAGGGAATCTCGCCACTACCGCGTCATTCAGTCGCTGGAACTCACGATCAAGGCAGATGCGGCCTTGGTTCTTCAGCTCGATCGATTCCACAAGAAGCGTAACATCGGCGGCTACGAACGGGCCGGCGCCGTGTCCGACCAGGAGGCCGCAGAAATGCTGGCGCTGGCGATGCGGGTGCGCCACGACGTGGCCGCGTGGATCGAGATGAACCACCCGAACCTGCTGTAGAGGCCGATCCCGAGGCCGAGGGTGATGTTCTCCACGTAGGTGCTGAGCACATCCGGCTACGGCTGGGTGAACACAAGCTGGAACACGGCGAAGTCGGTCAGGTCCACGTCGAAGTCGAGGTCGAAGTCGAAGACATCCACGCACTCGTCGAAGGGCGGCAGCATGTCGGGGCCGGAGAACCGGAGGCAGACTTCGAAGAGGGCGTAGTCGTCCAGGTCCACGGTGCAATCACCGAAGAAGTCGCCGAACGGGCCCTGGTATTCGTGCGCCCCCATGTCCACATTGCACCAGGCGATTCGCGGGAGGCCGTCCAGGTCGAAATCCCCGAAGGCGAAGGCATTGTCGCCGGCGTCGATGCCAGGCGAGCTCGGCAGCAGATGAACGTTGCCGGGATCATCATCGGGCGTGCCCCACGCGCCGTCCGGTCCGGCGTCGGGTGTCTGCACGAAGCGCGGGTCGACGGAGATGTTGCCGTCGGTACCGGTGGGATCGGGCAGGCCGGAGTGGTTGAACGCGTCGTTGCCGAACACGCAGTTGTGTTGAAGCACAGGTGAGTGTTCAGCGTATTTGCGGTAGATTCCCGAAGTATTGAAAGCGATGACTGTATTCGCAATGGTCGGAGTCGCACCGTACTCAAGATAAAGGCCACCGCCAAGGGCATCGATACCGGTGGCGGTGTTGCGTGTGATGGTGTTGTTGGCAATCGTGGCTGAGGAGTCGTATACTATCAACCCTCCAGCCTCAGAACTGCTGTTGCCGACGATTGCGTTGTTCAGGATGAGGGGAGAGCATCGGTATATAGCCAGCCCGCCGCCGGAGACCGCGATGTTGTCTCTGATCGTATTGTTTGCCACCGTGGCGGAGCAGACAGCCATCCCCAGCCCCCCGCCGGATACCGACTGATTGGCCAGAATCAGATTATTGGCGATCATCGACGAGGAAGCACCCACGAAAAGGCCGCCGCCCAAGCCATATGTACCGGCCGTCGTGTTGTCTCTGACCACGTTATTTGTGATGGACATCGTGGCTTGCCGGATATACAACCCTCCGCCGATCTCCGCGAGGCCGTTCGTGATGGTGAACCCGTCGACCACGCCGGCGCCGCCGTAACCCGCTCTTGCGGTGATCACGGAGCCCTGCTGTCGGCCGTCCAGGGTTGTGACGTTGGCGTACGAGTCCCGCTGGTGGCGTTCCGATTCAGCACCGCTGAATCCGCCGTAAAGGTGCGAGAACGGATGCAGAGTGATGCACTCCTCGTACCGGCCGGTTTGCACCCACACCTCGCCACCTATTGGAGAGGCGGCGTTGACGGCGGCCTGCACGGTCTGCTTGGCCAGAGCCCAGGTTGAGCCGTCATTGGCATCGTCGCCCGCCGGGCTGACCCGCACGATCACGTACGGGCCGGCCGGCCACGTTGTACCGTCTGATTCATCGGCCCCGATGTCCACGACGCCGTCCGCCGGTAAGATGCGCGGCTGGCCGTCGACGTCCGCGTCTCCGAGCGCGTGAGCACTGTCTCCCGCATCCCGACACGGAGAGTCGGGCTGGATGTGTGCATTTCCGTATGCCTGATCCGCCAGTCGCGGGTCGACGGAGATGTTGCCGTCCGTTCCCGTAGGATTGGTCAGGCCCGAGTAGTTGTATGCCGTGTTGCCGAACACGCAGTTATGCCGCAGCGTAGCGGTTCCCGTGCTCGCGATGCGACGGAGTCCGGAAGAGTTGAATGCTACGATGCAGTTCGCAATGGTTGAAGCGGACTGGTACAGGAAGACTCCTCCCCCTCCGTCTAAAGCGCTGTTGCTGGTGATGGTGTTGTTCGCAATGACCGAAGCGGAAACGTAGTCCAGGTAGAGCCCGCCGCCCCGACCCGACTCGCCCACGTCGTCGCCCGCGCTGTTGCCTTGGATGGTGTTATTCGTAAGCGTGACGTCTGATCTCGCAAGATGCAATCCGCCGCCGGTGCTCTGGCTGCCCTGCGCGCTGTTCCCGAGTATGCGGTTCCCGTCAATGAGCGGAGAAGACGATTGGACGTAGGCCCCACCCCCGTAACCGGCGATGTTCCCCATGATCGTGTTGGCCACAATCGTAGGAGACGATGTGCTCAGGTAAAGACCGCCGCCTTGGCCGGGGCCGATCTGGTCGCTGACCACGTTTTCGACGATCATGTTGTCCGCGATGACGGGGGACGATGACAACAAGTACATCCCGGCGCCGAAGCGGGCCACTCCGTTGGAGGCGATCGTGTTGCGCACGATGGATGCGGGAGAACGATCCAGGTAAAGTCCGCCCCCGCTTCCGGCTCGGTTCTCTGCAATGACATTCTCTTCGATCGTCGGAGAGGACGACACCAGGTAGATGCCGCCTCCGCATGAGGAATCGTCGTTGGCTGTGATCGTGTTGTTCGTCACCTCGGAGGCGCAGTTCTCCAGATACAACCCTGCGCCGTAGTAAGCGGTGTTCTCCGAGATCGCGTTGTTTGCGATCCGGGGAGACGCGTCTTGCACGCACATGGCTCCGCCGCTGCTCAAGGCGGAGTTGCCTGTGATCCGGTTGTTTGCGATGGTTGGGGAGCACCGGGACACAAACACGGCACCGCCGAACGAAGCCTTGCCGTTTGTGATGGTGAATCCGTCGATTGTTCCAACGGTTCCGTACCCCACTTGCGCAGTCACGACTCCATACTGGCCCGTTTGCTGTTGACCATCCAGGGTCGTGACGTAGGCGGTCCAATCGCGTTCGTCCCGCTGCGTTTCGCCGCCGGCGAAGCCACCATACACATGCGTGAAGGGACGCAGGTTCAGCCGTCCATAGTAGGTTCCGCTCTCCACCCATACCTCGCCACCCAGAACAAACGCTGCATTGATCCCCGCTTGCACTGTGCGCTTCGCCTGGTCCCAGGACGATCCGTCGTGGGCGTTGTTGCCCGTCGGACTCACCCGCACGATGACGCGCGGGCCGACCGGCCACACCGTGCCGTCCGACTCGGCCGCGCCGATGTCGACGAGGCCGCCTGCGGGCTGGATGCGGGGTTGCCCGTCAACGTCGGAGTTGCCGTAGGCGTAGGCGTAGGCGTTGTCGCCGGCGTCCACGCACGGGGAGTCCGGGTGGATGTGCGAGTGTCCGTAGGCACGCCCATCCAGCAGCGGATCGGCGGAGATGTTTCCGTCCGTTCCCGTGGGATCCGCGATGCCGGAGTAGTTGTATTCGTCGTTACCATACACACAATTGTGGCGCAGTATGACGCCACCGCTGGGAATATCGATCCCCGACGAATTGAACGCGATGATGGAGTTCGCGATCGTCGCCGAGGAGTTGACCACGGTCAGCCCGCCGTCGTAGCCGTACAGGCCGCCATTGGCGACGATCGTGTTGTTCACAATCGTCGCGCCAGACTGCTGGACGAAAAGCCCGCCAGCGTGTTCGGCAACGTTGCCCGCAATGACGTTGTTGGCTATGGTTGGGGACCCGCCATACACATACATCCCGCCGCCGTGGTTGGCACAGTTTCCCCGAATGTCATTACCCGTCACCAGCGAGCAGGAGTCCTGCAGGAACACGCCACCCCCACCGCCGGAGAAGTCCGAAGCGTTGCCGGCAATCCTGTTGTTCGCGATGGTCGGCGAGGATTCGTAGCAGTAAACGCCGCTCCTGCGGCCCTTGATGATCGTAAACCCGTCGATTCGTGTCGTCGTGGTGGCGCCGGACGGGGACGTAACGACCCTGTCCGCCTGGTTGCCATCCAGGATGGACTGGTTGGCCGTCAGGTCGCGGTCGGCAAGGTTGAAGGTGGCCGGGTTTTCGGTGCCGGCCAGGCCGCCGTAGAGGCCGACGTCCAGGGCGAGGGTGATGTTTTCGACGTAGGTGCCGGCGGCCACCCAGACCTGGTCGCCGGGCTGGGCGACGCTCAGGGCCGGTTGGACGGCGGTGTAGGCGTCGGCCCAACTGCTGCCGTCGCCGGCGCCGGTGGCGGACGCGTCGACGAAGATGACCGTCTGGGCGGCGGCGGGGCTCAAACCCACGGTGAACCCGACGGCGGCAAGAACAGTCAGGAGGCTCGTACCCTTTCGTGCTGCCATGCTCCTTCTCCTCCTTGGTTGCTGTCAATGACTGGATGGGCAGAGCGTTCATTGGTGACGTAGCCCATTCACGCCATGATCGGATTGTACCACTCTGTACGACCCGGAAGCAATGGGGCCGTCGAGGTTGGCGAGGGGAATTCTGCGAGGCGGTGAGCCAACAGGGGCTACAGCCGAAGCTTCCCCGCATGGCAGTGCCCTGGCGGCTGAGGTCCGTCCAGCGGTTGCCGACATCGCGTCAGGCGCGGGCCCGGCGTTCTGCTGTTTCTGTGAACGCCTCAGCGGATCGGCAGCGACACCGGTTCGTCGCGGCGGAGTTTGGGCGAGAAGAGCTGCGGGTTGCGGGCGAACAGCTCACGGATGGCCGACCAGTCCGGCAGATACACCACGTTGTTCACTCGCTTGGGCGAGTCGTCGTCCAGCATGATGGTGAACAGCTTTCGTTTGGAGTACGCCTTGCGGTCGTACCCCCGGTCGCCGATGCCGATGCGCACCGCGTCGAAGTGGTCCTGCAGATCGTGAATACGCTCGCGCTTGAAGTCGGCCTGGGACCAGGGGTGCCGATCCATATCCCAGGTGAGAAGCGGACCCGCCGGAAAGCCGCATCGCTGGAGCCATTCCCGCGTCTTGGGGATCAGCTCGCGGGGCCGGCCCGTCAGGTAAACGACGTGGAAGGACCGGGCCAGCTCGCGAAGCACCTCCGGTGCATCGGGCAGAGGCTGCGACTGTTCGGTGCCGGAAAGAGACAGCAGATCGCGTGTGCGCGTGTTTGCCACGGTGTGGTCCACGTCCACCACCAGGATCGGCTCGTGCTTCTGCCACACATATACCGCCGCGGAAGCCTCGGCCGCCCGCACGCCGTCCCGCTCATACGCGACCGTCAGCCGGTGCGTTCCCGGTGCATCGAATTCACGACCCACGCGTGCGTACCCCTCGTCATTCGTTTCGTCATCGCCGATCGGCCGTCCAGGTGGAAACGCACACGCTTGTTGTCTGTCCCTGCGTTGAAGATGTACACGCCCCGATACTCGAGCTTGCCGATCAGCTTCACGTCGTCACCTGCGCGGCAGACGTGATCTTCCACGGTCAGGAAGTATGGAGAGTGACAAGCACCGGCACTCAGAATCACGGCACACGCCGTCATGCAAAGCCAGACGCCCCGCCGCGCGGAGCGTGCGTCTACCGCGGCGTCCATTCTCTGTCTTCCATTGCCGCGGGTGTGGGCGTCCGGCCACGGTTGAAGAAGAAATCCGGCAGCGAGCGCCAAATTCCCACGGGGTGATAGAGCATCTCCACTTCGCCGCGGCAGTTGTACCAGCAGGCCTGGCACGTGTTCTGCCGGGCCCGGGCCTTCAATGCCCGGGTGATATTCGCGGCGGAATCACGATACAGATTGGCCACGGGGTTGGCACGTTCCTCCACGCAGATGGCGATGTCGCCGGTGGAGTCAATGTTGAAAAACGCCCGCCCGGCCCGGCAGCCGGGCACGCCGCCGTTGAGGGCGTGGTCAAACCGGCTCAGAAACGTGCGGTTGCTGAGGAAATTCGGGTACCGGCTTTTGATGTCGAGCAAATGCTGCGATACGTAGCCTCGCTCATGCACAAAGCGGTCGCTGCCGGTCTTGCGCTGCCCGTACGGCTGAACCATGAAATACGCGCCGTGTTCGGCGGCCAGGCGCACCAGCGGCTCCATCTGGTCCAGGTTATCATGCAGCAAGACGGCCATCAGGTTGACCCGCTGGTAGTCCTTCCGGCGGGCCCGGGCCAGGGCGGCGAGGGCGGCGACGGCCCGGTTGAACGCGCCGGGTCGGCCGCGGGCCTTGTCGTGACGATCGGCGTCCGCGTAGTCGATGCTGACGGACACGCCCCACAGGCCCGCGTTGTAGAGGGCCTGGGCCAGCTCCGGCGTGACATCCCAGCCGTTGGTGGTGATGAACGGGAGGTGGAACTGCGCCACAGCGGCGGCCACGTCCACGATGTCGTTACGCAGCAGCGGCTCACCGCCGGCCAGGGAGATCAGCATGGAACCCATCTGGGCGAGCTTCTGAGACCCCACCCGAATGTCTTCGAGGCTCTGCTCCGGGGCCAGGCCCATCGGGTCGCGCCAATAGTGGCAGAACCGACAACGGAAGTTGCAGCGATACGTCACCTGCCACGTACACCACACCGGGTGCCCGCCGGACCACGCCCGATAGAGCCGGAACTTCTTCTGTGCTGTGGACAGCAAACCGCGCCTCCTCGCCATCCTCTGACCGGTCTGGCCCGAATCGTACGACATCTGCCGTAGGGGCCGCAAGTGTGTGTGCGTGGGTACCTTCGCGTCACTGCCGGGCGCCGGATGGGCCGGCACTGGCCGGCAGCGGGAGCTGCCAGACCAGCCGCCCGCCTACGATGGTGTGCGTCGCCCGGATGTCGAGCATGGCCTTGGGCGTGGAGTGAAGCGGGTCATCGAGCAAAATTGCGATGTCCGCCAGCTTGCCCGGCTCCAGCGTGCCCAACTCCTTCTCGCGCCGGGCCGCTACGGCCGGCGTCACCGTGTAGGCCCGTAGCGCCTCCTCCCGCGAGATGGACTGCTGGGGAAACCAGATGCGATCGTCCAGCGTGAACGCGCCCACGGCCGACGCCATTCCGGCGAACGGGCTCAACGTGACCACCGGCCAATCGCTGCCGAAACAAACGGTCGCGCCGGAATCCATCAGGGAGCGGAAGGCGTACGACGTGGCGCAGCGGTCCTTGCCCAGCGCCTTCTCCGCGTACCGGCCATCGTCCGCTTTGTGGAAGGGTTGCATCGACGCGACGACGCCGAGCTTGCCGAACCGCGGCACGTCTTCCGGCCTGAGGTGCTGGGCGTGTTCGATACGGGGTCGCGTCTCGGCACGCTCGGCTTCCGGCAGAGACCCATAGATGTTGAGCAGCAGGCGGTTTGCCTCGTCACCGATAGCATGCACGGTAGGCTGAAAACCCGCCGTGACCACCGCGCGCACGTGCCGGCCGAGCTTCTCCGGAGGATCGGCGATGGCCATCAACAGGCCACGCGGGTAACGGGCGTCGGGGGCCGCGTCCGCGTACGGCTCACGCATGTAAGCCGTACGGCTGCCAAGCGAGCCGTCCATGAAGTTTTTGAAGCCCACCACCCCAAGCCAATCATCGGCCGGGTGGAGGCCGCGTACGGTCTCGATATTCGCCGTCCAGTCGTCCACCGACAGGTACACGACGATACGTACGGTCAGCGCGCCCGCTTCATGGAACTTCGCGAAGACGGGAAGGTGGGACGGAGCGGACATGTCGTGGATTCCGGTGACCCCGAATGAATTGGCGTGGCGCATGGCTGCCGCGAGGGCCTGCGCGTGCTCCGTCTCCGAGGGCGGGGGAATTTTGCGGGCTACCAGCGCCATGGCCTCGTCCTTGAGGATGCCGGTGGGCTCGCCGGTGGCGGGGTCGCGGACGATCTCGCCGCCGGGCGGGTCGGGCGGTCCGTTGCGATCGATGCGTGCGTGTTTCAGGGCCACGGAATTGACGAGCGCCTGGTGGCCGTCCATACGTTCGAGGAACACGGGCGTCCCCGGCGTGAGGTCATCGATCCACTCGCGATGCGGCGGGTTGGGGTCCTTCCAACTGTCGACGGACCATTGGCCGCCCAGAAGCCAGGCGCCGGGCGACATGCGGGCCACCCCCGCAGCCACCATGTCGCGGAATTCGGCCTTGTTGCGGGCCGGCCGGAGGTCCAGCCGGAACAGGCCCAGCCCCCCCTCCAGGAAGTGCGTATGGCAGTCGGTAATCCCGGGAATGACCCGGCGGCCCTGGGCGTCGATCACTTGGGTTTGAGGGCCGACCCTGACCTGCGCATCGGCGTTGGAGCCCACGGTCACGATTCGCATGCCTGCCACCGCGATTGCCTGCTGCTCCTTGGCGTCGGGGATGCCGGTCCAGACCCTGCCATTGAGGATCACGAGGTCGGCCGGGGTCAGCGGGGCGGCGGCTTGGGGTGTTTGGGCCAGGCCGGCCGGTGCCCAGGCGGTGGCCAGCAGGGCGTAGATCGCCAGCCAGAGTTTTGGTGTGGTGTGCTTTGGGCGATGGGGCTTGGCGGTTCGGCCGCCTCTGGCAGCACTGTAACGCATGATTGTGGCTCCTGCCGGGCCCGTGGGACGGGGTCTGCGAAGGGGCGGACTCCGGGCAAAGTGGGCGTCCGGTTTGTTCCGATATATCCGTGGATTTATGGCCCGTCCACCCGGAAACACGCCCTTGGTGTACGCGTTGCTTGTTCGGTCCAACAATGCGGCGGCCGATCGTGCGCTGGTGGATGCCCTGCCCGACCTGGATTCGGGATTTCAGGATGTGGCGTTGGATACGCTGATCCAGCGTAACCGCCCGGCGGGGCTGGCACGGGTGGTCGCGGCCTACCCGGACTGGACGAACTCGCTGCGACAGCGAGTGGTGGCTCGGGCCGAGGTCTTGTCGGCCGGGCTGCGATTGGCCGTCGATTCGGATTCGGCCGACACGCGTTTGGCAGCGGTGGAGATCATCCAGCGCGGGAACTGCGCGAAGTGTGCTTATCTGCTGGCCAACGCGCTTACCCGGCCCTGCCCGAAAACTCGCCGTGCGGCGGGGCAGGCCATCGAACAGCTCGTAACGGACTTCCTCGATCGATCTTCGCAACCGGAGCGTGCCACGGCCGCGGAACTTGCGTCGCAGCGTCGCGCTCTGGCCGGCGCGGTGCGGCAGGCCATGAACTGCTGGTCGGCCCATCGCCGAACGGAAGTCGTACGGGCGGCCATGTGGCTGGCCGAGGACCTGGAGGATGTGATTCTCGCGCGGGTCGCGCAGCCGCGGCTGAAGCTGTCGCGCGTGTTCGAAGAAAGCCTGCGCGGACGGTTGGATCCGCACATGGCTGCGTATGCGGTCCGCGCCCTGCAGGTGCCGGAGCTGCGCGGCCCGGTGGCCGCGTGGATCGGCAACTGCATGGACGACGTCACGATGGTTGCGGTTCTCGACAATCTGTGGCTGGCTGGTGACGTGGAGGTCTACCGGGCTTTGTCGAGCATCCGGCGGCTGGCGTGGCTGGAGAACGGGATCGGTCCTCTGCTGGATCTGACGGGCAGTCGGGCCGAGTCGGCTGCGATTCTGGTGGGGTCGTCCGGGCTGCCGAACGAGGCGAAGGTGGGTCTCCTGGAGAGCATGGCTCGCAGCGGACCGGCCGGGCTGGCTCGGGCGGCCGTCTGGCAACTGGTGGCCAATCGCACGCGTGAGGCGTCGGAGACGCTGCGTGAAATCGCCCGCCATGCCAGCGGAGACGCATCGCGACTGGCCGGTCGGGAGTTGAAGCGTCGGGAGCGGGCGGGCCTGTTGTCGGCGGACCTTGTGCCGCCGTCGGGTGCGAACCCGGCGCCGGTTGAGCTGAACACTTTTGACGCCTACTGGGCGGCGTTTGACCGGCTGGACGAAGCGAGGCAGACGCAGGTGGGGCTGCGCCTTCGCGATCAACGGCACGACTTCGACCGCCTGTTACGGCAGAAGCTTGCTTCGGCCGATGCGGCGGACCGATCGCTCGGCGTGCGCCTGGTGCGCAGGCTGGGGCTGTATGCGGCGTTTGACACGTTGCTCTTTGCGCTGGCGTACGACGCCGACGCCCGGGTGCGTAGTGCGGTGGTGCGTGCTCTGGGGCACATGGACAACCCGACCAGCCGGCGCATTCTGTCCACCGCGCTGCACGATCCGGACGCGCGAGTCCAGGCGAATGCCATTGAGGCATTGGACGGGCTGGAGGCGTCGCAGTACCAGTCGGTGGTGCGTGACAAGCTGGCATCCCCGAACGGACGGGTGCGGGCAAACGCGGTAAAGATGCTGCTGAAGCTGGAGCTGCATGAGGCCGTCGATGCGCTGCTGAACATGCTGCAGGGCGCTGCGCGGTCGGACCGGCTCAGCGCGTTGTGGGTCATCGAATGCCTGCGTTTGGAGAGCCTGACGGATCGCCTGGTGGACTTGGCGCAGAATGACCTGGACCCGCAGGTGCGGCGCCGCGCGATGCAGGTGGCGCGAACCGTGGGCGTGGAGATTGCGCCGGCGGCGGCACCGGCGATAGAGGAGGCCGTGCCGTGACGCCTTTGCTGCTTCAGGTCCTCGGACCGCACGACCGCCTGCACGGCATTCACAACCGCTTTGTGAGCGGCGGCAGCACACCGGGTGACGTGGGTCTGGTGTTGTTACTAGGCGCCGCGTTCGTGGCGTTTCTCTACGTGCTCTTCCGCATGCAGCGGCGGTGGAGGCGCAAGGAGATCGATAACTCCGGCAAGTTGTTCCGAACGTTGCTGCTGGACCTCGGCTTGTCACCGGCCGATCGCAGCCTTCTGATGGCGGTGGCCCGCGACCGCAGACTTACGGAGCCGGCCATTCTATTGCTGGGCCCGAGTCCCTTCTGGCGTCATGTGCGTCCCTGGTCGGATGCCCAGCCGGGTCGCCGGCGGCCCGGGCCGGAGGTGGTGGAACGTCTGGCCACGCGGCTGTTCGGCCGGCCGTCCGAGATGCAGAACTCGGGCGAATGAAGCTTCCTCGATCCTGTAGCGGCCGTCGCGTGGAGCGATGCGGCTTTCGATACTCCGTTGGACCGGGATTGCGATGCCGGTCCTCGGTCTTTCCTCGTCTGGCGTACCGGCCTTCTTGTTGTGGGACCGGCTTTCGAGCCGGTCTTGATTGGACTCTGTCGGATCCCGGCGCGCAGGAATCCCACAAGAAGGACGAGACCGGCTGGAAAGCCGGTCCCATACCGAAGACTGAACGAGCGGTCGTGCGCGGGAGACCGGCGATCCGTTCCTCTGCCCCTGCCGGGGCAGGTGGTTTTTTGGGGGGATCGGCGTTCCACGGGCTCCGCTGCGCTCTGCCCGTGGCTAGCGTCCGTCGCACGCGTTGGGGACAGGGTGGCTGAAACACGGACGAGAGGGGGGGTTTTGGAGGGAGGGGTGGGCAGTCGCTACAATGGGGGAGGCGGAGAGGGCACGGGAGCCCGCGACGGTCAGGGGAAGTATCGGACTTGGAGGAAAGGAAGCACCATGTCGCAGGCTGTGTGGAAACACCGAATTGTCGCGTCGATGATGGTCGTGGCCGCAGTGGCCGGGCCGGTGGCGGCGGGGGGCACGGTGCGGGTGAGCCCGTATCCGGTGGTCGCGGGTGAGCCGGTTGTCGTGCAGTACGATCCGGCGGGGCGGGTGCTGCAGGGGGCGGCCCAGGTCTATCTGCACTACGGGTTCAATGAGTGGAACCCGGTGATGTCCGATGTGGCGATGAGCTGGAACGCCGGCGAGTCCGTGTGGGAGGCGACCGTCACGGTTGCGACGCAGGCGACGCAGCTCGACGTTGTGTTCAACAACGGGTCGGGCACCTGGGACGATCACGAGCAGGCGGACTGGCACGCGTTTGCCGTCGGGGGTGAGCGGTGGATCATCGACGGGCAGCTCGACGACAAGGCCGTGCTGGTGGCCGAGAACAACGGGAGGCAGCTCTACGCGGGCGTGCGGGGGACCGTGCTGTATGTTGCGGCGCCCGGGGCTCGCGACGGGAACGATCATTTCCTCTTTGTCGCGGGCAGTCCGGGATCGATGCGGAGCGCCCCGTGGGCGAAGAGCGGGCAGGTGGCCG
>JAFGJQ010000030.1 GCA_016929015.1 Phycisphaerae bacterium | reverse complement strand
TTCCACTGGCTCGACGCCACGGACTCGTATTCCTGGGTACGTCTGACTACCAATGCGGGTGCGGAACGTCCGAATCCCACGGTGGACCTGCGGGGCAAGGTTCGGTTCACCATCAACAACCTGGGCGACTTCGCGTCCGGGTCCGTCGGGCTGTGCGTGGCCGTTCGGGAGACGGGCGTCCAGGCCAGCCTGATGGCCAACGGCGGGACGGCCGGTGCGATCGAACTGGTCGGCGCCAGCACTTCGCTGAGCGTCATTGAACCGGGCGTGAACGAGCTCATTGACTCCACGCCCGCCGGCGACGACGTGGCCTGGGTGGACGGTGGCGTGACCAAGGCGATCTCCTGGGGCCCGGACCGGATACTCCAGACGGTACCCGCCGGAGATGACGTGGCCAAGGCGGGATACATTCGGGCCGAGGACAACGGGGATTTCACTCCGGTGCCCGCGGTGACGGTGCCGATCTCGGACTTCACGTTCAAGACGGTTGAGGTGGATCTGGCGACGGGCCAGATTTCGTACGACGGCGGCGCTCCGGTCGGCAGCGTTGCCGCCTTCACGGGTGACGGCGTGCTGAGCACGCCCAACAACAAGGGTGTGCTGGAGGCGCTGATCATCACGAACGACGCGAGCGACCTGGGCACGTCGATCAGCCTGTACATTGACGAGTTGCAATTCGAATCGCCGGATGCGGACCCGACGCCCGTTCCGTCGATCCAGGCCCCGGTGATCAGCAGCAACACGCAGGTGAAGGTGGACTGCCTGCAAGGCGCGATCCCGGCGCAGGACGCGACACTGGCGGAGCTGTTCATCAACGACGTTTCGCAGGGCACGGCCGCTCCGAGTTCGTACGTGGCGACGTTCAGCGGGCTGACGCTGGTGGTGGGCGACGTGCTGACGGCCCGTCAGCAGGCGAACGGCCTGTGGAGCGATCTGTCCTCGGCCGTCGTGGTGTACGGACCGGGCACGGCCCTGGCCGACAACTTCGACTCATACGCCGACCAGGCGGGGTTGGAAGGGGTCTGGCAGCAGACCGACCCGGCCAGCGTGCGGAAGTTCCTGCTCAGCACCGGCAGCGCCAGCAGTTGCGACAACATGCTGATGTCCTACTACGGGACCGTGGCGACGGCCGAGTCCAGGCTGTATTACGACATGGGGACGGTAGACGGGACGGATGCGGAGCCGTTGCTGGTGACGTACCGCTTCAAGCACGATATCAACCTCACCAGCGCCCGGACGCGCTTCGAGCTGGCGTCCTCACTGACCAGGACGTACGGTGCCCTGGGCTTCGGCTTCACGAACGGCCTGACGGGCCTGTTCAACACCCAGTACACCACGATCACCAACTCACCGAATCCGGTCCTGACCGGTTACAGCAGCGACTATTTCTCCTACGACTACGCCCGTACGGGTGTGGACCGGGTCCCCGGCGTGTGGCACAAGATGCAGATCGAGGTGAAGACGGACACCGTCAACTTCTACATTGACGATCAGTTAGTCAACACGCCGTACGACGCGAACAACCAGCCCATGATGGAAACCAACGGCATTACGCCGCTGTACGCGGACGGCGTACCGCGCATCAACCCGACCACGCCCTTCCGATACATTATTCTGGGCAATGGATATACGAACAACGGCATCAGGGAGATGTACGACGACATCTCGGTGACATTGGGCGGCACGCCCGTGCCGTTCGGACCGCCGGTTGCGGTTACGTCACCGAGCGTTGTCGCTCCGTTGTTCCCGGCCGCGACGACTGTCAACCTGGCAGACGTCGATCCGACGGCTACTCTGGTGGCCGTGTATGCCAATGACAATGCTTCACCGCTTGCAACGGCCGCGGGGCCGTTCCCCGAGGGCACCGCAAGCGTGACTGTCACCCCGCTTGTTGACGGAGACGTGATCGGCGCCGTCCAGACCGTGGGCGGAGTGGAGAGCTGTCTGTCGGCGACGGTGATCGTCGGCGTGTCCGCGCCGACGGTGGAGTCCGTCCTGGTACCGAGCCAGACGCAGGTTTCGGTGAGCAACATCGAGGAGGGTCTGGCCACGGATGTGACCGTTTACCGCAAGACCGGCGAGGAGTCCTATGAGCTTCTCGGTGCGCTGTCCAATCCGGCCGCGGACCCGGCGGTTGTCACCACGACGGCGCTGACGAACGAAGATCTGGTGGTCGCCACGCAGACCATTGGCGGCGTGGAAGGGCCTTACTCGGCCGGCGTCACCGTGGCCGTGCCGACGCCGACGCTGGTTGTGCCTTTGGAAGTCGGGCAAACGGCGGTAACGGTGGACGACCTGCATCCGCTGGCCTCGACGGCCAACGTCTACGTGAACGCCGCCTCATACGGCGCAGCCACGGGCGGCGCCGCTTCCGTGCCCGTGACCGTACCCGCGCTGATGGCGGGTGACGTGATCAAGGCATCGCAGACCATCGGCGGGGTGGAGGGGCCGCAGACGGCGGCTTACGTCGTGGCCAACTACCTGGTCGTTAACGAGTTCCAATATGACGACACGAGCACCGACGACTACCAGTTCGTCGAGTTGTACAACGCGGGTCCCAGCTCGATGGACATCAGCGGGTACATAATCGAGTTGGGCGACACCGTGGCACGCTACACCGTGACGATCCCGGCCGGAAGCACCATCACCTCGGGCGGGTTCTGGACCGTCGGTCAGTCCGCCGTGGCGTCCATGCCGGGCGCGGTGGTCGATTTGGTCGACAACAGCTTGAACGTTGGCGATTCGGGGTATCTGGAAGCGAACGGCGAAATCTACGTAGCCGTGCGTAATCCCGCGAATACATTGCTTGACGCCGCGGCAGTGGAGACGAACAAAGGACGGACCCTACCGGCCGACGTTCAGCTTCAGATCGGACCGGGCATCTGGGGCAACACGGTCATGAGTGATGGCGCCAGCGGTGCGGACCTGGCTTCGGACGGCCGGTTCTTCGATGGTGTGGATACGGACAACAACGGGCGCGACTTCGGCATCATCCCGGCCACTCCGGGCTACAGCAACGTCATGCCCGACCGGATGCCGTACTACGAGGATTTCAACAGCGTGGGAATCGGGCTCAACGTGCCGAACTGGTACTGGACGTATGTTCCCGCACGCGTGTGCGATCCCACCGTTGCGGATACGATCAACCCCGCCGCAATCCCGGCCTCGCCGGACGGCGGAAACGTCATGGTTGCCTGGGATGAGACCGGCGGCGGGAATGCGGACTTCCTGTCGCAGATGGCCAAGGAAGACTTCTCGCTCGAGACGTACATCTACATTCCGCCGGTCTTCACGCCGAACGGGTACGAAGAGACGAAGATCGGCATCCGCGGAACGTCGGACGGTCTCCACAATTTCGACTGGTACAACGGTTCCACGGGTCTGGCCTGGCTCTGGCAGCGAACCACCACCAGCCAGGGGTTGTGGCTCATCGACGAGAATGACGGAGACGACGGGTCGCCGAGCACTCCCATCAGCGCGACCATCCTGGGCTCGATCAACATTGGGACGGACGTCGCCCTTACCGGCTGGCAGCGCCTGCTGCTCGAGACGCAGGGCAACAAGGTCCGCGGCATCTTCGGCGGAACCTACGGCTCCCGCGCGGACGGCATCCAGTTCGTGGCCACGCATGCGTCGCCCGGCCCGGGCGGCGTCTGGCTGACCTATCGCGAGGCCATGTCGAGCACCGGAATCCCGGACAACCGCCCGCCCACGCTGGACGCCTTTTCGCTGAAGGCGCCGCCGGCTGTGGGTGACATTGACGCCGACGGAGACGTAGACCTCGCGGACTACACGCGGTTCGCCGCCTGTCTGAACGGTCCGGACGTTACCACGCCGCCGGCCGGGTGCAGCGTCCTGGAGTTTGACGCCGCCGACATCGACGTGGACGGTGATGTGGACCTGGCGGACTTCGCTGATTTCCAGGTCGTTTATTGACAGCCCGGCTTGCCGCCGTCCGCTGAGGTCGGCGGCAAGGCCACAGGAAGGGTTTCGTACCACCCTCAACGGCTCGCCCGTCTCTCCGGAGGCGGGCGAGCCTTCTTGATGCGCGGATCGGGGGCGGTGCCGCAGACGGGCGGAGCCCGTCGACGCCGGCCGGCCGGAGTCCCATAACTTCTTTGGCCACAGGATGCTGGAAGGCCCTGCGTGTACGCCGCCGGTCGATCGGGAGTAAAAATCTCGGTATCGCGTTCCCTAAACGCGGGCAATTGCGGTATGATGTGTAGGATTGGCTGAAGGGGAGTAGAGGCGGAATGCAACTCTTGCGGAGGGTGTGCTGGTTCCCAGCCGTCCGGCCGCGAGTACACCCGCCGTGCAGGTGTGCGAAGAATCTCGCCTTCTCCCCGTGATGCCCGAGTTCGATTCGCCCAGGCGGCAGCACAAGCCGCAGTGCAGGCACTGTCGGTTTTTCGTCAACGTGAGGAACGCTGTAGCCAACCCATCGCCACTGGCCAGGTCCGCCGGCAACCGTTGGCCCCGACAACCGTGGTCTGGAGGAGTGATTGAAATGACACAATGGAAACGAATCGTGATGACAGGGGCGTTGGTCGTGTGCGCATGGCCCATGGTGGCCGGCGCCACGTTCTACTCGCCGAAGCTGAGCTTCGAGGGGCCGACCAACGCTCGCGAGGTGTTTCAGAACCCCGCGTTTTCCAGCTCGACCCGGGGGCTGGATACGGCTTTTGCCAATGACGCCCTTCGATCGGGCGGCTTCGGCGGGTCGGACGGCATCCAGTCGTTGAACATCTTTTTCCACTGGCTCGACGCCACGGACTCGTATTCCTGGGTACGTCTGTCCAGCTTCAACGGTCTGGAGCATCCGAATCCCACGGTGGACCTGCAGGGCAAGGTTCGGTTCACCATCAACAACCTGGGCGACTTCGCATCTGGGTCCGTCGGGCTGTGCGTGGCCGTTCGGGAGACGGGCGTTCAGGCAAGCCTGATGGCCAACGGCGGGACGGCCGGGGCGATCGAGCTGGTCGGCGTCAGCACTTCGCTGAGCGTCATTGAACCGGG
>JAFGJQ010000373.1 GCA_016929015.1 Phycisphaerae bacterium | reverse complement strand
GCCGACTCCGCGTCCAGGTATACCGTTGCCCGCGGGTGATCCATGATCGCCGATGCCGGGCACGCCGTCGACCGCGGGCCTTTGATGGCCTGCCGAACGGCCTCCGCCTTGCGCGGCCCGGCCACCGAGGCGATCAGGTAGTCCGCCGCCAGCAGCACCGGGCAGGTCAGGGTCAGGGCCTGGCGCGGCACGTCATCCAGCGTCGGGAAATGCCCTTCGGCCGCCTGCTGCATCCGGCACGCCTCATCCAGGGTTACGATCTTTACGCGCTGCGAGTCTTCGAAATCCGCCACCGGCGGATCGTTGAACGCGATGTGTCCATTCTCCCCGAAGCCGAGGAAGCACATGTCCACGGGCGATGCCGCGACCCAATCCGCATACCGCCGGCATTCCGCCTCCGCATCCGCCGCATCTCCGTTGAGGTAGTCCACGCGCCCGGGGCGGACCTTGGCCACCAGGTGCTCCTTCAGCCACCGCCGAAAGCTGGCCGGATGCGCAGCGGGAAGGCCGATGTACTCGTCCATGTGCAGTGCATGTACGCGGTGCCAGTCGATTCCCCGTGCCGCGGTGAGGGCGGCCAGCGTGGCTTCCTGCGAGGGCGCGCAGGCGAAGATCACACGCACCACGCTTTTGGCCGCCAACCGCTCCCGCAGCAAGGCCGCCCCATGCCCACCCGCGGCCTCGCCCAGCGATTCCCGATCGGCGCACACCTTCACCAGCGCCCGCCGAGCCCGAAATTCCCTCAAAACACCCGCCATGCTCCGCAAACCCGCAGGATCACCTTCTTTTGTGGAACCGCCTTCTCTTGTGAGACCGGCTTCTTTTGTGGGACCGGCTTTCCAGCCGGTCTCTCATCCCTCTAGTCTCCAGTTTCCGGTTTCCAGTTCTCCAGAGTCTGTGGGACCGTCCTCCCGACATGTCGGGACCGGGATTCCAGCCGGTCCCTAACCCTGCCGCCCCTCGTCGCTTCCCTTCCCCATTCTGCTCTTCCACACCAACACGAGACCGACGACCAGCAACGCCGACCCTATTCCGGTGTTGAGCCAGACATCCGTCGATCCGTGTACGAACCGCGTGATCGCCAGCATGATTGCCCCGATGGCCGCCATGGAAACCCCGACGACGCGGAATGGGGACACCACTGCCTCCCCGGCCGGCCGATCCTGGGCCATGGAGCCGATGGGCATGTCCAACCGCTGGAGGAATGGCCGGACTCGTGCGGCCTCGGCAGATGCCCGGGGCCAGATCGCGCTTACGCCAAACATGATCAGGCTGGTCACCGCCAGACCGGAGAAAAAGATGACATTTTCCGGCTGGATTGTGATGCCTAGGGGCGAGACCGGCTTCTTCAACTGCCAGAACAGCGTCAAGGTTGCCGCGAGTCCGCCCGCGAAACCGGCCAGGGCAGACGCCCCCGTGAGTCGCCGGATCAGCAACCCCAGAATCATCGGCACCGCCACGGGCGCTGTCGCCACACTGAACAGCTTGACCATGTTGTCGAACAGATCCTTGGCGCTCGTGTCAGCCAGCGCCATTGCGAGTCCCAACGACGATCCACCGACCAGCAGTGTGGCCACCCGACCCACCAACACCAGCTCTCTCTGATCTGCCTGTGGCCGCAGCAACCGGCGGTATACGTCGTTCGTAACCACGGCCGCCGCCGCGTTGTAATCACTGCTGAGCATGGACATGGTGGCCGCGAACATCGCGGCGATCATCAGGCCCAGCAACCCCGGCTGTAGCAGCGTCTGGCACAGAACAGCGTACACTTTCTTTGGCTCGATTCCTTCCGGCAGAAGCTGCCGGGCGGCCATGGCCGGCACGAACATGATCAGCGGCGTCACCACGTACAGGCCCGTGACCAGGATGCCCATCTTCCGCGCTTCTCGCTCGTTGGGCACGCAGTAGAACCGCTGAATAATCTGCCAATGCACGCTGCACATCGACACGGCCAGCAGCAACGGCCACGCGATGAAGTACATTGTGTTGTAGTCGTCGGTGACCGGCCGGAAGAAACCCGCCGGCGAGCCGTCAATCAGTCCGTCAACTCCGCCCACTCTGTTGAGTGCGAGCACGAAGAGGACAAGCACGGCCACTCCCATGACCACGAACTGGATGAAGTCCGTGACGATGACCGCCCACAGCCCGCCCATGAACGTGTAGGCCAGCATGATGATGCCGGACCATAACATGCAGCTTCTCATCTCCAGCCCCAGGCTCGTGGAGATGAACATGCCGATGGCCACGATCTTCAGGGCATCATCGATGATTTTGAGTGGCACTCCCTGCCATGCGCAGACCTGCCGCAGGGTTCGGCTGTACCGCGCCTCCAGGTACTCCACCGGGCTGTCCACCCGCGCTCGGCGCCAGCGCGGCGCGAAAACCAACGCACAGAGCAGCGTGCCGGGAATGTACGACCACATGATGGACACGCCGGCCAGACCGTCGGTATAGGCGATCGCCGAATAGGTGACGAACGCGAATACGGAGAAGCCGCTCATGTAGAAGGAGCCGGCGGCCAGCCACCAGGGCACCCGGTTGCCCCCGCTGAAGTAGTCTTTCATCCCCCGCATGTGCCGGTAAAAGTAGGCCCCGATCCCCAGCATCACCGCGAAGTACCCGACCAGTACGATCCAATCAGCTTCGTGCAGTGTGTTCGCAGCGGCGAGCATGACGACTCCGACGTGGGATTCAATGCTTGCTGGGGGACCGACTTCTGCTGTGGGACCAGCCCCTGTTGTGTGACCGATCTCCCTTGTGGGACCGGCTTTCCAGCCGGTCTCTCAGCGATCACAGCTCGCCGGGATCGGCCCCGTGATACCCGCGCCCGTAAAACACTCCGTGAATACCCCGAAGTCCGCCAGATCCACGGCCTCGTCCTGATTCAGGTCGCCGTTGACGGCCAATCCCTCGGCGGCCACGGTCGGACCGGCCAGATATGACGCGAGTCCCGCGTAGTCCGTTGCGTCCGCGTCGCCGTCACCATCCAGATCGGCCCGGTTGCGCGGCTGGGGAGTCACATCCAGGTAGTAGTCGTAATGGAACACGGACACGCCCGCCAGGGCTCCATACTGTGCCGGCGAGAGCAGCGTGTGGTACGTGCGAACCTCCATGGTCATGTCCGAGAACGCGGTGGGAAGGTTGTCCCAGAACGTGTTGATGGACAGCGCCGGCGGGATCGGCTGAAGATCCGTTGCCACCAGGATCTGCCGTCCCTTGCCCGCGGCCTTGTTCAGCTCGTAGCTCGTCCAACTCAGCAAGCCGCTGGCGTAGTCGATGTAGCTCATGAGCACCACGTCGTCCACCAGGTCCATTACGTGCTCGATGAAATACTGCGTGGTCCCACCGTAGCTGAAGGCAGAGGGCAGATGCGTGCTGTTTTCGTGATGGGCCGACAGGTCCACGCCGATGGCCATGTCCGACTCGCCGTTGGCGTCCAGGTGCTGCCGGGCGTTGACCAGCACGTTGCTCAGGAAGTTGACCGCCACCTGCCGGCGGCCCGCTTCGTTCGTCGCGTTCTTGTACGTGCTGTCCAGCCAGAACTCCACGTCAAAGTGGTATCCGTCAAAATCGTCGTTGGGATTCGTGGGCGTGGCGTTGTGCATGGCCAGCACCTGGTTGAGGCGCGTTTGCACGATGGTCGGGTTGTCCTGCCACGTCACGTCGCCGCCCAGGGCGTCCACCCGGATGCCGCTGGCGTGCGCCGTCTCGACGAACACCCGCATGTTCGCCCGTTCCTCCTCCGTGCCCAGCGCCCACACCGTGTAGCCGCCCAGGAAGATCCAGTTGACTCCCTCCTGGGCGCAGAAATCCAGCACCGCCTGCGACTCTGCGCTGCTGCTGAACTTCGTGCCGGCGTACAGCCAGACGGCCCGCACGGAATCGCCGTCCGGCGGCGGGTTCAGATTCACCGGGGTTAGCGTGTACGTTTCCCCGCCGCCGGAGACGGCAAACACCTCGTCAAAATCGAACCGGGCGCTGCCCGCCTGGTCGTTCTTTCGCAGAACCAGCTTTATCTGGCAGTTCGTCAGGTCCAGCGCGCCGCTGCCCGCCGTGCGGGTCAGCGAACTGAACTCGAACGTGTACGTCTGGTAGTCGGCCGTCAGGTCGACCGTGGGCGTGGACCACTCCGTTGCACCGTCGGCCATGTTCAGCCCCAGGCGCAGTTGCGGCGTGCCCGAGTGCCCCACATTGGGCAGCAGGCGGGCGTCCACCCGGATGGCCGAGTACGCGGACAGATCGCGGAATACCTCTTCCTTGTCGCCAACGCCCCAACTCGAGTCGGCGAAGTCCACGGAGTGGAACGCCCCATTCCCGGAGGCCCCACTGGCCGTAACGCCGCGGTCCGTGGTTCCGTTCCCGAATGCGCTCCAATTCGCCCGCGGGTTGTAGCTGCCCACCGTGGCGGAGTTGAAGTCTGCAATCACGGTATCGGCGTGAGCCGATACCCATCCCCCGGCGAGTGCGCTCAGGGCACCCGCCACCCATCCCAGTTGCCGCATGCTCAACCGCATGAAAGACCTCGTTCCGCTCGTCTTCTCCACAGTCCCACACCCGCCTAATGGGCCGATCAGATTCCTCCCGGGGGCGGGTTGTCGCGGTCGGTCCAGCGCTTCCAGCTTACCTGGTCATACTTGACGCGATCCGGCCGCTGGCCTACCACGTGACCGTCGATATGCAGCGCATTTCCTTTGCCGCCGTGCCGACCCCCAAGAACGCGGTAAGTCTGCTGGGCCGCCGTCGCCGGAATGCCGTTGCTGTCGCGGTAGCCCATCCAGAACGCGTAACCGGTGTCGCGGGCAAACCGCCAACCGGAAGAACCCGTGTTCGTCAAGGGGTGGTCGTTGCCCATCACGGAGATGATCTCGCCGGGCCGCTTGCACCAGTCAAGCCGATTCAGGAATGGGGGATGCGTGCTGTCGTAGCCGTATTCGAGACCCTCCTCCCCGCTACTCTTGATGGTTCGGTGGATTTCCGCACTGTAGGCAAAGCTTCCGCCCACCTCCACCCGATCCACGTTGATGATTACAGAGGTTTCCGGATTCCAATTCGCGATCATGCGCGGCGCCTTCTCCGACGGGCACAGGAAGATCGACGGGCCGCCCCCGCGCAGCAGCTTGCCGTCGCCGTCGTACTTGCCCAACTCGTGTGACACGAGCTTTCCCCAGTGGAACGGCACGGGCCATCGGTTTGTGTTAAACAAATCCGTCACCGGCGGCCAGACGTTGTTGTACCGCTCGGCGTACATCATGAACGCCTGGCCCATGCTGCGCAGATTCGCCTTGCACGCCGTGTCCTTCGCCTGGTCTCGCGCCTTCTTCAGGCTGGGCAAAAGGATCGAGATCAGCAGCGCGATGATGGACACCACCACCAGCAGCTCGATCAGCGTGAACGCGGCTGCGCGGTCGGGCTTGCCCACCCTTTGGCCGGGCCGGCTCAAGACGTGACGTGTCATCGTTGTTTCTCCAGCATCTCCCGGTAGTACTTGTACGCGTGAACGGCCAGGCCCGAACAGCCGGGCTCGCGAGATAGCGCCCGTTTCAGCGTGTCGAATTGCCACTCAAAATACGCCCGCGAATACGGGCCGAACGTGGTTCCCTTCTCAAACCGCTCCCCCGCCCCCGTTTCGATGGAAGCGAAGACGTCCACTCCGAGCCGCTGTCCCAACCCAAACTCCGTTCGGCAATGGCCGACCACCCCGTTGCAGCCCGTGACCCGTTCCCGATACGACATGACCGCCACGTTCTGCACCAGCGGAAAGACCGCCTCCAGAAGCGGCCGCTCGCCGTCGGATGTCATCACCCGGAACACCGCCCGACCCGATTCGTCCACCTTGTCCCACCAGAACGGGATGTCCAGCCCGAACTCCAGATGGGCCTCCTTCAGCCGCGGTGCCAGCCGGCGGTTCAACTCATAATAGGCCCGCAACACCGCCGGCCGCGTGGCCTCGTTCTTCCATTCGGCCAGCAGGTACGGCTCATTGTCCAGGTGGACGCCGTGGAATCGAGTCTCCGGCGATCCCTCCTCATTGAATCGGATCAGGGCTTCCGCCAACCCCAGTATCCGCGGGTGGTTGGCCTCCAATGCGTAACTGCGGTGGCCGTCCAGGGCGTGGACCCGAATGCCGCCGCCGCGGGCCATCGCGTTGAACTGCCGCTGGGAGTCCACTTCCTGAAGTGTCACTTTCCCATCGCGGTATTCGTACAGAACCTGGCTGAAAAGGTCGGTGATCCCTTGCTCCCGGCAGAAAGCGATCAGAGTATCCTGCTGGGCCGGGTCGCGCAAGATGGATTCCGTCCGCCACGACCACATCGCGTGACGCAACGAATGCGGCTTGGCTGGCCCGGGCTGCGATGTCCGCGACCCGCTTGTGGACGTTACGAGGCCGATGGAATCGACGGCCAGCCAAGCCTCCCCTGGACCCTCAATCAAGAGGCGAATCCCCGTCACCCGCCTCAGGTTGATCTCGGATTCGGAAATCGCGATGGGTATGTCCCGCCAGCGGCGGGCATCGATCGCATCTGCCGGCAGCGTGAACAGGGTGACCCCAACCGTCTCGGGGCCCACCGGCTTGCCCGCAATCCCTTCCACCCGCAGTTGCCGCTGCCCCAGTTCACCGATCAGCCGCAGGTGCAGGACGGGCGTTTGCGAGACATCCACGCCCGGAGTGGGTGCCATGCCCGTAGGCGAAGCCGCGGGCATGTTCACCGTTGTCGCCGTGTCACGCTCGGTACCCTGTTTGTCGGCGATCGCCACCGGGCAGGTGTCATACAGGGGCAATACCCCACCCGCGCCCGTGCTCGGTGCGTCGGCCGAGACTTCGATGCGCCAGGCGCCCGCCTCGGGGTCGCCCGTCCGGACCAGGCCGTCGCGCACCTGGTCCGGACGCCCCCCGATGCAGAAGAACATGCCGCCCTGTTCCGTGCGAATCGAGTCCTCGAAATCCGCCACCGGGATCGGGCAGCTCGTGGGGGCGATGCCCGTACGTGGGGTTTCGGGCGTCGCAGCTTGCCCACGTGTGGGCTCGGTTCCAATCGACACCATCACGATGCCGAGGAGGGCCGCAATGATTCTGTCCTTCTGGCGCACAGCGCGCTTCCTCGCACGGCGCGGCCTTCCGCACCGCGTTCTGCAATGCCTCGAATCTGACGATGTCAGACTCGGCTGCTTACCAACGTCTGCCGGATTCGCCGGAGTCACCGCCCGGGAAACCTGACGCCCCGGCGGCCTCTGCGTTTCCGCGTCATTCACGCGTCCGGCCGGCCTAGCGCCGGCGAACCAGCACCAGCGCCCCGAGAGCCAGCAGCGCCAGCGAGGCCGGCTCGGGGAACGCCGCAATCTGGTCCACCCGCATGCGAACCTTGCCTGATGGGACCGGATCACCCTGGTGGAGATCACGCAGCAGCACACGGATTTCGAGACTGGGGTTCTGTAGCTGGGCCTGCGTAATCGGGTCCGTTGCACTGCTCTGCGGAACCAGGTCAGCGAAGTCCGACGAGATCGTGTGCCACGACCCATCCAGCGGGAGCGTTTCGATCTTCGCCCACTCCAGGTACCCGGGAAGCCGGAGCATCAGTTCAACCTGTGGCCCAGGTCCGGGAAATGCCGGATCAAGACCGTCCACGCTGAGCTGCACGTCCGCACTGAAGCCGGTGTACTGCGACATATCGTAGCCCATGGTGGACTGGGCTGGCGACTTCACTGCCCCCCCCCACCATTGTGGTTGCAGGTTCAGCACATAGTAGATCCCGTCACCCACGGAACCCAGACCTGGCGCGGCGCCGAAGTCCAGCGTGCCGTTGCCAAACCTCCCCCAACTCTGTACGCCGCCCTCAAAGCCGTAGAGCAGGTCGGCCCGTGCGACGCCGACCGTGCCGACCAGTAGCATGGCCAACGCGGCCGCCCATATGAGAGATTTCTTCATGTTCCTACCTCCTGTCCAAGAGAAAAAGAGAGAGCTTCTTTCGCCGGGCGGCGCTCACGTGGCCGCCCGTCCGTCCACTACGCCTAGTAACACCACGGGTAGAACCCCGTGGTGACATCCGACCCCAACATGCAGTCGTTGAAGTTCAGGTAATCGGCTTCGCCGATTTCGCCGTCGCGGTTCGCATCCAGGTTCAGGCAATCCGTCCATTCGGCCAGGTCCGCCCCGAAGCACTCCTGGAGCATCGCGAAATCCGTCAGGTCCACGTCCTGGTCCAGGTCGGCATCCGCCCAGAGCACGGGCGGATCGTCAATCAGCGTGATTTCGTCGAAGATGATCGTGTTCCGGTTGGACGACGTGTCGCCCCGCCGCCAGATGCACTTCATGGAGCAGATGTCGCTGATGTCAAAGCCGTCGATGCCGGCAATGGCTGCCGCATCCCACGACCAGTCCAGGCCCGCGAACCAGATGGTGATCGTCTCCCACTCCTGCTCGCCGCTCAGCGGATACATGCGGTTTACGTAGGGCCGGCCCAGCACGTTGCGGCCCGGGAGCACCGCCGTCGTGCAAGCGCCCGGGTTGCCGGGAAAGTCTGTGTCCACCAACTGGAATTGCAGCCGCACGCCCGGCGTCCCTGCCGACGCCGGCGGGTTGTCACCTTCCGGCAGCACCAGCTTGACCATCATGGTAATGCCCGTACCCAAGCTCAGGTTCAGGTCGGCGTCTTCGATGCCGGACCCGTAGGGCTGGCACAGGGGCTGGTTCAGAATCCGGCCGCCGCCATGCTTGGAGCCTAGAAACTGGCAGTTCGAGAACCCGTATTGTGCGTCACACGTCGTCCAGTTGCCCGTGGTGGAAACCGCCTGACGGTCCGGCGACGTTCCGTTGGATCCGAAGTCCGTGGTCGGATACCCGAAGAAGCTCCAGTAGTCCGGATCGCAGTACTCCGTGTGCGTGTCAAAATCAAAGATGATCCCTGGCTCAATGGGGTCGCCGGCGAACACCGGAACACCCAGCAGCAGTGCCGCGGCACCGGCCAACGCCATCCGTTGAATCGAAGTGAACCTCATATTCCTTCTCCTCGTCACTGATGTGCCCGCGGCCCGCGGCCGCTTCCTGCCCGTCCTGATCCCTAACTCCATCGCGGCATGCGGAACACCCGCTGCAGGGTCGGCACCACCGCACCCCGCACCATGCCGAACTCGCCCAGCGTGGAAGCCATGATCTCCGTCGTCCCCACTTCCTGCCGCAACGCATCTTCCGCCAGAATCCGGTTCAGCCGGTCCAGCACGGCGTCGCGCAGCACTTCGTGATCCGAACCCAGCACAACCACGCCCGGGTCGAGAAAGTTGATCGCGTGAATGACGTAGTTCGAGATATCACCCGCCACCCGGTCCATCGCTTCCACCGCGGAGGGCAGGCCCTTCAGGTACGCAGACTCCAGCGCTGCCGTGTTGGCAAACGACCGGCCTTCCGCATCCCGTGCATACGCCAGCGGATGGACCACCAGCCGTGAAATCTCACCCGCGGCTCCGAACGCCCCGTGATACGGCTCGCCGTTGATGATGATCCCGCTGCCCAGCCGCACCGCGTCCGCCGGCGTGCCCGGCTCCACAACGTCGAACCGCATGTGGATGAAAATCAGGTTCCGGGAGTGTCGGGCCTCACCCAGAAAATGAGACGCCATGCTGCCGGCCACCACGTTGTTCATCACGTCCGTCGCCAGCCCCCAGCGCGATTCGCAGACCGCCCCCAACGGCACGTCACGCCATTCAAAGGGCCGGCTCCACCGCACGACTCCGTGGAACGTGTCCACCAACCCCGGCAACGCTACGCCCACCCCCTGCATATCCAGCCAACGCAGCCCGCACTTGCGCAACAACCGCTCACCCGTCTCGAACAGCCGGTCCACCGTTCGCTCCGGCGTGTCCGGCGCGTACGGCAGCATCGCCTGCTCTGTGGGCTCGCCGCGAAGGTCGCACAACGCCGCTCGAATCAGGGAACCACTGACCTCAAAACCCACCGCCTGCGGGCGCTTGCGGGCCAACGCTACCAGACGCGGAGGCCGACCTGTCCGGGTGTTCGATTCCCCGTTCCCGATCTCCTCCACCAGACCTTCGTTGATGAGTTGCTTGATCACCGCCGAAACCGTGGGCGGACGGATGTCCGTCAGTTTTGCCAACTCGGCGCGAGACACTTCGCCCGACTGGCGGACCCGATCCAGAATGAGTCGCCGGTTCACGGCCCGGACCAACGGCGGCGTTCCTGGAAGGTTATCATGCATAACATCGACAATATTAATTAATAGTCCGATACAAAGTCAATAAGTCACTCCACGAATACAGTGATTTCTTTCTGTGAAACAGTCATATCCTATTGACAAAAAATGGTTTACGAATGAAGTTCGGTTGGTGCTTGTCGCCACGGAAGACGCTGACGATGCCGATTCCGCACACCATCTCAGCCGGTTTCATCACCTCTTCATAATTGAACCTGGATAGTTGAGCAGGGATCGTCCTGGAGTTCGCGACCGGCACTCGGGAGCTGCGCTGGTGGTGGCCGGCTGAGCCGTGTGCTCCAGAACATCTCCCAACAAGGAGGAGAAAGCATGAAGCCGTCGCTCGCGCTCAGCGTGGTCGTCGCCCTGGTACCGGTCGCCTCCGGCGAGATGGTGATTACCGAGTGGATGTACAATGGCCTCGGATCGGGCAATACCGGCGAGTTCGTCGAATTCACCAACATCGGGCCGGACCCGGTGGACATGACCGGCTGGAGCTTCGACGACGACAGCCGCGTGCCCGGGACAATCGGCCTCAGCGCTTTCGGCGTGGTTGCTCCCGGTCAGTCGGTGGTCCTGACGGACGAAACCGCGGCAGACTTCGCCCAGATTTGGGGCCTCAGCGGCGTCACGATCATCGGGGGCAACACGGCCAATCTCGGCCGGAATGATGAAATCAACCTCTACGATGCCGGGGGGATCCTGGTCGATCGCCTGACCTACGGCGACGAGGACTTCCCGGGAACCGTGCGGACGCAGAACAAGAGCTGCAACATACCGGCCACGGACTACGGCTATACCGAGCCCCAGACCTCCTGGGTACTGGCTGCGGCCGGCGATGCGTACGGCTCAAAGGCATCCACCCGCGGCGAGGTCGCAAGCCCGGGGCGTATCGTGGGGTATGCACTGAGCGATTTCGACCAGGACGGCGACGTGGATGGGACCGACTATCTGCTGTTGAGCGGCTGCCTCACCGGGCCGTCCCAGCCGTACGACCCACTGCCGGCCGAGTGTACGTTGACGCCTGATCTGGAGGGCTTCATTCTCGCCGACTGTGACCAGGACGGCGACGTGGACGCTTCCGATTTCGGCGTCATCCAGTTGTGCTACAGCGGGGAAGGCAACCCCGCCGACCCCTCGTGCGGGCGCGGCTCCGCGGGCCCCGTGGAGACCGAGATCATCCTGAACGGGACGTCCATCACCGTAAACGGCGACGGCGTTACCGTGGACGGCACCAGGGCCACCATCACGTCGGAAGGCAGCTACACCATCACCGGCACGCTGACGGACGGGCAGATCGTCGTGAACACGGCCGATGCCGGCCCGGTCAGGATGCTGCTGAACGGCGTCAGCATCAGCAACTCCACAAGCGCCCCCGTGTACGTGCTGAGCGCCGCGAGCACCGAAGTCGTCCTGGTCGATCAGACGACGAACATTCTGTCTGACGCAACGACATACGTGTACGAGAATCCGGAGGATGACGAGCCCAACGCGGCCCTGTTCAGCAAGGACACTCTGATCATCTCTGGTACGGGGTCGCTGACGGTTTTTGGCAACTACAACGACGCCATCGGCAGCAAGGACGAGCTGATCATCACGGGCGGCACGCTCAACGTGATGGCCGTGGACGACGGCATCCGCGGCAAGGACTACCTGCGGATCCAGGACGGAGACATTATCGTCACCGCCGGCGGCGACGCCCTGAAATCCGACAACGCGGACGATGCCGAACTGGGATACATCGCGATTCAGAACGGGTCGCTGGACATCACGTCAGGCGGCGACGGCATTGCCGCGGAGACCGACGTGACCATCACCGGCGGCGACATCACCATCACCTCCGGCGGCGGCCACACCGCCACGATCTCCGAGGACCTTTCGGCGAAAGGAATCAAGGGACTCGCAAGCGTGCTGATCGAAGGCGGCACCTTTGTTCTGGATTGCGCCGATGACGCCGTCCACTCCAACGACACCGTCACGATTGAAAGCGGCACCTTCAACGTGGCCACCGGGGATGACGCCTTCCACTCGGACCTCGTCATGGTGATCAACGGCGGCACGATCGTGGTGACGCAGAGCTACGAGGGCATCGAAAGCGCAGACATCACCATCAATGACGGCAACATCCACGTCACGTCGAGCGACGACGGCATCAACGGCGCCGGCGGCGCAGACGGGTCCGGGGGGTGGCCGCCTCCGGCCGGCGACCACTATCTCTATATCCACGGCGGCTACATCGTGGTGAATGCCGCGGGCGACGGCATTGACGTGAACGGCTACGTCGTCATGACCGGCGGCACCGTAATCGTTCACGGCCCGACGGTCGACTTCAACAGTGCGATCGACTACGACCGGACGTTCAACATCAGCGGCGGCATCCTTGTGGCGGCGGGCAGCGCGCAGATGGCGCAGGCCCCCAGCACGACGTCGACGCAGCGGTCCGTGAAGATCAACTACAACGCGAACAAAGCGGCCGGCACCCTGGCCCACATTCAGACCACCGCCGGCGGAACATACGTCGTGACCTTCGCCCCGGCCAAGCCGTATCGGTCGCTCGTCGTTTCCTGCCCGGCGTTCGTGGCGGGAACAAGCTGTGAACTGTACCGCGGCGGCAGCTCCACCGGCGTGGTCACGGACGGCTTGTATCAGGGCGGCACATACAGCGGCGGAACCAAGACCAACACGTTCACGACCAACAACATCGTGACAAACGTCAGCGCGCCGTGAAGCCGCAGGCGACGCCCCAGGCATCGGTCTGGTAGCGCAGGACGAGTTGCTCAAAGGCCGTCAGGTCGCCGGCGCGGACGCCCCGCATCAACGGCTCATCGTCGGGCGGCGGCCGCGGACCGGGCTGTGCGAGATCGGAGAACACCCCACCGAGCGTAACCGACGCCACGCGGCGCGGCTATTTCGCTCCCCCAGCGCGTCAGCGCGATGTACTACAGGGGGGGGATAGGCGTCCGTGCCCGTCAGTGTCCGTGCCATTATTTCCGATCGGTTCGCCCGCTGGAAGCGCCGCAAGACCGCACTACTGAAGAGCAGTGGCACCGTCAGTGCCAAAACACCGACACTCGGCTTTCCGCAGTATTCACTACAACGCTGGATTGCCTCTCGCCCCGGCGGGGCGATGGACTGTAGCCACGGGTGGAGTCCCGATGACAATCGGGACGGAACCCGTGGTGAGGGGAAAGAGAGATACTCTGCCCCAGCGGGGCAGAGGAGGCCGTCACGTCAATCGAAGACGTACTGCGGATC
>JAFGJQ010000372.1 GCA_016929015.1 Phycisphaerae bacterium | reverse complement strand
CGTTCCAGGCGACCGTGGACGTCCCCGGCACGGTCACGCAGGTCGTCAACATCGCCAGCGCCGTCAGCGCGACCCACCCGGTCATCCAGGGCGGCGTGACCGACTGCGTGACGTACACCGACCTGGCGGTGATCAAGGACGTGAGCGATTCGACCCCTATGGAAGTGCAGGTCATCGATTACAGCATCATAATCAGCAATAACGGTCCGATCACGGCGACCGGCGTCGAAATCGGCGACGTCCTGCCGGACGAGGTGCAGTACAACTCGCATTCGAACGGCAATTACGTGGTCGAGGAGAATACGTGGTATCTCGGGACCCTGCCGGTCTACGGCAGTACAACGCTCTGGATCAACGTGACCGTGCGTGAGGGCACGGAGGGCATGACCATCACCAACTGGGCGCACCTGACCTACCTCAACGAGCTGGATGTCGTGGAGACGAACAATCACGACGACGCCGTGTTCGAGCCCTGGCTCACCTGGGCCGCCATTTCCGGGCTGCGCGCGTATCTGGAAGACGGCAACGTGGTGGTGGAGTGGGAGACGGCGGGGGAGATCCGCACGGCGGGTTTCGATGTGTACCGTCTGGATTCGGAGAGCGGGGAGTGGGTCCTGGTGAACGAGGAGATGGTGCCGGGCCTCCTGACCGCGCCGCAGGGAGGTGTGTACCGGGTGCTGGACCCTGGCGCCAAGGCGGGCGCTCTGCGCTACAAGCTCGTGGAGCATGAGTTCGACGGCAAACAGCGGACGTACGGGCCGTATGAAGTCGTTGTGGAGAAGAGGTCAGAGGTCAGAAGTCAGAGGTCAGTCATGCAGAGATCTGAGATTTCAGATCTGAAATCTGAAATCTCCGACCTGGAACTGGATGGATACGAGCGGGCGCCGCATGCGCCGGCCGAAAAGAGCCGGACGCGGCGCAGTGCCGGGGCCCTGGAACGGAAGAAAGCCGCGGCGGCCAAGGGGTGGAGAGCCAATGTCGCGATGATCTCGGTGCGCGAGGATGGATTGTATTACATCGGATGGAAAGACCTGGCGGCACAGCTTGGACTGGACGAGAACAAGGCCAAACGCCTGATCAGGAAGCGCCGAATCCTGTTGAAGAACATGGGGCGGCAGGTTCGGTACGACCCGGAGCCGGACGGGTCGGGCCTGTACCTCTTCGGAGAAGCGCTGGACAGCATCTTCACCGACGACAACGTCTACTTGGCGGGCTTCGGGAAAGCGGGAACGCTCGGCGTGGTCAGAGGATCCTCGGTTGTGCCGGTCGAGGGTGGTGTCTTCTGGGACTGGGCACGCGCGGAGCGCGACCGTTGGGCCTCCACGGGGCTTATTGGGGACCCGGAACAGGACTTTTACATGTGGGAATACGTGGTGGCGGGGAACCGCACCATGAGCAACCGCGTATTCGGAGTGGATGTGACCGGCCTGGCGGATGTTCCGGCCGACGCCCGCTTGAGCCTCCATCTGCAGGGCGCCTACGGCGGGCCGCACCATGCTGTGGTCCTGCTGAACGGGACGGCGATTGGGCAGGGGGCATGGAGCGGGCTGACTGCATTCGACCTGGAACTGACATTCGACCAGTCCCTGCTGACCGAGGGGTCCAACACGGTGGCGGTGCAGGGCGTGAAGGATCCCGGAGTCGGCGCAAGCCAGTTCGCGGTGAACAGCTTCGAGGTGGGATACGCGCGCAGGTGCGCGCCGGCGGACGACCAGCTGATCGTGCGGGCGGACGGACAGCCGGTGATCAGCGTGGACGGGTTCAGTTCACCGGACATTCGCGTCTGGAATATCAACGAGCCGTCGGCGCCGAAGGTTCTCAAGGGGGTCGGAATCGACGCGGGTGTGGGCGGCTGGCGCGCGACGTTCGAGGCAGAATCGCCGGGTGACGAATTTGTGGTGTGGTGTCCGGCGGGCCGCAAGGCGGTGGCGGGGATGAGCGGCAGTACGAAGACGACCGTGCTGACGAGCAGAAGGAATCGCGCCGATTATGTTGTGATCACGCCCCGGGCTTTGCGCGCGGGCGCCGAGGCCTGGGCGGCGTACCGGCAGGGCCAGGGATGGCGCACCATGGTGGTGGACCTGGAAGAGATCTACGAGGTGTTCGGCGATGGATTGAAGACGCCGTGGGCCATCCGCGCGTTCCTGGACTACGCCTTCACCTACTGGAAGACGGAACCGCGCTACGTGCTCCTGGTGGGCAAGGGGACCTATGACTACAAGGATGCTGAAGGCTACGGCGACAACGTATTGCCGGCCAAGCTGGTGTCCACGTCCGACGGCCTGTTTGCCTCGGACGGCTGGTATGCGGATGTCGTGGGCAACGACGCGGTGCCGGAGATGTGCGTGGGGCGTCTGCCGGTGCTGACGGAGGCGGAGCTGGCGGCCCTGCTGGCCAAGGTGCAGGCGTACGAGGCGGCCGGCGGAGCCTGGACACGAACGGCGATCTTCATAGCGGACGACCCGGACGGCGCGGGGAACTTCCCGCTGGACAGCGACAACGCGGCCGGCCTGGTGCCCGGCGACTACGTCGTGCGCAAGTACTACCTGCCGAACTACGTGAATGAGGCCGCCGCCCGCGCGGCTATCATCGGCGGGATCAACGGCGGAACGATGCTCGTCAACTATATCGGGCACGGCTCATACGACAACATCGGCAACGGGATGCTGCGCAACGCCGACGTCGCCTCGCTGGTGAACGGGGCCGAGGACCCGGTGGTGCTCGGGTTCACGTGCCTGATGGGCCGGTTCGAACTGCCCGGGTTCGACTGCCTGGCCGAGAATCTGCTGAGGAGCGGCACCGGCGGCGCCGCGGCGGTCTGGTCGCCGACGGGCCTGTCCGTGAACAGCCTCGCGCGTTTCATGGACCAGGAAGTCCTCAAGGGCACGTTCGAGGACGGAGAGACGCTTCTTGGTGAATTGGTGACGCGGGCCCATGAGGCTTACGCCGACAAGTATCCCCAGGTGTTCATGCTGCAGATCTACAATCTGCTCGGCGATCCGGCCTCGCATGTGAAGTAGGTGTTCTCGCCCCCCCGTGGCACGCGCGGCCCGCGCGTGACCCTCGCGCCGGCCCGGAGAGAGGTGCGTGAACGGTGGGAGTGATGCTGGAGCGCTGGGAGGTGCGGCACGGGCGAGCCGCCCGTGCCACGTCCCCCCTCGACCCTTTCCCGCCCGTGCCACGGCAAGGCTTGCCCGAAGCGGAAATCTGCGCTTATGATGGCCGCCATGAACGACACGTTCCGCCGCAAGGACGGCATCGTCACCCGCCATATTGCCGGTGAGACGATTCTTGTGCCGGTGGCCAACAACCTGGCCGATCTGCGGCGCATCTTCGTGCTCAATCCCGTCGCGGAGTTCATCTGGGAACAGCTCGACGGCGCCCTTGCGCTCGGCGCGATCGCCCAGCGCGTAGCGGAATCCTTCGACATAGGCCCGGCCCAGGCCGAGCGGGACTGCCGGGCCTTCGTGGACGAACTAACCGAAGCCGACCTGCTCGTCAAAGAGTAATGCGCGACTGTACCCAGGACATCTGGCCCGAAAACCGGGAGTGGCTGAGCGCCTTCAACGCCCGGGCCGCCCGCGCGCGGGTCCCGGTCGCCGGCATGATCGAACTTACACGGCGTTGCAGTCTGCGCTGTGTCCACTGTTACAACCGTTCCGCCGCGCCCGCGGCCGGGCCGGAGATGACGGCCGAGCAGGTCAAACATCTCGTCGACGAGGTCGTTGCTGCCGGGTGTCTCTATCTCACCATCACGGGCGGCGACCCCATGATCCGTTCCGATTTCCCGGAGATCTATGCCTACGCGCGCACGAGGGGCCTGGTCGTCCACGTCCTCTGCAGCGGCACGCTGGTGACGCCGCACATCCTGGATGTTTTCGCGCAGTACCCGCCGTCGTCGGTTGAGATCACGATCTACGGGTCGAAAGCAGAAACGCATGACCGGGTGACCGGCGTCGCGGGGTCATTCGATGTGACGTGGCACAGCGTGCGGACGCTTATCGCGGAAAACGTGTATGTTGCGCTCAAGACCTTACTGATGACTCACAACATCGACGAGGTGCCGGACATCCGGAGCATGGCTCGCGAAGTCGGGTGCCGGCACCGGGTGGATCCGCTGGTCTTCCCGCGTTTCGGAGACGGTGAGCGGGCGCCGCTGGGCCTGCGCGTCCCGCCGGAGGCAGTTGTCGCCTGCGAAATGGCTGATGAACGGATTCGCGAAGGCTGGCGCAAGGCCTACGAGAAGATGAAAGACCTGCCGTCGGCAGAGCATCTCTACGAATGCGGTGCCGGCCGGACGTGCTTCTTCATCGACGCATCCGGCCGCATGTCGCCATGTCTCATGATGCCGTACGATAAGCATGATGTGCTGGAGCGGGGGTTTGAGGCGAGCTGGGCTGAGATGGCAGGTCTTCGCGAGAAGAAGGTGACCGCAGAATACCCCTGCCGTGACTGCGGAATGCGCGTCCTGTGCCCGACGTGCCCGGCTGTGAACCGCCTGGAAAACGGGTCCGAGACGGTCCCGTGTGAATATGCATGCAGGATAGCCAACCTGCGGCGTGATATGTTAGTGTCTGAAGAAGCGGGAGTCACATCATGACACCACAGAAGAAGGCCGGAACCGAACAGCGCAGGAAGGCTTACGAGAAACCCCGGCTACGCGTCATCGAGCTGAACGCAGAGGAAACACTGCAGGACGGCTGTAAGCAGGAGGAGTCGGGCAGTTCGCCGGGCGGCTTCACCTGCGTATCGAACAACTGCGGCAAGGCCGCCTCCTGACGCGGGCCTCTGCAGTTCAGTGTTTCGCCGGCCGCACGGCATCAGCCCGCCTGCCGCCGCCACCCTCATGACCGCAGAGCAGGAACAGCGGACGCTCGACATCGCCGGCATCCGGTTCGTGATCCATCCGCCTTCAGGCTTGCATCTCCATGAGCCGGACGACGCCTGCGCGCCGTTTCTTGACGCGGCGGGCGCAGGCGCGCCGGCTGTCTGCGCGGTGCCCGTTGACCTGTGTGTGGGCGGCATGCCGGACGTGCGGGGGTTCGAGAAGGTCTTTGATGCAGGGGAGACCTGGACGCTGTACTGCGGGCCGAAGGGCGCGCGGTGGATCGTCTTGCGGCATGGCGACGGCATACCGCTCTGGGCGGCGCGGATGGATCGCGATCCGGATCACGTCACCATCTTTTGCGGCGACAGAATGATCGCGTCGCGCGCAGGGGGTGACCGTCTGCTCAACCCTCTGCACTACCCGCTGGACCAACTGCTGGTGATGCAGACCCTGGGCCGCGACGGCGGTGTCATCGTCCATTCGGCGGGAGCCGTGGTGGGCAGCCGCGGGTTCGTGTTCGCAGGCAGGTGCGGGGCGGGCAAGACCACGCTGGCCCGGAATCTGGCCGGCATGGCGAACACGCGTGTCGTGAGCGACGACCGGTGCATCGTCCGGGGCGAGGCCGGCCGCATGCGCGTCTACGGAACCCCCTGGCCGGGCGAGGCGCGCGCGGCCCTGAACGAGTCGGCGCCGCTGGCGGCGCTCCTGTTCCTGCGACAGGCGGAGCGTAATGCCATCACACCCCTGGAGCCGCGCGAGGCCGTCGAGCGCCTGTTACCCGTCTGCTCAATCCCCTGGTATGACAGCGCGCTTCTGCCGAAGGTCCTGGATTTCTGCGGCACGCTGGCGGCTTCTGTGCCGTGTTACGTCTTTGAATTCACGCCGGGCCCCGAGGCCGGACGATTTATCGCGGACTTCGCGGCGGGCCGATAGGGCGAACCGTCTCGGTGAGCCGCACCTCGGCCCTCCCCCGTGGCACGCGCGGCCCGCGCGTGTCCCTGGCACTCGCCCTGAT
>JAFGJQ010000371.1 GCA_016929015.1 Phycisphaerae bacterium | reverse complement strand
CGTAAGTGTGGCGGTGATCTGCTCGCACGAGCCGTCGGGCTTCTCCACGCGGAACACGTGCCGTAGGGCTATCATGTCTCGTTCGCCGGGTTGGAAGGTCATCCGGGTCTGCATCCGGGCGGCCAGCACCTCAAGAGGGCTTCCTTGTCGCAGCGGCACGGGGTCTCCGCCGAAAAGGCCCAACCATTCCATGCACCGGAGCGGATCGGCGTCTTCGGAGAGACCGAGCCGCCGGGCCAGGGCGGCTCGCACGGACCCCGGGGTGGAGTCCGGGAGCAGGGAACGCGTGAAATCGGCCAGGCGGGTCCCTTCCGGCCACGACCGCGGCGTGGCGTCGAGGAATCCGGCCGCCATGACGGCCTGCATCGTCCGGCACCACCCGGGATAGCGCAGCGTGGCCCGCTGAATGCTCTGCGCTTCCGGAATGTCGTAGAGATCGGCATACGCCAGCGAATCCCGGTTGGGGTACGACTCCAGCGTGCCGACGCCCTCGATTTCCATCAAATCGGGGTGGTCGAAGATGGTTCCGCTGGGCTGTTCCACAATTGCTCCGTCTCTGCGGAACCGGGCCGATGCTCCACAGGCCCGCAACACGCCGAGGGGGCTCCACGAGAACTTGTATCCCCACGGATTGTCATTGGCCTCCGGTGCGGGCAACCCGCCGCAGGCGGATGTGAACGCCCGGATCCGCCCACCGCCGCCGCGCACGCGGTTGATGACCTGCTTGGCCGACATGTGGTCGATACCGGGGTCCAGCCCCATTTCGTTCAGAAGCAACACGCCGGCCTTCTGCGCCCGCTCGTCCAGCGATCGCATGGCCGGGCTCACGTATGACGTGGTCAGCAGGGGGCGTCGTCGATCCACGCAGACCTCGGCGACGGCCGGATGGCAGTCGGGCGGCAGCAGACTGATCACAACGTCCGCGTCGCCGACCAGGGCGTCCATTTCCGGTCGCCGGGAGAGGTTTGCGACCACGGCGCGGCTGTTGGGGTGGTCCTTGACCACGGCTTCCGCCCGGCCTGCCTCCAGGTCGGCCACGGTAACCCGGAATTCGGACTGCTCCAAGAGATACTGGACCGCCGGTCGTGCCACTCGACCGGCCCCGAGAACCAGGATGTTTTTCATCGGCTTTGCATTCATGAGACCGGACGCGCCGCGAGGGCGTCTTCCAGGTACGCGTAATCACTCGTCAGGCGGCCCTGGTACACAATGGTCG
Organism: Phycisphaerae bacterium; assembly: GCA_016929015.1. Classification (GTDB taxonomy): domain Bacteria; phylum Planctomycetota; class Phycisphaerae; order UBA1845; family UBA1845; genus JAFGJQ01. The sequence goes on along the minus strand of JAFGJQ010000371.1, from coordinate 3,335 downwards.
CCCGGCGAATCTCCGGGGGCAGGGCGCATTCATCGAACGGAACGGTGAAGTCGGCCCGGGCGATGGCGGGCACGAACGGCGTGAGGATGCGGCTGAACTCACGCGACGCATCGGCCGGCAGTTCGGCGGGGAGGATGTCCACCGCCAGCACCGCCGGCCCGTCGCCGGCCAGGCCGTCCACCGCGGTGTCGCGCACGGGGTCGTACACGTACACGGGGTTCCGCGGGTCGGTGCACCGCACGTTGCACTCAATGGAGCCCCGTACGTCACAGGAGATGTCTGCGATGACCTCCAGGCGAGGGCGCTCTTGGCCGGTGTACAAGCGCTTCAGGTCCGCTTTCGTCACAATGCGCGGGTAGCCGGACTCCCAGTAGATGCAGTTCACGACTGCCGTCAGGTGCGGCCAGTGCTCCAGAAACGTGGATCGGTATCGCTCCGGATGGTCGTAGTAGTCCTGGAGATCGAAGGAGGCCCCCCGGTCCACGGGCGTGTACAGGTGCCGCTCTTCGAAGATGACCTTGTAGAGCTTTCGGCAGTTGTCACCGGTCCGCCGGGCTACGGCCGGTACGTCTTCCGGACGGATGCTTTCCATGGGCAGCAGGTCCAGAATTTCCTGCACACCCCGGGCGACGTTGCCGTAGCCGATGACGCCGATGATGGCCGGGGAGACGACGGCGGGAAGTCCGTGTGCGCGGATTTCGTCCGCCACGTCGGTGATCACGCCCCGTGCTTGCTCCAGGCAGTCAAAGTGACGAGCCTGTCGAATGTGTTGAAGGGGCGTGTCGACGCCGCGCTGCTTCCATCGCTCGCCCAACATCCACAGTGCGTTGATCATGCCGGCCAGTCCGGCGTGACGACCGAAGAAGACCAGTCGTCGGCCTTCTTCGTCCGTAATGCGTTCGTAGTCGATCAACTGGCAGCCCAGCTCCATCAGCCGGCGGAGCATGGGCATGTTGTAGGGCTGACCCTTGATGACGTGGGCGAAGAAGATGTACGTCTTGTTGGGTTCCAGCCTTTCGAACGGGATTTCCTTCACGCCGAATATGATCGGACAATCCCGCAGGTTTGGCACCACGACCGCTCCGGCCTCGGCGAAATGCGCGTCGTCGAGGATTCGCTGCGGCGACGACTCAACCATCACCGCGAGTCTTTCCTCACGCCGCAGCAGACGTACGTCGTCCGGCACCAGCGGCACGCGGGCTTCGTACGGGGACTTGTCCTCGCGGCGCAGGCCGATCCTCACAGCAAGGCCTCCTCGACTGTGACCCCTGGGTCAGGAAAGGGTGGTCAACGGGTGTGGCGAACGTCGTGCCTGGCGGTTCACCCCGGTTTTTGCGTATGTGAATCCTAGTCGGTGGGGCCGTCTCACGTCAACGGGGGCCGTGCCCGCCTTGCCGGCCGCAGAGATATCGGAGCGTCTCCGATAAGGGACGCCGCCGCCGGGATGCGCCGAACCGTCCATCCGCGTCATCCGGGGGATCGCTCGCCGTCCCGCGGGCACACCGGCTGGGCCCGGGTACTCGGCGGACCCGCGAGGCCGCCCTCCCCCACGTCCGGCGGGGTCCGGCGTGTGGCGTGGTGGCTTCTACGGCGACTCCGGGACCGTCACCTCGTACGGACTGATCGGCTCTGTGTGCAGCGCCCGCAGAGCGGCGTCCCTGAGCAGATAAGCCATAGTGTCGCGCGGATCCTGGTGCAGCACTCGACTCAGTTGCGATACGGCCGCTTCCAGATCACCCGACGAGACGAGCACCACGCCGTAGAGAAAACGGGCATGGGTGTCGGTCGGTTCGCTGAAAACCTGCGTCTGTAGCGCCGCCAAGTGCCGGTCGAAATCGCCCGGTACGCCGTAGGCCGTCGCGACGTTCGGCATCCGGTCCAGCAGGTCCGGGTCCTCGGCGAGTGCCCGTCGGAACGCCTGCGCGGAGCTTTCGTAATCACCCAGCGCGAAGTGGACCAATCCGTAGTCCAACTGGGCGTAAGGATCGTCGGGCAGGCCGATGACGGCACGGCGGATCAGCCGCCGGGCCTCCTCGTACCGACCCATCGCGAAGGCCTGCTCTCCCTGCTCAAGGAACGTGGGTGGGGCGTCGGGCGGAAGGTTGGTCAGCGGGGGCACCTGCGACGCCGGCGCCTCGATCGCTTCCGGCATGGGCAGCGGTGTAGAGTCTACCGGAACGCCGGGTTCACCGTGCAGGTCCAGCACCGGGTAAGGCGACGTTTCCATCATCGGCTCGGTGGCGACGTCCATGATCGGCGTTGTCTCCACCGGCACGTAGATGGGCTGCAGCACCTCTTGCGGTGTCTGCGTCACGACGACCGAAGAGGGGTAGGACCGGAAAAACGTGTCGTGGAAATTCGGACCGTAGAGCCGGTCGTACGTGCTGCCATAGTACCCCCGGACACGCGTCGGACGGACGCAGGTGGCGGATGGGGGGTACGTGGGCGTGCAGATGAGACCGGTGGAGACGATCGTCCGCGGAGCGGGCGGGCGGCATGCCCAACTCGATCGGTGGTCGCGGCGAACGTGGACTATCCTGTTGTGGTGCGTGGTTCGATGAATCACGGTGGGCCTGCCGGGCGGGCAACGGCTCGGCACACCGATGATCGACGGCCGCGCTGGTCCACCCGTCCTCCGGGGTTGGGTCAGGCAGGCCGAAGAGGGTGTCCGGCTCGGGCCGGATCGAATGCTCGGCTGCGGGGACGACCGCACCACGGGTCGACGCTCCTGCGGCGACCTCGGGCCCACATGGGTGCGGGACGGCTCCGGACGCGTGATGTGCGGCGTCCGGGCCGGTTTGCGGCGTGTGACCTGCGGCGTTCGGGCCGGTTCCCGGCGCGATATCTTCGGCGTGGTTCGTGTTGCGGTCGCGCGAGAAGATGAACGCGGCGAGCCTGCCGAGGCGCTTCTGGATGCGGAACTCCGCGCCGGCGCGGACCGGCTGCTCCGAACGCTGCTGGATCGTTGCGATGTCTTGCGTGCCGGCCGGGTTCCGGCCAGCGCCGTCTCCGCGGCGCAGGCGGCCAGGAATGCGAAAACGGCCAGAACGGTCGAGACTCTGCGTGCTCGTCTGTGGTTCATGACGTTGCTCCTCAGCAGTTCGGACCGGTCGGCATCATCACTGGTTAGAAAATATTCACACATGCATATAATACACTGCATGTGTGGGAATGCAAATTCCGGGGTCGACAATCTTCTCAATAGTCTGCCGAGATGAGTGGCTGTCAAACGGCTGGCTTCAGGAACGCTGAGACTTGCAGTGAGGCTGGAATCTTGTGCGTATTCCTGCCAGCCCGGGTCTGGTTGCCGTGGTACCGGCACATCTGCGTGGCCT
>JAFGJQ010000370.1 GCA_016929015.1 Phycisphaerae bacterium | reverse complement strand
TACGGGCCCGACCCCTTAGGCACAGTACTGAATCCGCAGGAGAGTCATGACACAGACCACGATGACACGCCGAGAGCGCGTGATCGCCGCGCTGCAGGGCCGTACGCCCGACCGAATCCCGCGAAACTACGGCGCCCTGCCCGGTTTCTGCCACAACTTTCCCGGGGCGATCGAGCGGATTGACGCCCGGTTTCCCCAGGACGTCGCCGACTGCGGCTATCGCCTGCCGGATGGGGCTGTGCAGGGCGATCCGTTTGCGGTCGGCACATACGTGGACGAATGGGGCTGCCCGTTTGAGAACGCGCACTACGGCGTCATCGGACAGGTCAAACACGCCATCATCGCCGACTGGAGCGACCTGGATCACTTCAAACCGCCGATGCACCTGGTGGGCGCCGGTATGGACGCGGTCAACCGCACGTGCGAGGCGACCGACGGCTTCACCCTGACGCCCATTCCGATTCAGCCGTTTGAGCGGATGCAGTTTCTCCGCGGCACCGAGAACCTGATGTACGACTTTCTCGACCAGCCGGACGGGCTCTTCCGCCTGCGAAACATGGTGCATGAGTTCAACCTGGCCTGGCTGGACAGTTGGTGCGCGTCCGCGGTGGACGGCATCCTGATCGCCGACGACTGGGGCACGCAGCGGTCGCTGCTGATCTCGCCTTCGCTGTGGCGAGACTTCTTCAAGCCGCTGTACGCCGACTACATCGCCGTGGCCCGAAAGGCCGGCAAGTTCACGTACATGCACTCCGACGGCTACACGCTCGACATCATCGAGGACCTCGTCGAGCTGGGCCTGCACGCGCTCAACGGCCAGGTGACCTGCATGGACATGGCGGAGCTGTCGCGCCGGTTTCGTGGCCGGATCACCTTCTGGGGCCAGATGGACCGGCAGCACATGCTCTGCTTCGGCAGCACGGACGACGCGCGTCGGGCCGTGCACGAGTTCTACGACCACCTGGCCGCCCCCAACGGCAGCCGCGTCGTCTGCCAGATGCACATCGAACCCACCGCCCGCCCGGAGAACGTGGAAGCGGTTCTTGAGGAGTTCGAGCAGATTCGCCTCCCCTCCGCGTAAATGCACAAAACCCCGGCACGTGGGCACGAAGGCAAGCGAGGGACGGACGCCGGCAGCGGCCGGCGACGATGCGTGGGGGAAACGCAAAAACGGCGAAACGCAAGAACGCGGAAGACAGGGCCCCCGGCGCGCCGGGGTCGCTGGGGATCACGCTGACCGTCTCCGCACGCAGACCGATGCCCGCCGAAGGCGGGTTTCGGGGATGCAGGGGCCGCCTCGCGGACCATCCCTTCCAGTATCGAGTTTCGAGTTCCTTGTCTCCAGGGGCCGGCCGCTCGCTCCTTCTCTTCTCTCAACAATCTCCCCGTCAGCCCACTTTCAGCCGCCTCATTCCGCCCCCAACGGGGCCGGCGGATGGCCACGGGCAGAGTGGATCAGGGCGCAGCCCTGCGCAGCGCCGCCCGTGGATCGCCGATCCCCTCAAGAACCCACCTACTCCACCAGGCGCAGAGGAGCCAATCACCCGCCCTCAGACTTGTTCCGGTTGGCTCGCTTCTTGGTCGGCTTCAGCCGACCTCCGCTTCCCCATTACGCGCGAGCACGCAAGCCGAACGCAACGCCTCATGTGTCGGGTCGCGAATCTCATCTTCCCGACGAGTGGTTCGGGCAGTGAGGTCGAAGGACGCAACGGTGCTGCTGATCATCGAACCCGGCCTGAACACCGACCACGGCGCGAGTGGGTCGGAGAGAACGGCAGACGGGGCATGGGGGATTCCGGCACCGGCCAAGGAGCATGCCGAGAGGACGGGGGTGGGGACTGCGGATTACGCGACAGGACGCACCGGGGGAAGAACCCGCACTGTTCAAGAACAGTGGCACGCAATGTAAACCCAATCACGACCCCAGAGCGGTGGTCGGCGCGGCGGACCCTGCGCGGCGATGCATCCCCAACGTGACGGCCGGGGCCGCGTCTGGTAGATTCTCACCGCGGTTGGGATCCGTTGTTCATATGCGGAGAGGAGTCCACATGTTCTGGCTCACGTGTCTGGTGGCGGCGGCGGGCGTGGGACACGCGGCGGAGAAGAATGATCTCTGCCTGGCCATCGCGGCGGAGAACATTGTGGAGGGCGAGGGGAACTTCTTCCTCTATGCCCAAATCTCGGACCAGGAGTACACGATCCAGAAGGGCGACAGCCTGGAGTACGACATCTATCTGCCCGGGGGCAACCCCATGCTCAAGGGCGGCATTGACGCGGATTTCAAGCGGAAAGACCTGTCGCCGGAGTTGGACCGCCGGCCGTGGCTGCGAGACCAGCAGCTCAAGGACGGCCAGGAACGCTTCCTCCACGGCGATTCGGAGCTGGAGCCGGCCCGGGACCATTGGTACCACCGGTCGTTCGACCTGTCCCCGCTGGCCGGCGTGACGTTCGAGCGCTGGACCGTGCAGTTTGAGGGCGACAGGCCGGGCCGATACGTGCAGTTTCTGGACAACATCCGCATCGTGCGAGACGGCCAGCCCGTGTTTACTGTTTACGACGACGGGCCCGCACCGGAGATCGAGCTTCGCCAGGTGGAGGGCTACAGCCGCACCGTGCTCATCACGACCGCCGCCCGCGATGACGCCATGACGGACAAGAAAGCCGCGGAGATCATCGACGAGGCCCGGCGGGTCAACGAGATGCGGACCGCACGCGACGAGTTCCGGGCGGAGCTGGACATTGCGCGAACCCTCGCTCGGCATTTGAAGGACGACAAGCTGGCCGCCCAGGTCGACGAGGTGGCCGCCATGGAAGACACGCAGGCGTTCGAGGCCGGCCGGCCGGAGCCGTATTACGAATCACTCCACCGGGCCCGGCACGAGCTGTCGCACGCCCACTCCGTGATGCAGCAGTTCACGGGCCACCTGGTGGGGCACGCCCACATCGACCTGCAATGGCTGTGGACCTGGGACGAAACCGTGGACCAGATCATTCCGCAGACCTTCGGCCAGGCCCTGAAGTTCATGGACGAGTTCCCCGATTTCACGTTTTCCCAGAGCAGCCCGGCCCTGTACCTGGCCACGGAGGAACACCACCCGGACCTGTTCCGCCGGATTCAGGAGCGGGTGAAGGATGGCCGGTGGGAGCTCGTGGGCGGTCGGTGGTGCGAGGGCGACACCAACATGATTTCGCCGGAATCGCACGTGCGGCACTTCCTCTACGGCCAGCGGTATTTCCAGAACAAATTCGGGCGTATCTGTAGCGTGGGGTGGGAGCCGGACACGTTCGGCCACGCCTGGACGATGCCGCAGATTCTCAAAAAGGCCGGCGTGGACTACTACTACTTCTGCCGGGCGGGCAAGGGTGTGCCGCTGTTCTGGTGGGAGGGTCCGGACGGGTCGCGTGTGCTCACCTTTGAAGAGCCGGCCACGGGCGGCTGGTATAACGACGTGGTGAACGATGAGAAGGTGCGCGAGCTGGCGCGGTTCATCGCGGGGACGAACGCACACGACCACCTGATGGTCTACGGCGTGGGCAATCACGGCGGCGGGCCGACGCGCGAGTACATCGAGGCGGCCCTGAAGCTGCGGGAGCGCGGGTTACTGCCGGCCGTCAAGTTCTCGACGGCGGAGGCGTTTTTCGCCCGGCTGGCGGAGGGCGCGAAGGATTTGACGATCCCCACGATTCGCGAGGAGCTGAACCCGGTGTTTGAAGGGTGCTACACGACGCACGCCCGGATCAAGCGGTACAACCGGCAGAGCGAGTCGCTGCTGGAGACGGCGGAAGTGTTCGCGTCGATGGCCCGGCTGCACGGGCCGGCCTATCCGCGAGCGTCGTTTGAGGCGATGTGGCGAGACGTTCTGTGGAGCCATCATCACGACACGCTGCCGGGCTCGTTCATTCATCCGTCCGCGCTGTACAGCCACGAGGTATACGAGAAACTGCTGGAACGGGGCGAGGGCATTCTCGACCGGTCGTGCCGGACGCTGGCGAAGGGAATACGGTTCAAGGGCCGCGGCCCGCACCTGGTGGTGCTCAATCCGCTGGCGTGGGAGCGGACGGAAGTGGTTGACGCGACGCTGACCCTGCCGGCCGGCGTGGAGTCGGTCGTAGTGGCCGACGAGTCGGGCAACGTGCCGACGCAGATAATCGAGCGTCGAGTGGACGGCGACGTCGCGACGGTCCGTCTGTGCTTTGAGGCCCGGGCGGTGCCGGGGTGCGGATACAAGGCATTCACCGTGGGCAGGCCCCGGGGTGGGGCGGACGCGGGCTCGGAGGCCGCCGATCCGCCCGCGGTGGTGAATCCGCCGGAGTTCGTCGTGCTGCAAGAGCGCCCGCACGGCATGAGCGCCTGGACCGTCGGCGAGTTTGCCGGCACGACGGTCGTCAGCGAGCCGAAGGAGACGCGGGTGCTGGAGCGCGGGCCGGTTCGATTCCGGGTGCGGCAGCGATTCCACCATGACCGGTCGACGATCTTTCAGGACACGGTTACGTATGCGGGCAGCCCGCGCGTGGACTTTGAGACCACCGTGGAGTGGCTTCAGTACGGCAGCGAAAAGGACGGCGGCCCCATGCTGAAGGTGGCCTTCCCCACGGGCGTCGAGGCCGAGACCGCGACGTATGACATTGCGTTCGGCGACATCGCCCGCCCGAACGACGGGCATGAAAACGTGGCCTTGAAGTGGTGTGACATCTCGAACGACAAAGGCGGTATCACGATTCTGAACGACTGCAAGCACGCGTATGACGTGAAGGACGGCGTGGTGCGGCTGACCTTGTTGCGCAGCTCGTACTCGCCCGATCCGACGCCGGACATCGGCACGCACCATATGCGATACGCCCGATTGGGCCATGCGGGTCCGCTCGACAAGGCCGCGATGGTCCGCGCCGGTTGGGAATTCAACAAGCCGATGCGAGTACTGGTGGTGGACTGGCGGGCGGACTCCGGCACGCATCCCGGGATCTGGGCCGGCTGCGAGGCCGGACCGGCCAACGTGATCGTGACCGCACTGAAGCGCGCAGAGGACAGCGACGACGTGATTCTTCGGGCGTACGAATGCGCAGGATCGCCGGCCAACGCCACGATCACCCTGGGCTTCGACGCAAACTCGGCTCGCGAGGTCGACCTGCTCGAACGCGACCTGGAATCCTCCGGCTCGCTCTCGCTCGAAGGCCGAACGCTCACCGCCGCGTTCAAGCCGTACGAGATTCGCACGTTCCGCATCACGGTGCCCCCACCCGCGAGCATCAGTCCGTGACCGATGGAGGTCGTTGCACGATGAAGCCTCGTGGAATCGCTGCCGATGGGGTGTTTGGGCATGGAGTTTTGCGTGTCGGTGCCTTGGTGTTCGGCCTGCTGAGCGTCGTCTTGTCCCTGTGGCCGTGGGCGGGCCTTGGCGTGGGTTGTGTGGCGATTGCGTCGGGCGTGAGGGCCAATCGAACACATCGGACTCGAGTCGCGACGATCGGCATCCTTGTTGCGGTCGTGGGGGTCGCCATATCGGCGGTTTCCATTCACGCAACGCGTAAGTGGTTCCTCCGAGGCGCTCCGCGATCATCGGCGGGCTCGCTGAACTGTTTCGTGTGGTCGTCAGGGCTTGGCGTGGAAGGGATCGCCGGCTTGCGATGATGAGAGCCAGGTGAATCTGCCCCCGGTTGGAGGCTGGTGCAGTGCGTTCTCCACGCCGCAAGGCGACGCCGAAGGTGGTCGGTGGGAAGGTCCAGCGAAAGAACCGCGTGGACCTTTCGCCGGCGTATTGGCGCGTGCCGCCGGGGCAGGTGGTGGTCGAGCGACTGCGGCCCGGGCCGGGGCATCGGCACATCCTGCGCAAAAGCGATGTGGAGACGTTCATCGGGCTGCTGCCGGACTGGGATGAACTTTCCAAGGGGCTGCGGGCGGTGCTGCTGGCGCCGGGCGAGGGCAACACGGACGGGTGGTGCGACAACGGCATCGTGGCGGTCTGTGCATGGGAACGTGAGCTCTGGCAGAAGCTCAAGATCGCGCACGTCAAGGCGCATGCGGACCTGCTGTCGCGGCTCGATGTGCGAATCGTCCGCAGACACGATTCCCTGGGAGCGTACGACGAGCTCCAATGGACCGAGCCGCAGATTCGGGCCTATCAACTGCTGCACATCCTTCTTCACGAGCTCGGGCATCACCATGACCGGATGACGACCCGATCCCAGCGAGCGGCGGCACGCGGCGAGGGATACGCCGAGACCTACGCCCGAAAGTACGAAGAGGTCATCTGGAGCCGATACCTGGAGACCTTTGATCTGCACTGATCGGTTGTTTTCCGCCGCTCGCAGCAGCCGGTGGAACCCGGCGTCAGGAGAAGCCCCGGGCGGCCTTCACACGCAAGCGGAACAGGCGCGCGTCTTGCGAGCACATCACGGAGCGAGAGTCTAGTTGCGGCCGGCCGGGTCGGCGTCCCGGGCGGGCTCCTTGTCCACGACATCGCGTCCGCCGTTGCGGCGGGGTTCCACGCAGATGCGCAGGCGGTGGATGCGGCGGGGCTCGGCGGCCGTCACCTGGATGCGGACGTTGTTCTGCTGCCAGGTCTCGCCGACGGCCGGGATGCGGCCCAGCGAACTGAACATGAAGCCGCCGATCGTTTCGTAGTCCTCCTCCTCCGGCAGGGAGATGTCCAGTTCGTCGTTGAGCTCGTCGATCCTCATGCGGGCGTCCACTTCCACCGTGTGGTCGTCGATGCGGCGCAGCGCTTCCGGCTCTTCCGGCTCATACTCGTCGACGATCTCACCGACCAGCTCTTCCAGGATGTCCTCGATGGTCACCAGGCCGGCGGTCCCGCCGTACTCGTCCAGCACGATGGCGATGTGGAGCTTCTTCTCCTGAAACTCGTGCAGCAGGTCGCGGATGAGCTTGCTTTCCGGGATGTACAGGGCCTGCCGCATGACCCGCGTCACGTCAAACGCGTCTGATTCGTCGATGGCCAGCAGGTCCTTGGCGTACAGGATGCCCAGCACGCGGTCGATCGTGTCCTCGTAGACGGGGATGCGAGAGTGTCCCTTCTCCATGACGAGACGCTTCACCTCGCTCAGCGTGGCGCCGGCGGGCAGCGCTTCGATCTCCGTCCGCGGCGTCATGATCTCCGCCACCTGGGCGTCGCGCAGGTCGATGATCGACTCGATCATCTCCTTTTCCTCCTCGTCGAAGGCGCCTTGGGCCTCCCCTTCGCTGACCACGTTGAGGATTTCCCGCTCCATCTCGTCCGCCTGCGTGCGGGCGTCCTCCTGCGGCACGCCGGCCAGGCGGCGGATGACCTCGTCAAAGAACAGCAGAAACGCGATGAGCGGGTGCAGCACGTACCGCAGCACGTGCAGCGCGGGCAGGCACACGCACAGAAGCGTCTCGCCCGCATACTTGGCCCACGCCGTCGGGATCGCCACGCCGAACACCAGCACCACCAGCAGCGACACAGCGTACGCGACGCCGTTCTGCCGGGCCTCGCCGGCGATCCCGCTGTCTTCGACCAGCCGCAGAATCACCATGACCACCGCCAGCAGGGCGGCCGTCCGCATGATGGCGGTGGCCATGTGCAGGCCCACGCGATGCTGAAACAGCCGGGCAAGTTCGTTCTGCCGGCCGTACTTCTGCATCGCTTCGGCGATTCGCAGTCGGGAGGGCAGGCGCAGGGCCAGATTGAACGTTCCGGCCAAGGTCAGGACCAACGTCAGAATCGCCGCCGAAACCCAGATCAGCCAACCTTCCACGGCACGCAAACCCCGGCAGACGCCCTTGAAAATTCCCTACGCGGTCGGCGCGTCTGCACCGCCGCCGCGCTGCGTGGCCGCACGCGCCGAACCGGGGCCCGGCGCGATTGTGGCCCGAACACACTCTTCCACTCCGATGGTTCCCTGCGACACCACTCGCCCGTTCGCGTCCCACGTCTGACAGACCGGCGCGTCCGGTCCTTCGCCCAGCCCGACGGTTAGGCACACGTGCATGGCGGCCTCCCGGGCGAGTTGCTCGCATCGGGCATGCAGCGGTCTGCACGGACCCGACGCGGTCCCACCGAGCACAACGGCCAGTCGCGAGCCTGCATCACATGCTCGGCCGGACAGGTCGTCTTCCCACGGGAGCTCCGGCAGCAGCAGCGACCAGCACCCCAGCGGAGTCGGTGCCACGGCAAACTGGCTCGGGATTTCGGTCGGGGCATCGCCCGGGGATGTGGCACAGACGGTGGCGATGGCGTCTCCGTCCGGGTCGTACAGTGCTCCCAGCGAATCACACGGCTGACCCGGCGGCTGGTGAAACCCGAGCGCGATGTAGGTCCCCCATTCCTTCGCCTTGAGCGCCACCGATTGGCTGAAGCCCTGGGCCATGGCGACCGACACCGGAGGCTCGCCCGGCCCGAAGGCGGCGCCGTCACAGCCCGCCGGCAGAACCACCAGGTCCGGCGCCGGGTCTTCCGCGCACGCACGGTCAATCCAGCGCAGGGCGCGGGACAGGTTGCTTGCGCGGGACTTCCGGTCGATACGCATTTGAACCAGCGCGATTCTCATGACGCCTCCGCGTCCACAATACCCGAAAACCCGAGCTCGGTCAGGATGCGGGTCTGCTCCGCCCGCATCCGGCGGGCGTCGGCCTCCGTCTGGTCGTCGAAACCCAGCAGATGAAGCGTTCCGTGGATGACGTACAGGAGCAGTTCCGCCGCCACCGCGTGTCCGCGGGCCTCGCTTTCCCGCCGGGCGGTGTCCAGAGACACGACGATTTCGCCGTCCACGTCGCCGTCGCCCAGGTCAAAGCTCAGCACGTCCGTCGGCCCGGAGTGGTTCAGGTACTTCTCATTGAGGGAGGCGATGTGCGCGTCGCTGACCACCGCCACGCTGATCGTGGCGGAAGGGCGGTTTTCCTGCCGGAGCGTCGCCCGGACCGCCCGGTGAATCTCCGATTCGTCGATGTCCCTCCCATCGCATTCGAAGGCCACGGATATGTCGTAGGGCGAGTCGTCGTCCATCGTATGTTGCGGCGTCTCCTGATCAGCGGGCCGCGGCCTTGGACGGCCCTTCGTCCCCGGCGGCCGGTTCCGCCGGAGCGGGTCCCTCTTTCTCGCCCGCGGCCGCGGGCTTGACCTCGGACTGCGGGTACGCGACCCGGCCGTGGTAGAAGCGACAGAGACTCTTGACGAGCGACTCCTCCACGCCGTACAGCTCTTTCAGCGTGATGTCGCACTCGTCGAACTGCCCGTCCTGCAGACGGTCCATCATCACCGAGTGCACGACCGATTCGATCCGGCCGGCCGTCGGCTCGTGCATGGCTCGCACGGCGCCCTCGACGCCGTCGCAAAGCATGAGGATGGCCGACTCCTTCGTCTGGGGTTTGGGCCCTTTGTATCGAAACTCCGTGTCGGATATCTCTCGGTCGTGCCGGCCGCTGGCGATCTTCGGCTGCTTTTCGGTGGCGGCGTAGTGGAAGAACTTCACCACCGTGGTGCCGTGGTGTTCCGCGATGAACTGGTGCAGGATGCGCGGCAGTCCGTATTCGTCGGCCAGGGCCAGCCCGTTCTGCACGTGGCTCAGCACCACCAGCAGACTCATCCGCGGCTCCAGCTTGTCGTGCCGGTTGATGCCCGCCTCCTGGTTCTCCGCGAAGTACTCCGACTGGTGGATCTTGCCGATGTCGTGATACCGCGCCCCCACCTGCACGAGCAGCCCGTTGGCCCCGATGGCCTCCGCCGCCGCCTGGGCCATGGTGCCCAGGACCAGCGAGTGGTTGTACGTGCCGGGCGCCTCGCGAATCAGCAGTTGCTGGAGCGGCTTGTTTTCGTCCCGCCATTCCAGCAACGTCAGGGACGTGGCGATGCGGAACGCTCGCTCGATGTAGGGCAACAGGGCCTGGATCAGGGTGGCCGCCAGCACGGCGCTGAGCCCGGGCCAGGCCGCCTCCGTCAGGCTGAATCGCAGGTCCTGCTGGGCCGCCAGCTCGAAGGCGAACGTCAGCAGGAACAACAACCCGCCCGCCGCAAAGCCCGCGCGGATGATCTGCGTTCGCGTGCGGACGTCGTCCAGCATGAACGCGATTACACCCACGCCGCCCAAGAGGATGGCGAGTTGGCTCAGGTCGCCCCGCACCGTCAGCACGAGCAGCATCGTGACGAACGCGAGCGCGCCCATCGCGAACCGACGGTCGTAGGCCAGGGAGAGAATGGCCGTTGCCAGAAGCACGGGGACCGGCAGCAGGTTTCGCAGTGTCGGGTGCAGGTCCATCACGCGCGCCGCCGCCAGCAGGCCCAGCAGCAGCACCGCCAGCCCCACCGAACGCGTGCGAATCTCAAAGACCCGCGGCTGAAAATACCCCGCGTATCCGAAAAGCCCCGCCGCCAGAATCAGGAACAGGCCGGCCGTGCCGCCCTGCGCCAGGACCTTCTGCTGACGAAGCGCCGCCGCGTCGGGCTCATCCGAGGCCAGAAACGCCCGATACGCCTGGTGTTCCAGGTTTAGCAGTTCCAGGTCCGTCGGCGTCAGACCCTGCGCCCGCTCCTGCTCATCGCGCCGCGGAAAGACGAACGGCTTGCCCTTCTCGTACGTCACGGCGGCCGGAAGCACGGTGGCCGCCGCCTGGGCCATGGCTTCTCGCGTGGCGTTCTGGTCGTACACCAAAATGGGACGCTGCTCGAGGTGCCGGGTCAGAATGGCCTCGACCGGCTCCTTGATCGCGGACGGGAAAGACTCGGCCAGCTTCGCGACGCGGCCCTCGACGTGCTTCTTGTTCAGAATCTGGAGGTCCCGCACGACGTCCACCTGAATAGGTTCCGCGGCGGTTGTCGCTGGCGCGGCGGCGGGAGTGTCCAGCACCAGGATGTAGCTGGTCTTGGACGCCGGCTCTCGTCCTTCCTGGGAAAGCGGAGGCGCCGTGTATTCTCGCTTCAGCTTCTGGCGGAGTTGGTCCACCCAGGCCGTGTACCCCTCGGCGCTGCGCTCGTCGCTACGGGGGTGAAGAAACTCGTACGTGGCGGCCGCGGCGGGCCAGCCGGCCTTATCGGCGATTCCCGCGAACTGCTCCGGCGTCTCTGCCGCTCGGGCCTCCTGGTAGACCTTGGTCAACTCGGCGCAGATCTGCTCGATAAACTCGTTGTCGATGCGGTAGTAGCTCGGCGTGTTGGCCTGCGCCGCCAGCTTGTCCTGCTGTGTCTTCGAGTGATCTTCCTGGCTGAAGGTCACGCGGGCCACAATGGGCTGGGCGATCTTCTCGCCCGCGGCGTAGGGCAGCGACTCATCCCCGTAGAGGGCGATCAGCGTGGCGCCGCCCCAGAACACCAGCGTGACCAGCACCGGCCAGAACCCCACCGCGCGCAACCAGCGCAGCCAGCCCGCACCCTCTTCCACGCGCAGTTGCCGCACCAGTTGGCGTCGGGCTTTACCGGTTTTCTGGCTTGTAGCCATGATCCTCTCGGTGCCGTCGCGCCCGGTCAGCGCCGGGGCGCTGACCCGTTTCCGTACGCCTCCACGATGTTCTGGACCAGCGGGTGCCGTACAATGTCCATCTGCTGCAGCCGGACGATTGCAATGCCCGGAATGCCTCGCAGGCGGTCCACCGCATCAATCATCCCGCTTCGCTGCCGCTCGTCCAGGTCCACCTGCGAATCGTCGCCGGTGACAATCATCTTGCTGTGATGGCCCAGCCGGGTCAGGAACATCAGCATCTGCGACACGGTGGAGTTCTGGGCCTCGTCCAGAATGATCGCCGCGCTGTTGAGCGTCCGACCGCGCATGAATGCCAGCGGAATCACCTCGATCACGTCGTTCTGCATGAAGCTCCGGATCTGGTCGAACGCCATCATGTCGTGCATGGCGTCGAACAGCGGCCGCAGATACGGATTCACCTTCGCCTGCATGTCGCCCGGCAGGTAGCCCAGCTTCTCGCCCGCCTCCACCGCCGGCCGAACCAGCACGATCCGCTTGATCGCCCGCGCCCGCAGCATCGAAACGGCGACGGCCACCGCCAGGTACGTCTTGCCCGTACCCGCCGGGCCGAAACAGATGGTCAGGTCGTTCTGCCGGATCGCGTCAATGTACTCCTGCTGCCCGGGCGTCTTCGCCGAGACGGTGCCGGCCGGTGCGTATACGGAAACGCCCGCCTCCGCCTGGTCGGCCCGGTCTCGCGAGACCTCCGCGATGGCGTCGGCCACGTCGTCTGCCTCCAGCCGGTCCACGGACCGCAGCCGCCGTTGCAGGAGCTCGATCACCTCGGCCGCTCTGCTGACCGCCGTGCCGTGCCCGCTCAGCTTGATCGTGGAATCCCGGGCCGTGATCCGGACATCCAACGCCGCCCGGATCAACCGGAGGTTGTGGTCGTTCGGCCCGAACAGAGCTATCCGCTTGGACGAATCCTCGATGGCGATATTCAGTTCCAAGACCCTAAGCTTGCTCCGGAAGGTGCCCCGGGCCGGCGAGTACTCCGCGGCCTGCCCGGCACACCGCGCTATTCTACACCAGGCGCCAAAGGTATGTCAGGAGGAACCACGCCACCGGGGCCGCCAATACCGGACTATCGACCAAATCCAACACCCCGCCGAACTGGGGGATCAGCTTGGCTGAATCTTTCGCACCCGCAGACCGCTTGAAGACCGACTCGATCAGATCGCCAAGCTGCCCGACAGCAGACATAACTGCCCCAAAAACAATAGCTTGCAGCAGGGTCATCGTGCCGAACAGCGACAGCGCGTCACCAAGCGCCATCGCGGCCGCCTGGGCGTTGCTCAGGTCGGCCACCGCCGGTGGCGTCGCCAAGACTCGGCTAAAGTGCCACACTAAAACGGAAAGGCCGGCACTGGCGCACAGGCCGCCCGCGAACCCCTCCACCGTTTTGCCGGGGCTGACCCAGGGGATGAGCTTGTGTCGGCCAATGGCAGAGCCGATGAAGTACGCCCCGATGTCCGAGACCTTCGTGACCGCCAGGAACACCAGCACCAGCCAGGCGCCCTGCGGCACCGGCAGCAGGTTTTCGCATCGCAGCAGAATCAGGAACGACGGCAGGAACCCACAGTAGACCGTCACCAGCAGCGTGGCGCCGACGTCGCGGATCCCACCCGCCGTGTCCTTCCGGAGAATCTGGGCAAAGGCAGTGGCCAGCATGGCACCGGTCAGAAGGAGAACCTGGACGGCCAGGCCCTCGGCCGAAAGCAGATTGCCCGGCGGTGCGAAGCCTGCGAAGAGCCACGGGCCCACCATGAGTCCGGCGGCGAAGAGCACGGCGATCCGGCGGTGCGGGCGTGCCCCGGTCGCCTCCACGATCCGCAGCAGCTCGACGGCACCGGCCAGCATGACCCCGGTGAAGAACAGCGGAATGAGGGTTCCCCGGCGGACGAGCGGACCCAGCAGGGCGGGGTATGCGACCCAATTGTCGGCCACCCAGGCATCGGCGGCGACCAGGAGCAGGAGAAATGCGATGGCCATCGAGCCGAATGAAATGCGTTGCAGCATGCCGGGTGTCTCGCGAGTTCCTGCCAGGCGACGGAGCGACACGATAGCGGCGCGGCTGGGGCCTGTCCAATGGACGAGGCGGCGAAGCGGGGGGCCGGCGGCCGGATGGAGCTTGCCGCGGGGACCGGTTTCCGAATAGATTGACCCACTCACACGCCGGTCGCGTGCCGGCGCGTCCCAAGGCCCCCAGCAAGGCAGCCCGGAGGCGCGAAAAGCCGCATGGCCATCAAACAACTGACGGACGAACAGGTCCGCACCATGACGGTCGAGGAAAAGGACCGGTGGTGGCTGGAGAACGTGTACCAGGGCGACGTCCGGCAGATGACGGTACGCGTGGTCATCTGCGGCTTTTTCCTTGGCGGCGTGCTGACGGTCACGAACCTGTACGTGGGGATCAAGACCGGCTGGTCGCTGGGCGTCGGCGTGACGTCGGTTGTGCTGGCGTTCGTGATCTTCAGGCTGCTCACGCGGATCGGCCTGGGCCGGAACTACCACATTCTCGAAAACAACATTCTCCAGTCCATCGCGACGGCCGCCGGCTACATGACCGGGCCGATGATCTCGTCCATGCCGGCCTACATGATCCTGACAGGCAAGATCGTCCCGAAAGAGTTGCTGCTGATCTGGCTGGTGCTGATGGCCATCCTGGGTGTGCTGTTTGCGTTTCCCATGAAACGGCGGTTCATCAACGACGAGCAGCAGCCTTTTCCGGAGGGCCGGGCGGCCGCCGTCGTGCTCGACGCCCTGCATAGCGAGACGTCCGCCTCCTCCACCCAGCCGGCCAAGATGCTGCTGGTGTTCGGTGCGATCGGCGCGATCCTCAAGTTCGGCCAGGCACACGCCATCATGCAGCGGATCTGGCTGGGGTTCCTGTCTGTGCCCGAATTCCTCGACGGATGGTACTACTACCTGGCGGAGAAGTATCATTGGGCGATTCCGAAGATCCTGGGCACGCCGTTGAAGGATCTCACGATCCGTCCCGAGTTGGACGTGGCCATGATCGGCGCGGGCGGCCTGATGGGCATCCGCACCGGCGTGTCGCTCATGATCGGCGCCGTCATCAACTACTTCATTCTCGCGCCGCTGATGATCCAGGTCGACGAAATTCGTTCCGCCCAGCAGGATGCCGCGATCGCCGCTGAGAAGGAACAGGCCAAGGCGGCCGCGCTCCAGGCACAAGCGTTTGTGCCGGAGCGGATGACCGACTCGCCCGCCACAACGCAGACGGCGCTGGCCGCAACGACCACGATTCCGGCCACCGGCGCGCCGGCATCAGCGGCCGTCACATCGGTCCCGACGACCGCGCCGACATCGGCCCCGGTCACGACGGCCCCGACGACCGCGCCGGCCGACGCGGGTCCGCCCACGTACGGGTTCAAGCAGATTCTGAAGTGGTCCCTCTGGCCCGGCGTGGCCATGATGACCGTCGCCTCGCTCATGTCGTTTTTCGCGAAGCCGCAGATCTTCATCAAGCCGATCAAACGGCTCTTCGCAGGCTCCTCCGCCCCACGCGGCGAAGACTGCCTGAAGGACATCGAGCTTCCGCTCTGGGTGTCCGCGGTGGGCATCCCCGTGGTGGGCGTCGCCGCCGCTTTGCTCACCAGCTACATGTTCGACGTCCAGGTCTGGCTCGGCCTGGTGGCCGTTCCGCTGGTGTTCGTGTTCTCGCTGATTGCGGTGAACTCGACGGCGCTCACCTCGGTGACTCCCACGGGTGCGCTGGCGAAGATCACGCAGCTAACCTACGGCGTTCTGGCCCCCGGGCAGATCAACACGAACATCGCGACGGCGGCCATCACGGGCGAGGTGTCCGGCAACACGGCCAATCTCATTCAGAACATCAAGCCGGGCTACATGCTGGGTGCCAAGCCGCGCTTGCAGGCCCTGGCCCACGTGATCGGGGCCTTTTCCGGGTCGTTCTTCGTCATTCTGGTGTTCTATCCGCTGTTCCTGAAGGGTGACCCTAACGGCCTGATCACGGAGTCACAGCCTTACCCCGCGGCATCCGCCTGGATGGCGGTGGCCAAGGTTCTGACGGAGGGCATCAGCGAACTGCCGTACTGGGCGCGCTGGGCGGCGGGGATCGGCGCCGTTCTGGGCCTGGTGCTGGAGGGCGTGCGGATGCGGAGCAAGGGCCGGTTCCCGATTTCGCCGGTGGGGATCGGGCTGGGGTTCATCATCTCGTTCAGCACGTGTTTCGCGATGTTCCTGGGCGCCTTCATCATCTGGGCCATCGGCAAGCGCTGGACGCGCCCGGACCAGTGGATGAACCGCGCGATCCTCCAGAATTACGAATCCGTCTGTGCCGGCCTGGTGGCCGGTGCCGCCCTGGTCGGCATCGCCGTGATGGCCATCGAAACGTTTTTGCTGGGCTAGCCGTCCTGTGGGTCGTTGCATCCCGGGCAGGAGAAGCTGATGGAAAAAAAGCCCCTTTCGTTTCTTGAGCAGGTCGGGAGTCTCTCGGCGAACTTCTGGTACGCCAACTTCATTGAGATGTTCGAGCGCCTCGCGTTCTTCGGCGTGCGGGCGATCGCTGCACTGTATCTGATCCGTTCCGCGAGCGAGAACGGGTTGGGGCTGACATACGTGCAAAAGGGGGACATCTACTTCTGGTGGGCCTTGGTACAGTGCCTGGTGCCCATGGTCTCCGGCGGGTACTCTGACCGCTACGGGTATCGCAAAAGCCTCGTTGTTGCTTTCACGCTGAACATCATCGGGTACCTGGGCATGGCCCAGTCGAAGCCGATTGCCGACTACCTGGCAACGCAAGGTTGGGAGAATCCTGGCTATTGGGTGTTCCTGGCCGCCGCCCTTTGCGTTGCGATGGGAACAGCCATCTTCAAACCGCCTATCCAGGGCACCGTGGCCAAGAGCGTGACGGAAGAAACGTCGTCCATGGGATTCGGCCTGTTCTACTGGGTGGTGAACATCGGCGGGGCCGTCGCTCCTATGGGCGCGGCGTATCTGCGACACGATGTTGACTGGAACTACGTGTTCTATGCCGCGGCCATCGTTACGTTGCTGAACTTCCTCCCTACGTTCCTGCTATACCGTGAACCCGACAAAGGGGAGGTGGACCGCAGCAAGGGCCCGTTCGGCGTGTTCTTCTCCTCCATTGCCAACATATTCCGCGACGGGC
Organism: Phycisphaerae bacterium; assembly: GCA_016929015.1. Classification (GTDB taxonomy): domain Bacteria; phylum Planctomycetota; class Phycisphaerae; order UBA1845; family UBA1845; genus JAFGJQ01. Next base: position 8,632 of record JAFGJQ010000370.1, on the reverse strand, counting down.
GACTGGTGGTATTCCTTCTGCTTTCATCCTGTTTCTGGTTCATGTTCATGCAGCTTTGGGACCTTCTGCCCAACTTCATAGACGAGTGGACGAACACCAGGGACGTGGCGGGCATCTTCGGAGCGATCAGCGGCGGCTGGTTGGAGCCGGACGGACGTGCCAAGCCTGAGATGATCATCAACATTAACGCCCTTTCCATCGTACTGCTCGTGGTGCCGATCTCATGGCTGATTCGCCGGTTGAACAAGGTCGCGGCGATGGTCATCGGCATGGCCATCTCGCTGGTGGGTGGTGTGGGAGCCGGGGCGACGCACCTGGGACTCATCTGCTGCGCGATGATCTTCCTGTTCTCCATCGGAGAGATGATCTGCAGCCCTACCTTCGGAGCGTACATCGGCCTGATCGCTCCAAAGGAAAAGAAAGCGCTGTACATGGGGTACTCAAACATCCCGTTTGCGGTTGGTTGGGCGCTGGGCAACAAGATATCCGGGTATCTCTACCAAGGAATCTCCAGCAAGTTCTGCCTCGCTCGCCGTTATATGGCAGACGTTGTGGGGCTGGATGCGTCCTTCGTGGCGGATGAGTCGAGGTTGCCGAATCAGCGTGTGATGGAGGTTCTGACCCACGCGCTCGAGCATGAAAACGCGCAGGTGACGCAGGAGAAACTGACCACCGCATTTGCGGGAGTCGACCTGACCGGACTCTCGCCGGAGGAGTCAGCCAGCCGGGCAACGGACATTATCAACTCCGCGCTGAATCTGCCGGAGACCACGGACACCCTTGCGGCCACGCGACTCCTGTGGGATTCCTACCACCCGGAGATGGTGTGGTATTACCTCGGGATCGTGGGACTCATCGGCACGATCGGCATGGTCTGGTTCTACTTCGCGATCAAGAAGAAGACTGCAGCAACCGTGCCTTCCACGTGAGTTGCGACGGACGCGGGTCGCGGATGCCCGTCGTGCGGGACCGAACGAGTCCCCGGCGCCGCGTGCCCCGGCTGCGGATGGGCGCCGGAGTGAGACCCGGCGCGTGGCTATGGGAGGAGGAGATGGGGTGTGGGGTTGAACACGCGACAGCGTGCGAACGGACTCGAACCGTCAATGTTCAGTCTGGAAGATCACAGGCACGCTGAAGAGAGCGGGCCGCGCCCAAGCCGCGACAAGCAGTCCGCACACAACAGGCCCTATGCATGCCAGGAGTCGCCTTGTGCGGACGCGTCGTTGCATATCGGTTGACCACGCTCGGGGCAGACACCGGACAGGTTGCCCGTGAGATTGTACCCGCAGCGTTTGCAGCGGGCGCCGCTCTCACGATGATCATGTGACCTTGCTGTGTGGCTTCCTGCGACCCACGACGCCAGGCAGGCCGCAGTTATGCATGCGACTGCGGCGACTGAGCCGAGCACGCCGAGGGCTATCGCCCATAGATCTTGATCCGCGGAGAGCCGCAGGAGGATCGCGGCGGCCCCCGCGTAGCCCACGCAAACGCCCGCCAGAACAGAGAGCGCGGCACGTCGGACGACTGCTCCGATTCCGGCAGCAACGACCATGAGCAAGAGTATGGCCGGTTGACCAAAGCCGTATGATCCACTGGCAAACGCATAGCCAACGAGGGCTGCCCCGCCGACCGAGACCGCCAACACGCCCGCCTGCCTGGCTCTCAACCGATTGGCTGCCCATTGAACATCATCAGTGCCGGTACCACGCTTGGACACGCGTTCACTCTCAGGTGCTTGATCCGGCCTACCCGTTGTCGATTGTCCCATCGTTCACCCCCTGTGCAAATCACGGCTCGTGTTGACGATCGCCGCCTGCTGCTGTCCGCGCGACCACCTCGCCACACTCGGGACAAACGCCCGTCACGTTACCCGTCAGATCGTACCCGCAGCTTTGACAATTCCCCTTCGGCGGGCGGCGGTCGCGGTGCCACAGAATGACCGTCGGAACGGCAAACGGGAGCAGAACCAGGCCCAGCGGTATGCTGACGTTGCTACACGAGACGCCGTACCTGGCATACCGACCTATGAGTGACCATTGGTGGTCACGAACGCTGGTGTCCACCCAGCCGAATCCCGTGGCCCCAGCGAGCTGCGTGTGTGCCTCAGTTAGGTGAGCGGCAGTGCAGTGAAGCCGCTCGCCGTAGATTGCGATGTCGACGTCGAAGTGCTGTCCGGCAAATCGGAAGGCGAAGCCGTGCCAGATACTGATTCCCCACGCCACCAGCACGACCGCGCACAGCAGGAGCCCGGTCCACTTGGCCACGCGGCGGATTCGGGAGCGTCGTCGCATGGGGGCATTGTACCAAGCCGGGGCGGTTCCGACGTCAGGCTCCGTTCGGATCGCGACAGGCTCTGGTTCAGGTCTTCACGCCGGAGGTCGCGACAGCATTTTCTGTTCGTTAGTCATGGGACCGGGCAGCATCCTCCGTTTGCCTGATGGCCTGCATGACGGCACGGCGGCGTTTGCGTGCCCCACGAGGGTACATCTTGACGGCTATTCCGGTTGCGACAAGATAGAAAAGGGGAGACGCGAACATGATCGCCATGAAAACGTAAGCCGCCCGAAGCCTCCAGGCAAGAGTTGTTGACGGAGGCGGTGTCGGCGTTTTGAGGTCAATCAGGTGGTCCACGGAGACAAGACCAAGATAGCCTAACAAGGGCATGCCGACACCCATGAGCGTTAACCGCCAATACCACCGGCTTGCTGACGAATGCCGCCACGCCTTGCCGAACCATTCCAGGACGTATTGCCGTACAAGCAATTGACCACGCTCGTATGGGCTCCCGCACTCAGGGCACTTCCCGTCTGGCAGCCCTCGAAGCAGATACCCACATTTTGGGCAATGAACGGGATACTCGTCCTCGGGGAAAGCGGCTGGATCGACCGAAGCGTCACGCGGGATCACCCGTGTGCCAAATAGTGGCCTGTTCAGGAGGGACCGGGTTGTGGCTGCCAATCGACGGAGCATGTCAGTACCCTACGGCAGTATCTCCATCAGCACGAGCGACGTCTACCCGCCCCGCGCCCCGGCCCGTGGAACCGGCGACCAGGTTGACGCTGGTCAGGGTCGCCCGTCCACGAATTCGTCGAAGGCGCCGGCAATGCCGGCCACTGCGCGTAATCGGGCGACCGCCCTGCGGAGACAAGGCTCTTGTGTTTCAACTTCGCTTGTACCGCCGCTTGGACCAACCGTCGGCCATCCGGGTCAGAACGTGGGTTCAACTGGCAAAACGGAGCGGATTGGCCAACGGCAGCGGATTGTCGGAAGGGGTTACGCCGGCGTGAGTTGTGGTTCCGTGTCACAGACTGGCAAACAGCGGGCGAACGGACTCGAACCGTCAACATTCAGCTTGGAAGTCGAAGCGGCCGGAGCTGTAACGCTCGTCCTAGTCGCCAGTTACGTGCCCAGTCACGACGGCTGGTACGAATCCTCGCACCTCGTTTCGGCTTACCCCACAAGGCGCCAAAATCCAGTTTTCGTGGGCCCCGTGAACTCGATCAGGTCACGGCGGCGCAGGTCGCGGAGGTCCCGTTCGGCGGTTTTGCTCGAGCAGCCGAACTGCGTGATGATCTCGGCCTTACGAAGACCGGCGCCAGTCCGCATCCGCTGGATGGCCCACTGCTGGCGGGTATTGTTTGCTGGGTCATCGTCGCCAGTTGCTGGGTCAGATTGGGGGCCATGCTCGCTACTGCGGTGGTTGCTTACCAGGTCACGTGGTTCGTTTACTGGGTCATCGGCATCGCGGACCCTGATTTTCGGCGACAGGCGATAGCCGAAGCGGCGGTCGTTGAGGATGACGTCGTGTAGACGGTTCACCTTCACATTGGCCTGATCGGCAAGCACTTCGCAAACGTGATCTCGGAAACCTCTCACCGCCTCGGCCACGCCGTTCTGTCCGCGCTCACAGCCGATCCGCTTGGCCAGTTCGCTGCCGTCGTAGCGAACGAAACGGCCATGGCTATTCGTGTGCCGGAGTTCGTCCAGGATTCGGCGGATCATGCCGCTTTCTGGGCCGCCGCAAACCTTCACGTCGCACAGATCGATCCGAGAGGGGGAGAAGACCATTTCGCCGCATTCGAACGCCTGCGGGGGATCATCGTTCTCCGGCCCCGACCGTTTCGCCGCGCCCGGCCGTGATCGACCGCTGGCTGCCAGGGCGTCGCGGACTGCCTTCTCAAGAGTGTGTCCCCGGTCCACGAAGGGCTTCTTCACGAAATCGCTCGCCCCGTCGCAACGGAATACCTCGACGGCGAGGTCGGGGCTGTCGTGGCCGTGTGTGGTCATCACGATGATCGGGATGTCTGCGTATCCTTTCATTGCCCGGATATCGCGGAGAAGGTTCTGTCCGTTGGGAATGCGCGACTTCCGTCCATAGCAGACCGGAATCTGGAGGTCGAGCAGGATGTACGAGTAGGTGTTACCGGCGAGGAGTTCCCGGGCGCAGTTCAGGCAGGCAGCGCAGTCGCACGTGTGGCCAAGACATTCGAGTCGGTCTTTCACATCATCAAGAATCGCAGGATCATCGTCAATCGCCAGCGCATGAAACGTCATTCCTCTTTTCCCTCCGATTCCGCCGCCAGCGTCACGATGATCGTCGTGCCCACGTTCTCCTTGCTGTCGATGGCCAGCAAGCCGCCATGGGCTTCGATCTTTCGTTTGGCCGTCGGCAAACCGAATCCTGTGCCGTAGGTCTTCTTTGATGTGCCGCCTGGGACGAAGCGACGCACCTCAATCAACTCGTCATGGGACAACCCCATGCCATCGTCACGGAACACGATCTCGATGCGGTCGGCATCACAGCTCCTTGCCGTCACCCAGATCGACCCCGTCTCAAATGTGTTCGGGCCGGTGGCGTGGGCCTCATATGCATTCTTCAGAAGATTCATCAGGGCTCGGACCATGTCGAAGCGGGCGACGTCGATGGTGAGATTCTCGGGGATGTCAATCTGTGGCGTGACGCTCGCGGCGTCGCGTCCGGTAGCGCGGAATGTATCGAGCACCGCGATGTGGGCCTCGTTGACCATGTCCGCCAATCGTTCACGCCGGCGCAGTGCAGGTGTTGGCTGCGAGTAGGTTCGCATATCCTCGAGCATGCGCTCGACCATGGCCGCCTGGTGCCCCATCTTGACCAGGCTTTTCTCAAACAATCGGGCGTCCAGCTTGCCATCTGCCAGATGGCCGAGCAGCCCGGTGATGGCGGACATCAACGGGGCCAGGAAGTTCCTCATGTCGTGGACAGTCGCACCGACCAGGATGTCGTAGAGCTGCTCAGCCATGGCCCGGGCGCGTTGAGCGGCAACGCTGCCATGCGTCTGCTCGATGCTGTCGTATTGATCCTGCACGTGGTCAAGGCCGCGCCGCCTGCGCTGGGTCGATTCGCGCCCGCGGCGGCGGCGGTCCAAGGCTCGCTGCGCTGCCTGCCGGACGTACGCGTTGTCGTCCTGTCCCAACCGCGCCGCCAGCTTGGGAAAATCATCCTCGCTTACCAGCAGCAGGCTATCGGCTACATCCTTACGCACCTCCCACTTCGGATCATCGGCCAGCAGTTGCAGAAGCGACGTGAGCACGTCCCGCGGGCCCGAATGTTCCAACTCATCGGCCACAGCTTTCACCAACGCCCGGCGCTGGGGCCACGGCATGGTCTGGCGGCCCCGCTCCAATTGGGAAGCGATCTTAGCCGCGTCGAATGGAACCGGTGGTATCCTCATGGGTTCGATGAGTAGCGTTGGCCACGACGGCGGAAGGCATCGGCGCCACCCTCCAGCAGGGTAACGATGTTATCCTTGCAGTCGTCAACCGAGCCGGAATTGAGCTTTCGCGCCGTGGTTCCGTCAGAATCCATCACGAAGACGCGATCGGCCTCCCCGAGCACCGGTATGTTCGGATTGTGGGTCACGAAAATGAGCTGCCGACGCCGCTTAATCGCGCCGATGGTTGCAACGATGTTCTCGAAGACGAAGCGGTTGTCGAGATTGTCCTCTGGCTGATCGATCAGCAGGGGGTTTTCACTATCCAGGAGCAGGATCGGCAGGATGGCGGTGCATTTCTGCCCAGTAGACAGCTCCCTTGTTTCCTTGAACGTGCCATTGTCGTTCAGTTCGATCTTGGGCTGGTCGGCCAGCTCAACGGTCTCCAGGTCGAATAGGGCACGTGAGCCGGCCAGCACGGAGATCACTTTGTTCGCCTGGTCGGGGTTGAGCTCCGCCTTATCAACCAGTGCCTGAGCATCGCGATGCTTCACTATCTCCGCCAATTCCGCCGGCCAGAAAGCATTGACAATCTTCCCGGCCACCACACGCTGTTGAAGGCGGTTCCCTTTGAGCGCGTCCTCCAGCAATTGCTGGTACTGCCGGGGATTGCCGTATTGCACCAACGAAACCCGAATCGAGGGTGACAACGCCGCGTTGATCTGGGCCACGATCGCCTTGCGATGTCCGTACCGCTGGTCGCGGAGTTCGGAGAGCGACTCCAGAAGCCGAGCCCGGCTCTCCGTCAATGCCTGCAACTGCTCGGCCAGTTGGGCTTTGCCCTGTTCCTTAGCCATCAGGTCGTTGCGCTCCCGTTCCAGACGGGACCGTTCAGCGGCTTTGCCCTGGGCTTCCTTGTGTCTTTCGATCAACTCATGGAAGCCCATGTCCTGCTGCTTGTGGGCCAGGTCCAGCCTGCCCGCCAGCCCGCAGACCTCCTCGCATTGCGTCTGGAGGCGCTTCAAAGCCTGCTGAAGGAATCGGTCCACATCGCTGCCGCAGGAATGCACGGCGGTGCAGAGCGTGCCGAACAACTGGCCATTGGGGCCGTTGCGCATCTCGTCGGTAATCGTCTCGCCTAAGCGGATGCTGATTCGCCCGACGGCGGCTTCGATCGTGCCGTAGACCTCTCCGAGCTTGGCCCGGATCGCCTCCGCCGCGCGACGTTCGCGATCGCGCAGAGCCTTGAGTTCATGGGCGTGGTTGATCGCCTTCGCATCATCGCCTCCCTGCTGGACATAGGCCTTGAGTTGCTCGGAGATGTCAGGCAGCGCTCGCAACTCCTCAACGACCGCGTCGATCTTCTGTTGCAGCGGGAGGATCTTGCTGGCATTGCTGTCCAGGTCCGCGACCAACGAACGGATGCGATTTTCGATGGCGGCAATCTGCGTCGCTTGGAAGTTGTCGATCAGGTTGAGCTGACTGCAGGACCTGTCAGCGACCGCTTCCACCTCGTTTTGACTGAAGATGTCGACGCTAAAGAGTCCGCCGCTTCGCAAGTTGATCTCGGTGGGCTCCCGGTTCGCGTCCAGCACCACCGGCGCTTCGCCCGCCGAACGGCTAACGATGTAGTCCAGTCCGTCGCGATTCTGTATCGCGACCTCGATCCGCCCACCGGCCAGATTGCCTTCAACGAGCGCTTCAATCCGCTTGCGCGCCGGCCCATCTTCGGGCATCGCGTCCAGCGCGTAGCGGACAAACTCCAGCACGGTGGTCTTGCCAGTTCCTCGCGCCCCGATCAGGCAGTTCAGCCCTTCTGCGAATTCGATACAGATGCCGTCGAGAAAACCACCAACGACCGACAGAGATCTCAGCCGGTGTCCGCCGAGGGCTTTCGCTGGGACTTGCCAGCCATCCGTCACAGCAGTGCTTTGTGTCATTTCCCAACCTCCTGACGATGTGCGCAGGAAATCCCCGCCACGGATGCCCGTGTTGCGTTGGCCCAGATTCGCCTACGTACTTGCCGAAAAGCGCCCGACGCCCCCGTCCCTGGGGAGCAATTCCATGGCCGCGCCGGGCAGCCTATTGGCTGGCATCGACCGACGACCGCGGCCGATCAAATGTTAGAATACTGTTCGGGTACCGGTGTGTCAATCGCCTCGCGTGGAAATTCCTTCTGGCATGTCCTGCGGCTCCGGGCGGTTGATGCAGGATCTCCGTGATGCAGCGTGGACACATCTACTTCACAAAGAATAGGTTATGACCACGCGAATCGGGCGGGCCATGGCCGTAGGAGAGGTCAGCGGTAAGTGGGGTGTCCAGCCGACACATCTCGCCCACGGGAATGGAATCGGTTCTGGCAGCTGCAGCCGCTGAACGCCAAACCCAACCCGGCTGCCCGACGCACACATCCTTATCCTGCTGCAGCCGTTGCAGCGCCGTGGGCGGGGCAGGACGGCACCGCTTTTGGCGGACACCCGTTGTGGCCGAACCGCGCTAGTCAAGACCTCCCCTCCCCCTTCTCCGCCGGCGCGTACACGTCGTACGCCACGGCCATCTCGACGTTCCAGGTGGCGTCAGCGTTCCCGCCGGCGTTTCGGCGCGCCGGTTGGATACGTAGGGACGCCAGATACAGGGTCGGGTCCGCGCCGAGCAACGCGTGGACGAACCGAGTGAAGGCCTGCATGGGCACGTCCTCGAGGTAGAGCCGGACGGTCCAGCGGGTGTAGTCCGCGCCCGCCAGCCGTTCGGGCGGCTGGGGCACACTGTCGTTCCAGTGGTCCCGTGAGACCTGGGCAGCTTCCAGCGCGGCATCCACTTCGGCCAGGAGTTCGTCGTTGGGCTTGAGGCGATCGGCGGCTCGTCGGGGTGCTTCCTGCAGGAATGCAATCCGCTGGGCATCCGCCTTCATCTGGGCCAGGGCGGCAGCCTGGGCCGACCGC
>JAFGJQ010000369.1 GCA_016929015.1 Phycisphaerae bacterium | reverse complement strand
TACCAGGGCGTCACCCTCGGCGCGCTCTCCTTCGCCAAGGACGAACGCGGCCGCCTGATCCGCGGGACCAAGCGGCATCCCACCGTGGAGGACAACGTGACGATCTACGCCAACGCGATCATCCTGGGGGGGGCCACGGTCATCGGCAAGGGCGCGGTCATCGGCGGCGGTGTGTTCATCACGAGCAGCGTCCCGGCCGGCGCTACGGTTACCTTCACGCCGCCGGAGTTGCGCATTCGGGACCGCTCGCTCAAGGCCAGGGCCGGCGACGGATCCGCGCAACCACTGGGAGACTACAACATCTGAGGGGTCCCCGGGCGACCGCCGGGCCCGTCCGATCAGGCCATCACGACCCCCAGCTTGTCCAGGGCCGCCTTCTCGTCCTCGACAAACTCGAAGAGCTTGTGGAGCCCCGTCACCTTGAAGAGCTTCATGATCTCCGGGCTCAGCCCGCAGATAATGAGCGTGCCGTCCACCTGGTCGACCAGCTTGCGGAGCTTGGTCAGCACGGACAGGGCCGCGGAAGAAAGATGTACCACCTTGCCCATATCCAGAACCAGCCGGCGGCGGTCGCGCTTTTCCACCAGGTCGAAAAGCTGGTCCCCCAGATGCGAGATGTGCTGCACGTCGATCACAGAGCGGCTTTCAAAAGTGGCGACGGTTACGTCCTTGATGGTCTGAATGACGATCCCTGTGCCGGTGGCCATTGTGCACGCCCTCCGAGTTCAGTATACCTGTATTTTGATAACCATCGTAGCGACGCCGGCCCGCCCAGGCAAAGGGACTCCCCGGCCCTGCCCGGCCAGCCCGGTTCTCCCGCCCCGGAGAGCCGCCTCCCGCTGCAGGAGACCGCCTTTTCGCTGTGGGACCGGCCTTCCGGACGGTCGGCATCGGTCCCCTGTCCCATGCAGCGGGCTTCGCCCCTTGACGTACCCGGCAAATCCGGTACATTCTGGGGTTCTTTTGTTGACCTAACCCTGAGGTTGGATTGTAAGTCGATGCCAGTAGGAACCATACGAAGCTACGTCGCCAGAAAGCACGCCGTTGAGCCCCAGTGGTACCATGTGGACGGCACGGACCAGGTGCTTGGTCGCCTGGCCACCCGTATCGCCACGGTGCTGATGGGCAAGCACAAGCCGACGTACACACCCCACGTGGATACCGGAGATTTCGTGGTCGTCACAAACGTGGACAAAATCCGCGTGACCGGCAAGAAGGCGGACACCATGTCCTACCCGTACTACACGTACTATGCCGGCGGCTACAAGGTCATCCCGTACCGAAGGATGTTCGCCAACTATCCCGAGCGGGTTTTGCAGGCGGCTGTTCGTCGAATGCTGCCCAAGAACAAGCTGGGACGGCACATGCTCAAGAAGCTGAAGGTGTATCGCGGCGATTCGCATCCCCATGCCGCACAGCAGGTGAAGCCCTGGGCGTTCGGGCTGTAAGCGCGGAGGAAAAACACGTGACGGATCAGGACAACAACTCCCAGGCACAGCAGATGCACCCCGAGCCGGCCGAGCAGATTCAGGGGGCGGAAGGCCCCCCCCCGGGCCATCACCCGGAACCGCACGCCCAGCCCAAGGCAACCCACGCCGCATCCGGCGGGTTTGTTTGGGGCACCGGTCGCCGCAAAAAGTCGGTGGCCCGCGTCCGCATCCGATTGGGCAACGGGGAGTTCAAGATTAACGGCCGGGACGTGGATGAGTATTTCCGCGTCGAGCGAGACCGCCTCCACGTGCGGCAACCCCTGGCCGTCACCAACTCCACGAACCGCCTCGACGTGTACGTGAACGTGATTGGTGGGGGCACCACGGGGCAGGCCGGAGCCATCGTTCTGGGCCTGGCTCGCGCCCTCAAGGCAACCGACCCCTCGCACGAGCCCGTGCTTCGCGATAACCACTTCCTGACCCGGGATGCCCGGAAGGTGGAACGCAAGAAGTACGGCCGGGCCGGCGCTCGACGGAGCTTCCAGTTCTCGAAGCGTTAGTCCGACGGAATCCCGAGTTGCACGAATACCCCGCTCCGGCCCCAGTGGCCGGAGCTTTTTTACGGGGGGGCTTCCATTCCGCGCAGGGAACGTCGCGGACGCCGGGTTGTGCGAGGCTGTCCGGACTCCTACACTACGCTCGCCGGACTGCCGCGAGCGGACCCCCGGAGGGATCGCTGCGGGAGACCGCAGGACTGCACGGCCATGGCAAGCGTCGAAATCATCCGGGTCGGACCGGCCGAATACGGGCTTGTCTGCGATCTGTACAACGCGGTCTTCCGACCGCCGCAGGATGCCGCCTACATCGAACGCCGTCTGGCCAACCGGACCAACCTGGTGATGGTGGCCGAGCTGGAACGTCGCCCGGTGGGGTTTCTGTGCAGCTACGAGCTTCGTCCCACCACGTTCTACAACTGGTTGATCGGGGTGATCCCGGATGCCCGGCGGATGGGCATCGCGTCGCAACTGATGGCGGCCGAGCATGCGTGGGCCCGCGCACGCGGGTACGAAATGTCCCGCCTGGAATGCTACAACCAGTCAAGGGCCATGCTGTCCCTGGCCATCCGGCATGGGTATGACATCGTCGGCATTCGCTGGGACTCGCACACGTCCGGCAATTTGATCGTCTTCGAGAAGAGCATCGAAGCGACTGAGCCTCCGGTGGAGTAGCGTCTGTCCGGTGTCCCGGGCCTGCGGCATGCCTTCCCGTCCGACGTTCCCGGGGTGGCTTGATGGACCGGTTTTGGGCCCGTCATGGTCCGCTACCGATCGTCTGTGCCCGCGCGCATGGCGGTCAGTTCCGCACTCTGCCGCGCAAATATCACTCCGATGTCGAACGAGCCGCCGGTCATCGCTCGGCACCGGACCACAATGCCTTCGAGGCATTCGCGAGTGGCGGCTCGCACTTTCAGTTGGATGCGGACGCGCCGGCCTCTGCGAATCGGCACGGGGCTGCACAGTCCGATGCCGCTGCGGGAGAGGCTGTGGGTGACCATCGTGACGGGCGAGGGCGCCAACGCTCCGTCCCGGGCCCAATCCAGCTCTACCACGCGAGCCGGACAACGGAACGGATAACGCGTGTGCGTGCGCCGGTCCGAATCGGATGCGGGCGGGTCCTTCTGTACGCCGCCGTCGGGCCGGATCAGGCCGATCCACGCCTCGACTACCTTGGGGTCGTATTTGGAGGGGGTTTCGCTCTGGAGAATCGCCATCGCCTCGGGAATCGTCAGGGCGCGGTCTTTGTACGGACGGAGCGCCGTCATGGCGTCGAACGAGTCTGCAACCGCACAGATCTTGCTGATGGGATGGATGGTCGCCGCGGCGAGTCCGTTCGGATAGCCGCTTCCATCCTGCCGCTCGTGGTGTTGAAGCGCAACCGCGGCAACCAGTTCCGAAAACTCGTTGGCTGACCGGACGATCTCCCCGCCGAGCGTCGTGTGTCGTTGCACCTGCGCGTACTCGTCCGGCGTCAGCTTGCCAGGCTTGGCGATGATCTCCGGCGGAATCCGGCTCTTGCCGACATCGTGCAGAAGACCGGCCTGTCCGATGGCCGTCAGCTCATCGTTGTCGTGATGCCCGAGCTGATAGGCCAGCGGCACCATCCAGGTAGCCACGTTCACCAGGTGTGTCGCCGTGTAGAAATCGTGCCGCGCAATGGCAAAGAGGTGAGCAAACGCGTTCTTGTGATGCAGCACAAACGTGGAGACCGCGTGCGAGACCTGCTTGAGCGAGCCGGACAGAGACTGCAGCCCGGGTTCCGATAAGGCCTCGTCGATCAGTTCATAGCTCGTTTCGTAGATCAGGGCCGAGGCCTCCGCCGTGGGCGTCTCCGGATCAGCGGCCACCGCGGCGAGGCACGTCTCCAATTGCCGCTGAATCCTCGGCTGATCGGCGGTGCGAACGTAGATGAACCGGACACGGTTGTCCTGCAGACGCCGGCGGTCTATCTCCGTAAACGGAACCACACCGCTGGCGTACAGCGAATACGTATCCTGGGTCTGCACAACCCCCTCCGTCCCCGGGCGTGCCCTCAGGTAAATCGGCATTTGGTTCAGGACCGAGATGGGGATGTGCTGGAGCGGTATCGGGAGGTACCCTGCGCGAGACGAAGAGGCAGCGATACTCTCGGCATTCGCTGCCGGCGGTGGGTTCGCTACAAACGATTGCATGCCTTGCATGTTGCGCGTCCCTGATGCTGGCACCGGACCGCTTCCACCCGGGCCCGCAACGCACGGGCGTGCGATGCCACCGGTTGTGCCCCTGCCCTTGAGCGGTGGATTCACTGCAACCCACAGGCACAGGGCGCCCTCGGTTGCCCTACCGGCATATGTCGTGAACAAAAGCGCTACTCTTGAGATGGGGCCGCCCATTCAAGTGCCGCTGTACGGGGCGGGTCTGCGGCGGGGTTTGGAGCGGCCCGCACGCGGCCCACCGTGGCGGTCGTTGCGAAATACGCAGGAACACGTACGGGACACACTGTGACAACGGAAGGATGCGGCCCCGGGATGATTATTCGCGAAATCGGCGGCAATTGGGCCGCATATGCCGCCGCGTGACGGTCAAGATAACTTCGCGAACCTGTTACGCCAGGGTCAACAAGTGACGCTGTAATCACAATCCGCCCACCCCGGCAGCCGATAGTATTGCCGTGTGCGGGCAGATTGCTGCCCCGGGCTACTCTGCGCAGGTCCCGATTTCCATGAACAGCCTCCGACGTGCGTGTCTCTACAACACGGAGCCGGCCTCCTCGAAAACGCTGCGCGAGCAGCTCGGAGCGGTCGGTACGCTCGACGTGACGCACGAGGTCGGCACCCCGGAGCAGTTGGCAGAGTTGCTGCGCCAACGCGAAGCGAAGCTTGTTGTGTTTCATCTGGATCCCGACCCGGGCTCGGTGCTGGAGGTCATTGACCAGGTTTCCGTCCGATACCCGGACCTGGTTCTGATCGCGACGAGCCATCAGTCTGGTCCGCAGGTGATTCTGGCCGCCATGCGCGCCGGCTGCGATCAATTTGTTTGTGAGCCGATCGAGCCGGGCGAATTGGGCACGGCCCTGGCCAGGGTGGCCAGCAAAAGCCGCCTGACTCGCAAGGCGGGACGGTGTATTTGCGTTGCCGGCGCCGCCGGCGGCTGCGGCACCACGTCCATCGCGTGCGGGCTCGCCCTGGAGATCGCCCGGCAATCGGGCACGCGGTGCATATTGGCGGACCTGGATCTCCAGTTCGGAACGGTGGCGGTCACGTTTGACTGTGAGCCGCAGTTCAGCATGTTTGACCTCGCCCAGGAACACGCGGACGGCGAGCTGGACCGCGCGGTGCTCGATGCCGCGCTGACCACGTTCCCCTGCAACGTGTCGATTCTGCCGCGCCCCGCGACCATTCGGCAGCAACGCTGTGTGACACCGGAGTTGGTCCGCCGCGTGATGGACCTGCTGACCGGAAGCTACGCCCACGTGGTCGTTGATCTCCCGCGTCAGATCGACGCATGCACCCGGGCGGTGCTCGATCAGGCGG
>JAFGJQ010000368.1 GCA_016929015.1 Phycisphaerae bacterium | reverse complement strand
CCGGCTCAACGGCGGCGAGCCCATTCCGCGGCTGTTGGACATGGGGCAGTGCAACGATGCGTACGGCGCCATCCAGGTGGCCGTGGCTCTGGCCAAGGCGTTCAACTGCTCGGTGAACGATCTGCCGTTGAGCATCGTGCTCTCGTGGTTTGAGCAGAAGGCGGTGGCGGTTCTGCTGACGCTGCTGCACCTGGGCGTCAAGGGCATCCGGATCGGGCCGGCGGCCCCGGCGTTCCTGTCGCCCAACGTGATGAAGGTGCTGCAGGACAAGTACGACCTGCGACTGATCGGCAGCGATCCCAACGCGGACCTGGCGGAGGCTCTCGCTCGGACATCGAAGTAGCACCGGCGAGAAAGGGCGAAGAAGAACACCAGCATTCGGGCCCCAGCCGATCGGTTCGTGCCGAAGCCGCCCTCGGGCGTGGCACTGGCCGATCGGGTGGGGCCTGTTGTATACTCTCCGGTGATGGAGCGTCGGGCGTGGAGGCCTCTCCTTACTCACCACACGGGGTCTTGCGTGCGGGGCCGGGAAACAGGGTGCGTCTTAGCGCACCGGTAACCACCCACGAAGGAGGCTTGCACATGACTTCACGTGCCAAGCGAGTTCTGGATGTCGGCCAGGGCCGACCCGACCACTCTGCGATACGCGGTGTGCTCGTGTCATGGTTCGGCGTGGACGTGGATCAGGCGCACAGCGCCGGTGAGGCCCTGGCGAAGCTGGATGAGACGTCGTACGACCTGGTCCTGGTGAACAGGCAACTGGACGCCGACCGCAGCCCCGGGCTTGATCTGATTCGCAGCATCCGCCGTGAGGCGAAGTTGTCGGACGTCCCGGTCATGCTGATCAGCAGCCAGGACGACGCCCAGGAGGCCGCCGTCGAAGCGGGTGCCGTCCGCGGCTTCGGCAAGGCGGCCCTGGCGCATCCGGCCACCCAGGTGCTGCTCAAGCCCTATCTGGACGTGACGGCGTGGGTCTGAGGGAATGATCCGTCCGTCTGTGTCCCTCCAAATGCCGGTTGACGCCCGTTCACCGTCGCGTAGACCGCATGCCAAGGTTGCAGTCTCCGATGACCGACTGAAGCCCATCCGGTGCGCCCTATTCGAGAACAACGTCACCGCCGCCGAAGTAGGACCGCGTGGCGCAGGCCACGTGCCTGCGCTCCGCTCTCGACCCCGAAGGGGTCACGGGCTGTAGCCACGGGTGCAGCGCGTTCGCCAGCGGCGAACGAGCGGAACCCGTGGGCGCGGTTGTGTTTCTTGTGTACTCTCGCCCCGGAGGGGCGGAGGACCGGACCGATGTCGGGCACGTACTCGCTAATCCTGCTCCATGTCGTGTTCTCGACGAAGGGCCGGGCCGCGTTCATCAAACCGGAACTGCAGTCACGACTCTATGACTATATCAGCGGCATCGTTCGCGCTGAAAAGGGCACGCTCTACGCCATCGGGGGAATGCCCGACCACATTCACGTGCTGTTACGCTGGCGGACCGATGGAACGATTGCCGATCTGATGCGGACGGTGAAGTCCCGATCTTCGCTTTGGGTGCATCAGACCTTCCCCGCATTCGGTTCGTTCGCGTGGCAGGAGGGATACGCGGCCTTCTCCGTCAGCAAGTCAGCGGAGGCGGACGTCAAGGCGTATGTTGAGAAGCAGGCCGAGCACCACCGGAAGCGGGATTTTGAGCAGGAGCTTCTCGCCTTACTGCGTGCGCATGGCGTGAGCTTTGATCCGCAGTACGTCTTCGATTGACGTGACGGCCACCTCTGCCCCGCTGGGGCAGAGCATTTCTCTTTCCCCTCACCACGGGTTCCGTTCCGATTGTCATCGGGACTCCACCCGTGGCTACAGCCCATCGCCCCGCCGGGGCCGACGCCGCCGCGGTCTTTTCGCGGAGGACGTTGTGATCGGGGCCGCCGCCCGGTTTCCGGAAGCGAAACCCGCTTCGCGACGGCCTGCTGTGGTGGCCGTGGGCGCTTCATTCGGGTTGTTCCGCAGGCCCCGCGTCGATAGGATATCTGTGGAGGTCGCCAGAATGGGCTGCACGGTGATTCTGGAACAGACGCCCGCCGACGGGCGACGAGCACAACCATGAAGCCAACGGTCTATCTCGAAACCAGCATAATCGGTTATCTCACGTCACGGCCGAGTCGCGATCTGATCACTGCTGCGAACCAACAACTCACGCACGAATGGTGGAATGAGCATCGTGAGAGCTTCGATGTCTTCGTCTCACAGTTTGTGATTGATGAATGTGGCGAAGGAGATGCCGGTGCTGCACAGCAGCGCTTGGATGTCCTGACCGGTGTGCGACAGCTCGATACAACCGAGGACGTTGAATATGTGGCCGTGGAACTGGTCAAACAAGTGCCGCTACCAGAAAAGGCGGTGGTCGATGCGTTGCACATCGCTGTTGCGACCGTCCACGGCATGGATTATCTGCTGACCTGGAATTGCACTCATTGCCAATGCTGCGTTGCGGCCGCAGATCGAGGCGATTTGCCGATCCTTCGGATACGAACCGCCGACGATTTGCACTCCGCAGGAGCTTATGGAGATGTAACGTCATGTGGCGTGATCCAGTCGTAGCGGAAGTCCGTCGCAACCGCGAAAAGTATGCGGCCAGATTCGATTATGATATCGAGGCGATTTGCCGCGCTGCTCGCGAACAGCAGAAGAAAGGCAACCGAGAGACTGTCTCGTTGCCGCCACGACGTGTGAAAAGAACAGCCGGGTAGGGTACCGCCGTGAGCGGGCGGTGGCACTGACCGTGCCAATGCCTGAAGGCATCTGCACGCGAGGATTGGCGGACGGGACGGGCGTCCGGTCCTTCGTTTTCCCTCGCGGCGCCGCTGGGGATGCGGCCGGACGGGGGATGCAACGGTCGACGGTGTGTCGAAGGCGGTGGGTCCGCTTGCCCAACCGCGAGCGGGGATTTCCTCCTCTCCCTCGGACACGGGGGCTTGTGACGCAAGAAACCCCGGGGACTGGGGCCGAGTCCCGGTCCAGCCGCAGATTATGCTCAAGGGTTTCGTTTGGGGGGGAATCGGAAAGCCGTCTTGGGTATAATGCGGCCTGGGTTTGGGCCGGCAACGCGGACGGGTGCGGCGTGACGGTCACCCGGGGAGAAGCGAACGATGCGGTGTACGATTTGGTCCGCCCGGCGGTTTGGGCGACGGACCTTGTGGGTTGTGGTGGCTATGGTTCTGGTTCGGGCCGGGGTCTTGTCGGCCGCGGAGCCGGCCTGCGGGCAGGCGGCGAAGGACGAACCGGCCGTTGCGGTCAAGTCGCCAGAGCCCGGCGCGGCGGCGCCCAAGATGACGATCGAGAAGAGCGTCGTGGAGCTGGACCCGCTTTGGGCGGGCAAGCCGATCCAGCCGGAATGGGTGATTCGCAATACCGGCGATGCACCGCTGTCCATCCGCATCAAGGGAGGGTGAGGGACTCGCGTGGACGGTCAGTCTGACCGTAAGATCGCGCCGGGTGGGTCCGAAACCGTGAAGGTGACCATCGCCTCGACGAACCTGGGGGGCCCGTACACCAAGGTTGTGACGGTGACCGGGAACGACCCCGCTCAACCCAAGGCCACGCTGACGGTGAGCGGCAAGGTGCTTGTGCCGATTCAGGTGACGCCTCGGTTGGCAAATTTCGGAAAGCTGCCGGATGCGGCCAGTCCGGCGCCGGTCGTAGTCACCATCCGCCGCGGCGATGGCGGTCCGATTGATCCGAAAATCACCGACGCCGGTCGGCCCGGCGTCCAGGGCGAACTGCGCGTGGTGAAACCGGGCGAGCATTATGAGTTAACGGTCTGGCTGGATCCGCCGCAGAAGCCGGGCCAACTGCGAAGCTGGGTGCCGCTGAGCACCGGTGTGCCCGAGGTGCCGACTCGCACCGTGCCCGTCTATGCCGACGTCCCGCCGAGTTGGGCCGACGTAGCGATGGCAGAGTAAGCCTGCTCGAGCGATTCGATCCCCATATGTTCGGACTGCACGTTACCACGTCGCCGCATTCAGCGGTGGCGGAGGTGATTGCGGCTGTACGGGGCGCCTGGCGCTCGCTCGGGGCGTCCCCTGGAGGCTGTGCGAAGTTCCGCTTTTTTTCAGCTTGTGGCGGATGCCGTGATGTCACGGTCGTTGGCCTTGGCGTCCGTGTAGAGCGAACGGACGCGCAGCCCGGCGCGTTCGAATGACTCGGCGTGGCGGGCGAGAATTTCGGCCTCGTGCAGCCACGAACTGATCACCACGGTGCGGGCGCCGGTCTCGGCGGCACGGTCGGGCGTGACGATCGGCCAGCCCCAGAGCGCGCGGCCGGAGAGTCGGTCGTCTTCATCAAGGATGGCCACGATCGGGACCGGCGAGTCAGCAAGCGCGGCGGCAAGCGCGCGGGTGTGCTTGCCGGCTCCGAATAGGGCCACCGGTCCCTCGCCCGCTTCGGCGATTTTCCCCAGAACGAGTCGCACCCGGCCGCCGGCATCGGCAGGAACAGTGGCGCTGCCGCCTGCATCGTCGTCGTCCATACGCAGACGACGACCGGCGGGCCAGGGGCGGTCCGGCCCGGCCTGTATGGCTTCAAGCGTTTCGACGACAGAGCGGAGGTAACACGGGTAGCCGCAGGCGGCTTCCACGGCACGCCGAGCCTCCACGGACATGGCTCGCAGCACGGCGTCCGATTGCTGCGTCAGCCATTGAATGCGGTCGGCCAGGGCGGGGATGTCGCCTGCGGGGAAGGTCAGGCCGTTCTGCGACTCGCGGATGATGTCGCCCACGCCGCTCGGAACACGACTGACGACGGGGATGCAGCCGCAGGCCATGGCCTCGGTCATGGCGAGGCTGAAGCCCTCCCGGGTGGAGTTCAGCAGATAGGCGTCGGCCCAGCACCACACGGCGCGGACGTCATCCGCGGACGGCAACGGCGGCTCCAGCCTCACGCGGGCGCTGGGTGTGCGCAGGCCGGGAACGGCGTGGTCAATCCGCTGTGTCAGTTCCTCCGCCTGCGGGCCGTCGCCCACGATGCGCAGATCAAACGATACGCCGCGGCGATCCAGCTCGCCGGCCAGATCGACGTAGTCGAGCACGCGCTTGCCGGATTGCTCCAGCCGGCCGGCGTAGACCAGGCGGATGGGTCGGCTGTGGATCGGGCTTCGTGGGGCATCCTCGACGGCAGGCACGCCGTGCGGCAGGTGCAGCACGTCACCTTTGCGGTGCGGTACACGGTCACTCAGTTGGTCGGCGCATCGGCGGCTGACGCTGAGATACCGGTGGATGATCGGCTCATAGTATGACAGGCATGCGTAGTCGTAGGGATTGTCGGTGTGGTTCCACCCGACGACGCGCACACGCTCCGGGTGAACGGATGCGAGCGTCGCGGCAATCGCGTAGCTCTCCGCGATCAGGTTCGGCGACAGGATCGTGGGCAGCAGATCGCGGTAGATGCGGACGCATTCAGGCCATGTGGCCGGGTCGGTGATGCGGGGTGCGCGAATCACGCGAAGGTTGCGTTGGTCCAGGGCCGGTTCGTCGTGCAGTTCCGCGTAGTCGTTGTGGGGGCTGTGGAACACCAGGCGGGCTTCCCGGCCTGTTTCCGCGAGCGCCTGCGCGAGCGTCACGGCCCAGGTGGTGACACCGCTGACCGTGTAGCCCTGCGGAAGCGAGATGGTGAGCGGCCATTCGTTCACAGGCACGGGCTCCTTTCAGACCCCGGCTTCTGCGGCGACCACGGCGCGGGCCAGGACCATGTAGTCCTTTCCCTCCCGGCCGCCGGCGCGGTTCAGGCACGCCACCATGTTGTCGCATTGGTTCGGCGTGACCACCACCACGGTTCCTTCCGGCCATCGGCCCCAGTGCCTCGGGTCGGAGCGGGGGAGGCCGAGGGTCTCAAAGGTCAGGGTCCCGGCGCGGTCGTCCGCGACGAACAGGACAAAATCTCGCAGCTCCGGATCGGAGCGAATCTGCTCCAACAGGGGCAGGCCGTTCGTGCCGAGGCCGTAGAGGAGAATCGATTTCGCATCAGATTGCCTGCGGAGGAACTCTTGTACCGCCTCAAAGCGTGCTGCCGGGTCCGGGCAGATGGCGTCCAGGCAGGCCAGGGTCGCGTCGGCGAACCGAGCGAGTGGGCCGCCGCGCAGCCAGGACTGGATCTGCGGTCGCCACGTCGCTCCGTGCGACGACCACGTGT
>JAFGJQ010000367.1 GCA_016929015.1 Phycisphaerae bacterium | reverse complement strand
TTACACCCGACAATACGATGTGGTTGTCGGGGTCGGGAACGATGAGCAACCACTGGATCCGGTTCGACCTGCAGGCGGCCCATGCCCTCGCGGCCGTGCGCGTATGGAACCACAATCATACGGGTTATACGATACGCGGCATCGATGAGTGCTATATCGAGGTGTCGTCGGATGGATCGAACTGGTCAACGCTGTCGGGCCCGGAAACCGACGGCCGGTTCAGCTTTGCGGAAGCGCCCGGGGCGTCCGACTACATTGACGCTGATCTCATCGACATGAGTGGTGTGCGGGCACGCTATGTACGGTTCAGGGTCTGGACCGGCCACAATGCCGGTACGCCTGACGAGCTCTACTATGCCGGACTGAGCGAGGTCCGTTTCTACGAAGCCTGGACCCCCAAGGGCACCCTGATCACGATTCACTGAAGCCGCACCTTGTTCGATCATTCGATCCTAATCTGACCCGCCGCTTTTACGGCGCGGCTTGCAGGAGTTCGCGCTTGTCCGACCTTGCCTGGAAACCCAACTGGCCCGAAACGCGCCGGCACTTCATCGACTGGTGGAACCACCGTGGACTGGTCGTGGCGGCGGGAACACTCCCCTGCACCTCACCGCATGACACGGTTCCGGAACC
Organism: Phycisphaerae bacterium; assembly: GCA_016929015.1. Classification (GTDB taxonomy): domain Bacteria; phylum Planctomycetota; class Phycisphaerae; order UBA1845; family UBA1845; genus JAFGJQ01. The sequence goes on along the minus strand of JAFGJQ010000367.1, from coordinate 5,737 downwards.
ACCGGAAGCGGGCCCTGTGGAGAGCTACGAGAATGGGTCTGCACGCGCCCGGCGCAATCACTACAAGCTGTCGCGCCGCCAGTACCCCGGCGATGCCCTTCCCATCTCAAACACCAACATCGGCCCCGGTTCGCTGGCGATCTTCCTGGGATCGGAACCGGGCTTCTCCCCGGAGACGGTGTGGTTTGAGCCCTGTATTCATGACGTGGAGTCCCCGGAGTTGCTCCCGCCGTTGACCTTCGACCCCCACTGCCATTGGTGGCTAGTAACTGAGGTAACCTGTCGCGCCTGCGCCGAGCTGGCCGCCGGCCGGTACCTGGTCGGTTGCCCGGACCTCGTCGAGAACATCGATATCATTGCCGCCCTGCGTGATCCCCAGACCCTGATGATGGACATGATCACCCGCCCGCAATGGGTCGAACAGAAGGTGTGGGAAATCAACGAGGCATTCTTCAAGGCCTATCGGCGCATCTACGACATCATCAAGCTGCCCGACGGCAGCGCCGCCTGGCACGCCTTCGGGCTGTGGGGCCCGGGCAAGACGGCCAAGGTGCAGTGTGACGGCTCCGCCATGTTCTCGCCGGATATGTTCAAGCAGTTCGTCGTGCCGGCCCTCACCGAGCAGTGCGAATGGCTCGACAACTCCATGTATCACCTTGACGGTACCCAGGCTATAGACAAGCTGGACCACCTGCTCGAGATTGAGCCACTCGATGCGATCGAGTGGACACCGCAGGCAGGCATTGAGGGTGGAGGAGACCCCCGTTGGTTTAACCTGTATCGCCGCATACTCGATGCAGGCAAGTCGGTCCAAGCCGTCGGCGTCAAGGCCGCGGAGCTTGAACCGCTCCTCGATACACTTGGGGCCGAGGGGGTCTATGTCATCGCGTGCGCATCTGACGAGAACGACACGGAACACATGCTCACACTGGCGGAAAGCTTCCGCAGTTGATGGTTTCCCAACCTGTAGCCGTAGAGTCCGTCAGGATCTACCAAAGCAGAGCTCGTTTCACTCCTGCCTGTTCAGCCCCAGCTCCCCGAGGCGCGCGTCGACCGCATCACGCGCGTACCCGGTGTAGAGCGGAAGCACCATGCCGTTGTTGTGCGTGAATACCTTCTGGGGCAACGCATCGGCGTTCATCGTCCGCTTCTCATCCACCCGGGTTTCGCGAACGGCGACGGCGATCGCCGCCGGTTCGACCACCAGGTCGTGGTAGGTCTCCATGAAGGAGGCCGATACATGACTATCCTCGTTGACCAGGGCCGGCTCAACACGATAGCGGTTCTCCCTGATTCCGCTGATCCAGGCACACCCGCCGAGGATCTCGGTAAGACCGCCGTTCAGGGTGGTGAATCGTGTCGGGGAATTCTCGGTCTTGAACCCGAGCACCCATAGCAAGCCGCCGTCGTTGACCACGTGCCGCCCGCCATCGGGATTGAGCTGACGCGCCCAGACCTTCTGCCCATTGAACTCGAACGTGGTGGGGTCATCGAGCGCATTCCGCGCCTTGCCCATCATGTTCTCGATGTAGACCCGGCCTCCGGAGACTTCGTTGAAGTAGCCCCGGCCGCCACTCATGAAGAGATCGCGCAACACAACGGTTCGCGTCGAGGCATGCCCCACGAACGGGACATTTATCAGGTACTCGTCCTCCCGTACCGGCCAGATCACGGCCTTTTCGATCCACACCGTCGGACTGGTCCCATCCACAACACGAAACACCGGCTGGCGCGGGTTGTTCAAGTTGCCGCGCAGGCGAAAGCGGGCCCACCCAAGGTGAAGCCGCCGCACGTTGCCTCCCACGTCAATCGTGTCCGAGATGCGATACGTCCGACCGGAAACCGCGTACAGCGTCGTGGCCCCGCTGAGCATGGCCCGTTGAAACGCACTCGTATCGTCGTGTTCGCCGTCGCCCACGGCGCCAAATGCTTCGACGCAGACCCATTGTGCCGGCGGATCCCACGGCACGGGCGGCGTCTCTTCGGCAGGCAGGCCGAGACCCGCTTTCGGCGAGTCTTGTGAGAGACGTTGTACCCCATGCGAACTGTATTCCGTAATAAACGGTCCCGACACGTGCCGCCCTCGATCGTCCAGCGCGTATCCGTAGCCCGTGACGGTGACATGGCGCGCCAGGAGAAAGGCCGTGGAGTTCTCTACCTCGCTGTTTGCAACGGCCGCGGTCTGTGCCGAGCCACCGCGCAATTGGGCATCCAGCAGGATGAGCTGGCCCTCGCGCTGGTTACGCACCGCGGGCACCGTGTTATCACTGAGCAAACCGCGAATCGACATGGGCGACTGATCGTTTACCAGGCCAACGCTGCGCTGATTCCTGAGTGTGATGTGTTCCAACACCCAGGTCGAATTGGCGCAGTACGCCACGATGCCCGTTTCGAAACCATGCACATCGACGTGCGCGACGTAAGCCGGGCCGTGGGGCGGAAGCTCCAAACCGACCAACCCGGACATCCCCTCGGCCTTGATCGTCACGTTGCGCATGGCCCCGACATTCGCGCCATTGAAGCGAATACCGACCGCGCCGGGGTTGCCGCGGCCCGTGTCGACCGTGAGGTTCGCAATCTCGTTGTTGAACCCCACGTTCGACCAGCGGTCGCTGTGGATCGTGGTCAGGACCGCTTTGCGGGAGCCGGCTCCGTAGCCGGGACTGTTGTCCGCCAGCCGAATGACCGTTCCCGTGCGGCTCTGGCCATGCACCCGCACATCGGCATTCATCTCCGCCGTTGTTCTGCCATACGATGTCGGGTTGCGGTAGACCAGCTCGTCCCGCACGAGGTATGTGCCATCCGGAACGTAGAGCGTCAGCTTTTCAGACTTAGCGAATGTCAGCGCCTCAATAAAGGCCTCTGTGTTATCCGTAACCCCGTCGCCGCGTGCCGAAAAGGGTTCACGGGTCACATCCACGACCACCGCCCCATGCCCCCCCGGTTCCCAGATGGCAGCGTCCGGGTACACGTGAGACGTGGAGGCTGCTTCCGCTCCGATGGCCGCCAGGCGCACCGGCAAAGCGAAAAGCGTCAGAAATATTGCAGGAAGTATTGCGAACACGTGCAAACCATATAACCCTTTACACATCTTCTAGCCCTTTTCGTATGGGTTCTAGATCAAGAAACACCTTCCCTGCGGGGGAAATTCATCTACATCCCCGCCAGTTTCATTCATGCTCGCATAAGTAGCATGAACGGCCCGTGATGTCCACACCGGAAGCTGAGACGAGGATTTCGCGATGTTATGTGGAAAGACTGGCCGTTCCAAAGCGGGCTTCGCCCACAACCCAAGAGGTCAGAAATCAGATAAGCTGATCCAGTTCAAAGATGCAACACTGTTCGAGAAAGTTGTTCGAGAAAATTTTAAAGTGCTTGGCCGGCCGCGTCGGACAGTTGGTCCCCTATGCATACGTCCCCATGTCAGGTACGGTTCGCTGGTGAATAATCCATGGCAAGCTCACTTCGCCAAGTCGCCGATGCCCGGTTCCTGTTGCAGCAACTCGCAGGCGACCTGTGCGGCGGATTGGCGCATGCCGGAGGCGGCGATGCGGTCCATGGCCTCGAAAACGGCCAGGCACGCTTCTGCGTACGACAAGCCTTTCAATTCCGATACGAGACAGATGCTGCGGTCGATCAGCTTCTTGTTGGTCGCCTCGACATGCGTCATCCAGTTGCCCTCCACCCGGCCGCGCATGGCCATGGAGGCGGTTGATACGGTATTCAGGGTCAATTTCACGGCCAGGTGGTGCCATAGCCGCGTGGGGGAATCCGGCAACCCGACTTCGACGGAGAAAGCCAAGGGGGCAACAGCGCCGACCAGCAGCGTCTTGCGGTAGTTGAACGCTCTCGATCGCATGGAGAAACCGGCGCCGAACGCCGTGGTCTCATCGAGTTTGCCGACCTCGCTGCCGACAAGAACGGCGACCGCCGCGTGGGGCGAACGGCAACGACGCGAGGGGTCGTCCTCCGCGCCGATGTGGAATGTTTCCAGATCCGAGGCCGTCAGGGCGGGGGGATGGTCGATGATTGTCGGCGCGGCGCCCATGCGCTCATACAGCTCCGGCGTCCAGTCCAGGCAGCGCGGCGCACGGCGCAGCACGTTGCGCCAGGCGTCGGGCGTGGGCAGCGTCGGATTCTTGGCGAACGCCCAGGATACGGGGGAGACCTGATCGTCGGCACGCCGAAAGGGCGGTGTCATAAACGTCGGCGCGCGCTCGGTGGTGTCGGTGAAAATATCGATCATGAAGGCGTCGGCGAAATAGGTGACCAGGCCGTTCTTGGCATACAGGTTCGCTTCAAACTGAGCATAATCGGCCAAAATGCCGGCGTTGTTTGCGAGGTCGTCCAGCAACGCGCTGAACAACGCCGGATACTTCACGGCTTCATGGCCGCGCAGTTTACAGATGGCGCACTCCAACGCCGCGCCGGCAACCAGCAGCTCTGAGGTGGTCGCCTGCATGCGGGTCGAACCGGCGATCGCCATGGGGCCGCAATACAGGTCCAGTACCGTGACCTCGGGATGCTCAATGATCTCCCGGGAGCGTTGAACATGCCGGCGCAACACGTCGGTCGGGTTGTTGAAGAGCAGGAAGACGCCGGCGCGGCGTTCGAGGGCTTCCCAGCAGGTGCCGATGACCGAAGAGGTCTCGCCGCCCTCGGTGATGGCAACCAGCGTGTCCCGGTTGCCCAACCCCAGTTCCCGCACCTGCTGACGCCCGAACTCCATATAATCCTCAAAGGATTCGACGGAGCGAACGAGGGCATAATCGCCGCCGGTCATGATGCTGAAGACCTGATTCTCCATGCGGCGGATCGAAGCCGCGCGGGCGTTCTGACAATACTCGCGCCAGCCGGCCTCGAGCTGGATGCTCAGGCGTCCCGTGGCGCCACAGCCGGAAAACACGATCTTCCCGCCCGCACGAAGGGTCTGTGCCATGGCGGCGACAAGCGTGCGGAACGCGGCGGAGTCAAACACGCGGTCCGCCATGGCGGCGACATCGCGATCGACCGATTGAAGCAGGCGGATGCCCGCTGTCGGATCACGCCCGATAACGCGGCTCAGCTCTTTTGTCTTGGGGTGCGACTGTTCCGTGGGAAGAACGCCCAGGTGAAATGCGGTCTCATCTTCCAGGAAATGGCGGGCCTTTTCCGCGGGTGTAGTCATCGTCGGATTCCTTGCTTGTGATCTTCAGGGGCTGTTGCCCCAATCGAAGAATCGCCTGCGGCGAGATGTTTTGGCAAGCTCGACGTGACAAATCCTGGGTGTTGAAATGCCTGAGGCTATTGCGAACATGCTCCAATGGCGTTCCAAAGGAAAAGATCATGGCGCACCCATCCGCACGGGTACACATGTCGTTGACATTGTGGCCAATGCCTTTATAGTTGCGCCTTTTCGTGGTGCGCGGGGGCGTTGTTCCGTGGGGAACGGCGGGGCGATCCGGCGCTGCGATCCATGGTTTCGGTAAAAGGAAAGAGGATGATGAGCAAGACATACAAGATCGCGGTTTTGGGTGGGGATGGTACGGGGCCGGAAGTGGCGCGTGAGGGTGTTAAGGTATTGAACGCCGCGGCGGCGAAGTATGGCTTCAAGCTGGATTGCACCGATTTTGATTTCGGCGGGGAGCGCTACATCCGGACGGGCGAGGTGGGCCAATAGGAATTTGCTTTCCCTAACTCCCGGACAACAGGGCTGCCACGCCACGTGAAGTGCCCGATTTCTGACTGAACCATACGA
>JAFGJQ010000366.1 GCA_016929015.1 Phycisphaerae bacterium | reverse complement strand
GGGTGAACGTCAACGTGAGGTTGTCCAGGTCGTTGTTGCTGTCGAACAGTTCGGTGAAGAAGTCCGGAATCTCCGGCGTGGTGAACGCATAACATGCCCCGCCGTTATCGTCCGATGACGAGTTGCCTGCCTCGTCCACCCCCTCAATCGCATAGTAGTACGTGCTGCCGGTCTGGAGGCCGGACAGATCAACTTCCGGGTTCAGGTCGTACACTGTTCCGACCGCGGTTTCGGTCAGCGCCGCACACGAGGTTCCGTAGTGCGCGGTCCCCCGCACCGCCTCATTCGCGCTGAAGGTGACGACGGCGCTTCGGGGTTGAATCTGCGTCGTTTGAACGTTGGACAGCACGGGAGGCGTGCAATCCACGACGGCTGTAGCCGTCACCACGACGTTCGTACCGCCCTGTCCGTCGTCCGCATCCGTGTAGGTCACCGTCAGCATGTTGCCGTCGGCCACCAGCAGCACACCCGCTGCGTCGGTTGTGCTCACAGGCAGCGACCCCTCAAACCGGCCGCTGGCCGGGCCCACTTCCGTCAGCAGCGCGGTTTCTCCCGCGGGCTCCGAATCCGACGAGACCAGGACCGCCGCCGTGTCCTCCACCAGGTCGTTCAGGTTCAACCCGCAATCCACCACGGTGAGGAACAGCGTGTCTTCGCAGGCGTACCTGCCACGATCCAACTCCGCCGTTCCCGCGTCTGTGCAGGTCACCGCGATGCGTAAGGAAGGATCGCCGAAAATGTGCCAGGTGTTGAACACGCCCACTCCGTCCGTGCTGTAATCCTCCATCATCGAGCATGATCCGGCATAGCACAGTGCGCCGTATGACACGTAGGCCTCAGTCGTAATCAGGATGTTGAATTCGTCCTGCGCCTCCATCGGAGGATTCCACGGCTGGTTGATCGAAGACATGTACGCCGCGATGCCCCCGATGGGCTGTCCGCTGTGCGTGGAACGCAGCCACGCTTCTCCGAAGCATGTGCCGCTGTTGAAGTTCCCATTGAGGCAGGCCACGCTGAAAATGAACGGCAACATGTTGTCGTTGGTCAGAGCGGCAACATCCGAGCTTGAAAACCCGGTGGTGCTCCACGAACTGGTGCTGCCATGCCCGCAGTAGTTCACGATTCCCCGGCCCGCGTTCAGTGCGGCAGAGACCATCGCCGCCGAGGCGCTGGGATCGTAGATCTGGTCCACCAGCGTGTAGCCGAAGCCGAGCAACAGGTCGCGGATGTTGTCCATGTGCTCATCGTCATACTCACCATCGTCACCCACGCCCAGATTGGAGGCGATCCCCGTGCCCCGCCAGAACCAATCCTGGAGCGGGGCCGGCAGGTTCTCGTAGGTCATGGTCCGCTGGACTTGGGTGTCCACCTGCGCAGCCGTCTCCGCGGAGAACCGTCCGATGATGATGTCCGGGTAATCGTCGCCGCCCGCCACTTTCGCATACGTCGGGTCTGCCGCCCCGCCGCCGGAACTGGGCGAGGCCACCTGTGCCGCGTCGCCCACCAGCAGCACAAAAGCCAGATTCGACGTGTTGTAGACGTTCTGGATGTAGTTCTTGATCGACGTGCTGTTGTTGCCGATGGTGGACACGCCCACGACCGTCGTGTTGATCCCGCGAGCGATTTTGTGGACCGCGAGCGGCTGCACGTTGGTCAGCCAGGCATCATGACAGATGATGAGCATGTCGCCTTCTTCGTCCATGGGTGCGTATCGCAGGCCCCTCGAGTAGTTCACGAACTGGTTGCGATACACGCTCTCGAACGCCCGGCTGGGCCGGATGGACCGCACACTCCGGTCCGGCACGTTCCTGATGTCCACGCCCGTGCGAACCAGTTCCACCGACACACGGCGATAGATCCGCAGCGTGCGTGTGACGGGGTTGTACTGGAACGGGTTCAGCTCCACCGTCACCGCTCGCAGATCGCGCAGAATGTACGGCTCCCGCAGTGTGGCGAGCGGCCCGGGACAGAACGCGTCCTGCTTGTATACGGAACCGAACTCGTACGGCACATCCGCGGGATTGACCGTTCGCAACAGGTTTCCCTTCGACGGCGCCACCGCCACGTCCGCCACGTCCTCGAAGTCGGCCGCCAGCACCCGCACCTCCACCTTCGCCTCATCGGGAATGACGACACTGCGGCAGACGCGCGGAAGCGCAGGCTCCCCCGCCACCAGGGTCAGAGGCTCGCCCGGCAGGAACAGATGCACCCATTTGTCTCCTTCGATGGGCGCCGGGGTTTCCAGATGCTGCCCCAGAGTGTAGTCAAGCACGATGCGATCGCCGGTGTTCTCCCTTACCGACACCTGCACGAGGGGCGCCGGGGCCGCAAAGGCGGGAAGCGCCGCCGCGACCACCATGAGGGCCAGCAGGCCCGTCCTCATCCACCGCACCGTCCGTCGCGATGAAGATTCCATTACGCTCCACGGAGTCACGTCATTCCTCCTTGTTTTCATTGACGAACACCGCCACCCGCCACGGAAACCCGCCGGTGGTTCACCCTGCTCTGAAACGCCCGCGTGTTCCTGCATCTGCTGCCGGACGACGAGATGAGGCTTCCCGCGTCCGCCCGGACGCGGTGGGATGCCCGGTAGCGCCCGGCATACGCCCGCATGATCTGAGACTTGAGAGGGCGCGCACGCGCGGCGTCCAGGTGTTCCTGGCGTCTTCCGGTCCGGCACTCTGACTCGGGGAAGCGCCCCTCCATCGGATGACACCACCAAGCCATCCCACGCAACATTCACTGTATCACGATCGCCCATCCGTCGCAACGAAACCGCGGCCTTCCGAGACGATTATCGGACGAGGCACCATCGCATGCGCGGTGCACGGCATGGTGCCGGCAAACCAACTTCTTCGGGCCCTACCGCGGAGCGCTCAGCTCCAGCTTCGCGACAAACGCAGGCAAGTCGGCGGAAGTAACCACTCCGTCGCCGTCCATGTCCAGGTTCTCGCATTCCGTGGTCAGCAGCGCCATGCCGGTGCATGCCTGCAACCTGCCGAAGTCCGCCAGGTCCACATCCCCGTCGTCGTCCGCGTCGCCGTTGCCCACTCTCGGCAAGCCCCATATCTCCACGTCGTCGATGTTCCAGCCGCAATACCTCCACCCACCGTCCGTGGAACCCATCGTCCATCGCACGTAAACCGTCGGCTGATTGTCGGCGATCGCGGAGAGATCAAATTCCTGCAGCACCCACGAGTCGTCTTCTGTGGCCGTGTCCGGGTTTTCCCAGATCGTCGTCCACGTCGTTCCGTTCGTGCTGACGCGCACGTAGGCGTGGTCGTATGTGCTGCGCTCCACGCCCAGCCATCGCCAGAACTTCAGGCCGACTTCGGAGAGCCTGCTGCAATCGATGGCCGTCGTGGTCAGGTGCGTCTCCGACAGGTAATTGGCGTAGTCACCGCTCAGGTTGTAGCCGCACACGCGGGCGCCCGTATGGCCGCTGGTGGGGTCGGGGTTCCCGTACTCGCCCCCGCCGCCCGTTGGCAAGCCCCACGCCCATTGGCCTTGGTTGGTCCAGCCGGGGTTCGTGTCCATGTTGTAAGTGTAGATTGGACGGGGCACGCCCACGCTGAGTTTCACGGCCCGCGTGGTGTTTCCGACTCCGTCGCTCAGGTTCACGAAACTCACCGTGTCGCTGTACTTGCCGGTACTCAGCCCGTTGGCCGCAGCATTGACGGAGACCGTCACCGTCGTGCTTCCCAGGCCGGGCAACGTGCCTGTCGCATTCGTCAGATCAATCCAGTCCGCGTTGGCCGACACCGAATAGATGAGGGGCGTCGCATTGTGGTTCTGCAGCGTGTACGTGATACTGTCAGGCGTGAACGGGCCGCCCTCATCTCCCTGCGTTTCCAGGTCCAAGCCCGGCGAAACGCCCAGTCCGCCAGGCGGAGCCACGGTCCCCACCACGCGCAAGGAAGGGTCACCAAAGATATGCCAGGTGTTGAACATGGAGACGCCGCCCGAATCGTACTTGTCGATCATGGAGCACGACCCGGCGAAACACAGCCCGCCGAAGGTCACGTACTGCTCCGTCGCCAGCACGTGGTTGAACTCGTCCTGGGCCTCCATGGGCGGGGCCCACGACTGGTCGATCGACGACATGTACACGGCCGCGGCCCCGCTGGGCTGACCGCCGCTGGTCGCCCGCAACCAGGCCTCCGCGAAACACGTGTACCCCGTGAAGTTGCCGTTCACACACGCCACGCTGCAGATGAACGGCAGCATTCCGACGTTGGTCAACGCATTGACGTGCGTGGTGGAGAAGCCCGTGGTCGACCACGAGGTCGTGCTGCCGTGGCCGGTGTAGTTCACCAGGCCTCGGCCGGCGTTCAGCGCCGTCGAGACCGCCGACGCAGACGCACTGGGATCGTAAATCTGGTTCACCAGCGTGTAGTCGTAGCCCAGCAGCTCAGTGCGGATGTTGTTCATGTGCTGGATGTCAGATTCATCGTCATCGCCCTGCCCGGATCCGCCTTCGTCCGAAGCGATACCGACGGCCCGCCAGTACCAGTCCTGCGTGGTGGCGGGCAACGTTTCGTGCTGGATCGTCCGCAGCACCTGCGTATCCACGTGGGCGGCCGTCTCCGCTGAGAACCGTCCGACAAGAATGTCCGGATAGTCGTCCGAGCCGGCCACTTTCGCATACGTCGGGTCCGCCCCTCCGCCGCCGGAGCTGGGCGTGGCCACCTGCGCAGAGTCACCCACCAGTAGCACGAACGCCAGGTTAGTTGTGTTGTACACGTTCTGGATGTAGTTCTTGATGGACGTCGCGTTGTTGCCGATCGTGGAGACCGGCACGACCGTTGCGTTGATCCCGACCGAGGTCTTGTGGTCGGCCAGCGGCTGCACATTCGCCGCCCAGGCGTCGTAGACGATGATGAGCATGTCGCCCTCCTCGTCCAGTGGCGCGTAGCGGTCGGCCTGCCGGTAGTTCACGAAGTGATGCGGATACACCTGCTGGAAGGACGGGCTCGGGCTTCGCCCCGGAACGCGGTTCAGCACGTTCACGCTCCCCGGCCCCGTCTGATACACCTCGATCGTCATCTCCGTGTACACACGCAGCATGCGCGTGACCGGATTCCACTGGAACGGGAACACCTCCGCCACCACCCCACGGCAATCACGCAGAATGTGCGGCGTGCGAAGGCTCGCCAGCGTGCCCGGATAGAAGCCATCCACCGAATAGACATCACCAAACGTATACGGCACGTCGTCCGGGTTCACGCTGCGCAGCACGAATCCCTTGGAGGGGGCGACGGACACTTCCGGAACGTCGTAGTATCGCGACTCGACCACGCGAACCGCCATGTCCGCATCGTCCGGAATCAACACGCTGCGGCAGACGTGAGGCAGCGCCGGCTCGCCGACCTGTTTCAGGGGCGATTCACGCCCCAGGCTCAATTCCACGAAGCTCTGCCCATCGATGGTGACCGGGACCTCCTTGAAATCGCCGAACTGATAGGACAGCACGATCCGGCTGCCCGTGTCCTCGATCACGCGAAGATCCACCGGCTCGGCCGAGGCCGCCCAGACAGCGGCAGGTCCCCACGACAGAAGCAACACCGCCGCCAAGCCCATCGCCAGCCGCGCAGCCTTCCCAGAACTCCATTCCGAACGCCTCTTCGTCACGACGTTGTACCTCCTATTCAATCCAGCGCACCCAAGCGGGATCGGCGGCCGTGGGCGCTCCCATGGGCGTTGAACAGACGCTCCGGCCAGAAGGCCGGGCAACCGACCGCCCGAAGCTGATTGGATCCGATTCGTATGCAGCCTCGTTGGAGTGACCTGGACCCACCGGGGGCGCGACACCAACGGTGCGTCCTCACGCATCCCGGCGGCCCTGAGTTGTCGTGCGCGGGGTCTGCCCCATCCTTAACGCCAACCTGGTGCCATCCCAACACAAGCCTTACTGTATCAAAGCGGCGGATCCGGAACAACGGGCGGGCTGGAATTATGCACGCTTATCGGACAATAGGAGACAGCCGCCAACAGACGCCGACATCCCACCACATGTCCGCATGCGTTGGAAGTCGTCCGATCTTGTCGTTTGTCCAGGTTTGTCCTGGCAGGCCAACCGCGCGGCAACGCGTTGGAGGCCGGCTCAGTTCAGCAATTCAACCCCCGCCGACCGCAGGCTGGGTTTTGTGGCAGATGTACGGGCCCAGAGACTGAACGGCCAGGTCGGCCGAGCGAAAGACCGGCACGCCGCCCTCGCGGATCGCGTGCGCCAACGGATCGTAGAGCGGGCCGGAATCAATCGCCACGACCAGCGGCTTCCTTGTTTCGGCGAAGATTTGCGGAAGCCGGTGGGCCAGGGAGGACTGATCCGCAATCTCGTCCGGCGTGGTTTTCATGGTCGGGGTCAGGGGGACGAAACTGGCAACGACTGCGTCGATCTCAGGACAGTCCAACAGCAGACGAACCACTTCCTCGTGGGCGGCATCCGGCGCCATGGGGGTCAGGTCGATCGGGTTCTGCAGGTTCACCAGCGCGTCCAGCCCGTGCCGAGCGAGGATTTCCCTCAGCCGATCCGTCCACGGCTCGGACAGCACCGGGAATTCCACCCGGTAACTGCGCCCCATGGTGGCGTCCGCCATGCCCACCACTTCGTACCCCGCGTTGCTGACCGCTCCCAAACGCCGTCCGCCGAACTGCCGCCCGTGCAGCATCGCGGCCAGTTGCACCAGGGATTCGAACTCCTTGAAGGTATCCGCCACCAGCGCACCGGAAGCCATCAGGGCCGCCTCGCACACGTTGTAGTCGCCGGCGATGGAGGCCGTATGCCCCGCGGTCGCCGCCCGGCCGGCTTCCGTCCGGCCCGCCTTGTAGAACACGACATCCTTGCCGGCGGCAACCGCCCGGGCCACCGCCCGCGACAATTCGAGCCCGTCCAGATCGCGAAACCCTTCCACGTACACGCCGAACACGGCCGTATCCGTAAATTCCTCCAGATAGCGCACCATGTCGGACATGGTGAGGTCCACCTGGTTGCCAATCGAGATGGCGTAGTCCGGATCCAATGTCTCCAGGTTGCTCATTCGCGTAATGACGTAGGCGCCGCTTTGCGAAACCACCGCGGTCCGTCGCCCGGAGCTCTCCCACCGTTTCGCCAGCTTGCTTTGGGGGATGAACATGGTGTCGTACTTGCCGGGTCGGGACTGGATGCCGAGGCAATTGCCGCCCAGAAAGACGGGGCCGCCGTCCGGTCGGCTGCGCCGCGCGTCCGCAATGCGGCGGCGGAGCCGTTGCTCGGGCTCCCTTCCCTCGACCGTCTCGCCCATGCCGCCCGGGATCAGAATCACCGTCTCCGCCTTCCCGGAATCAATCACCTCGTCGGCAACGGCGGGCACCTGCCCCGCTCCGACAGCCACGACGAGCAGATCTACCGGCTCCGGCAACGCGGAGACGCTGGGCACGCACTGTACGCCGTCTACCTCGGCCGATCCCGGTTTCACCACGTACAGGTGAGCGGGGTCAAAGCGGCACTCCAGCACGTTGCGCAGGATGACCCGGCCCATGTTCATTCCCTTGGTAGACACGCCGATCACCGCCATGGACTCCGGATGGAGCAGCCGGCCAATCTTGGAAATGGGCCGGGGCGGATCTTCCTCCCGGGCGTGCATGAGCATACAGAGCCCGTCCAGCGGCACCATGAAGCCGTCGACCAGGGCAAAGGGGTTCACCTCCAGTTCCGCGATGAGAGGCTGGTGCTTGCGGCTGTTGTCGCAGAAGCGATGGGCCACCGCGATGAATGCGTCGAAGCACTCAATGAGCGATTCGTCCGGCACGAGCCGGCGGTACCCGCGCGCCCGGCCGGAGAGAATGTCATAGGCCATCGTGTTCCGGAACAGCTCGAACATGTGCCGTCCGCTGGTCTGCTCCGTCAGGGCGGTCGCAATGGCCTTGCCCTTCTGCATGACTGACGCGAGGTACTCTGTGTGAACGCCGCCCAGCCCGGCCGCGATGATGGGGCCGAACTCGCGGGAGGCCCGAATTCCCACGAAGAGTTCGTTACCCAGACTGGCCCGGCCGTGCTCCAGGTATTCGCACGCCACCACGCCCGCCAGCACGGCCCCCTGCTGCCGCGCAATGCCCGTGAACTCCGCACGCACGCGGTTGACCGTCTCGAGCTCTCGCGGGACGAACTGCACCCCGCCCACGTCGCTTTTGTGGGCCAGGTCCGGCGAGACGATTTTCAGCACGATCCGCTCACCCGGCAGCCGCTCCAGGTCCTCCGGTGTGAAAGCGTGTCCTGCGGCGCGAAAGACCGTACGCGGCACGCGCACGGCCCCCGACGCGCGGATGATTTCGTACACCTCGTGCTCGTACAACGACGTACGCTTCTGCTCCCACGCCGCATTCACGATGGAGTCAATCGCCTGGAAATCAACAGGCATGTCCGCCTCCGTCCGAAAGAGATGGCCTCGGTCCCATTCGTTCCTTCCCGACCCGATCCGTAGGGTACCCGAAATCCGTGAACATTCACAAGCACACCCGCCCAGCCGCGCGAGAACCCGCTTCCGCTGCCCGTTCTCCGGGAAAAGCGCGGTTTGCCGCAGACCACGCGGATCGGTACCATGCCTTCCGTCGTCCCGAGAACGATAGCGGAGGCCGCCTGATGGTCAACCAACCGACCTACGACTGGAAGAACGCCCGCGACTACATAGAACTCCTGCTGCCGGAGTCGGTGCGGCAACTGCAGCCCGAGGGTAAGCTGCCTCCGGATGTGCCCGCCGGCCCGTCCATCGGACCGGACGTGGCCCAGCTTGTGGCGGTCCTGATTCTCGCCCAGCGACCCCAGCGCGTGCTGGAGATCGGCACGTCCGCCGGGTACTCCGCCCTGGTGATGGGCAAGGCCCTCGCGAAAGTGGGCGGACGCCTGGTCACCATCGAGATCGAACCCCGCCTTGCGGAGGCCGCACGGCGAAACCTGGAGGAAGCCGGCCTGGCCGACGTGGTGGAAGTGATCGTCGACGACGCGAACCAAGTTCTCGAGGATCTTTCCGGCCCCTTCGGCCTCATCCTCCAGGACGGCGGGAAGGACGACTATCTCCGGATGCTGCCGCGCCTCGTGGAGCTGCTCGAGCCGCACGGCATGTTGATTACGGACGACGTTCTTTTCCCCGTCATGGACCTGCCGCCGGACGCCCGGCGATACCAGTACGCCCTCAGCCTGTACAACGAAGCCCTCCAGGCCCGGCCGGAGCTGCAAACCGTGTGGCTGCCCATCGGCGACGGGGTTGCCCTCAGCGCACGCGTGACCGAAGCGCGGCGATAGGACGGTCCGCAACCTCACCTTCCACCGCACGTTGCATTCGCGCTCCCGCATCGGATATGCTGTTTTCACAAGCGTTCCCCCCGCTGCGACGGCCACGTTGGCCGGGTGACACGCGGGAGAGGCGTTCAGGAGGAGGAAGCAAACCCATGAAAACACCACGGAAGGTCTATGCTCACGCCGGCGATGTTCTTCTTGCGCTGTGCCTGGTCGGACTGCTTCACGTCAACGCGGCCCAGGCCCAGCAGGCCCTCGTCATCGACCACACCTGTACGGACGTCTCGCAGATCCCCCCATGCTGGATCGAGGCCGCCAAGGCCAGTGGCGTGTCACGTACGGCCACACATCCCACGGCAGTCAGATCGTCTCGGGCATGAATTTCCTCAATCCCGACAACGGCGCGACCGGCAGTTCCTGCCCCTCGTGCAACGGCTATGCCTGCGGAAGCTGCCTGTACGACTTCTGCGATGACTACTATTACTACCGCCACGGAACCGGAAATGACCCGGCCCCGGCCGGCACCCTGTCCTTCTGGAACGGACGGTTCGAGGGAGCCAGCGATCTGGGCAACCCGGACCGGACTTCGTGGGAATCCGCCACCCGCACCATGCTGAACGATCCCGACCTCAGCAACCGCAATCTCGTCATCTGGTCCTGGTGCGGACAGGCCGACACCACGCCGGAGAACATGCAGACTTACCTGGATCTGATGAGCGGCCTGGTTGCGGATTACCCAAACGTCACTTTCCTCTACATGACCGGCCACCTGAACGGCACGGGAGCGAACGGCAACCTCAACCAGCGGAACAACCAGATCCGCAACCACGTTCTCAGCACCGGAGGTGTTCTCTTTGACTTCGCGGACATCGAAAGCTACGACCCCAGCGGAAACGCCTTTCTTCATCTCAACGCGACCGATTCCTGCAATTATTCCAGCGGCGGCACGCACAACTGGGCCGACGAGTGGTGCGCCGCAAACCCCGGAAGCGAGATGTGCGTGGATTGCGGTACCACATGCGCGCACTCCCGCTGCCTCAATTGCAGCCTGAAGGGCCGCGCCTTCTGGTGGATGCTCGCACGGCTGTCCGGCTGGGACGGCACGGCCCGGGCTGATTTCGACCGAGACTGCACGATCGACCTGGACGACTTCGTGGCCTTCGCCGACTGTGCTGCCGGGCCCGGCGTGGCGCCGGCGCCCTCCGGCACGGATGAGGCGACGTGCCGCGCGGTGTTTGACTTCGACGACGACCTCGACGTGGACCTGGATGACTTCGCATCGTTCCAGGCCCTCTTCGGCGGCGTTTGACGGCGTGTCTGTCGCTCCCCGGTGCGGGCACGGCACGGCCCTCCGAACCCCGGGAAGGGGATCGGAGGGCCGTGAGTGCGGCACGAATTGCCGGCGCCCAATCAGCAATCGTAGTAGAGGAAGAACTCGTACGGGTGAGGCCGGGTCCGCAACGGGATAATTTCATTCTCGCGTTTGTACTTTGTCCAGGCGGAGATCAGTCCTTCGGAGAAGACGCCGCCCCTGAGGAGGAATTCGCAATCCGCCTCCAGGGCGCGCAGCGCCTCGGACAGCCGGCTCGGCGTCGAAGGCACGCTCTTGAGGTCTTCCGGCGTCATCTCGTAGATGTTCCGGTCGAGCGGCTTGCCCGGGTCCATCCGGTTCTGGATACCGTCGATGGCCGCCATCAGCATGGCGCTCCAGGCAAGATATCCGTTGCACGTCGAATCCGGGCAGCGGAATTCGAGACGTTTGGCCTTGGGACTATCGGAGTACATGGGAATGCGGATGGCCGCCGACCGATTCCGCGACGAATAGGCCAGGTTCACCGGCGCCTCAAACCCCGGCACCAGTCGGCGAAACGAGTTGGTGGTGGGGTTTGTGAAGGCGATGATGGCCGGTGCGTGCTTGAGGATGCCCCCTATCGCGTAGAGGGCCAGGTCGGACAGTCCTGCGTATCCGTTGCCCGCAAACAACGGCTCATCTCCCTTCCACAGGGAGAAGTGCGAGTGCATCCCGCTGCCGTTGTCCTCGAAAATCGGCTTGGCCATGAAGGTAACCGTTTTGCCGGCCCGCATGGCCACGTTCTTGATGATGTACTTGAACCAGAGGAACTGGTCCCCCATATTCGTCAACGGGGCGTAGCGCATGTCGATCTCGCACTGTCCGCCGGTCGCCACCTCGTGATGATGGGCCTCCACCCGGATGCCGATCCGCTTCATCTCATAGACCATTTTCGTGCGCAGGTCGCCGTACGTGTCCGTCGGCGACACCGGGAAGTAACCGCCCTTGTAACTGGGCTTGTATCCCAGGTTCGGCTCCTCGAACCGGGCGCTGTTCCACGCGCCTTCCACCGAGTCGATTTCGTACATGCCGCGGTGCTGGTTCTGCTCGAACCGCACCTCGTCAAAAATGAAGAACTCCGGCTCCGGCCCGATGTAGCACGTGTCCGCGATGCCCGTCGAGCGCAGGTAGTTCTCCGCCATTCGAGCGACATAGCGAGGATCGCGGTCGTACATCTCCTTCGAGACCGGGTCCCGCACATCCGCAATCACGCTGACCGTCGGCTTCTCGAAGAAGGGATCCACGGTCGTCGTGGCCGCATCCGGAATCGCCACCATGTCCGACAGGTGAATGTCCTGCCAACCGCGGATGCTCGAACCGTCAAAGCCCACGCCTTCGACAAACGTGGACTCATTCCATTCGTCAAGCGCATACGAGCAATGCTGCCACGTACCGAGCAGGTCGCAGAACTTCAGGTCCACGATCTCCGCCCCCACCGCTTCGGCGAACTTGAAAAAGTCCGCCGGGCCGGCCGGCCCGCCGTTCGCACCCCGAGCCACCGCCGAATCCTGAATTCGTGTCATCGCGCAACATCCTTTCTGACTATCCGCCGGTCGTCCCCGAGCACCCGGGTCCGACCACAGGTCGCAATTGAAGGCGGCGTTCTACCAGAATCCCCCAAAGATGCCAATGCCCCACGCGGGCATTATGCAATGATGCCATCCCTGTCCGAAAAGTCACCCTTGACGCCCCGGCCTGCGTCCGTCGCGCGGTTCGTCTCCCTTTGCGCCCGATAAGAGTCCCCGGACGAGGCGGACGCCAAGGTGCGGCCCGAAGCCGCCCGGCGCCCCGGTAAAGCGAGGGCATGACCGCACCGATAAGCATGTGGAGAACTCCGACGAGAGCGGGGGCCGAATCCCTATGCCGGTGTCACTACGATGCTCTGAGCTGCAGCCCGGAATGAAGCTGTTCGACGCACTCATGTTGCGCGGACGCGTCCTTCTGCACGCCGGTCGCGAGCTCACCCAGGATGACGTGGACCTTCTGCGCACCAAGTACGCCCGGCTCAGTGTTCGCGTGGGAGAACCCATCCTGGACGATGTCCTGGAGTTTGAGGACGACTCGCACGACCGTGAGGTTGCCAACCACGCCACCGGCACCATCGTACGAGCCATGACACACGTCCGAGAACGGTTTGCCGCCCGAGCCTCCCTGCGCGAACTCAACGTCGGCGCCCTGCACGCCTCCGTCGGCCAGGTCGTCGAGTACATCAAGGGCAACCGGCCGACCGCCGCCTTGCTGAACTCGTGCCTGGATACGCAATCCTACCTTGCCGAGCATCCCGGCAACGTGTTCTACCTCAGCATGTTGCTGGGATCGGCCGTTCGGGAGTACGTGGCGACCGAACGCGACCGCCAAACCATCGCCAAAGCCCTGCGCCCCGATTTCGCCATCAGCCTCACACCGCTGGGCCTCGGGGCCATGTTCATCGACATCGGCATGTTGCCCCTCGAAGCCCTCTACCAGGCCGATCGGCCCCTGACCGGCGCTGAATGGCGGGCCGTCTTCGATCATCCCAACGCGGGCGCCGACATGCTCCCCGATGAGTTCTCCCCCCTCGGCAAGATGATCATCAAGACCCACCACGAGAACTTCGACGGCACGGGCTACCCCGACGGCCTGCCCGGCAACAAGCTCCACATCTTCACCCGAATCGTCCGAATCGCCGACGCGTACGATGCCGCCACCGCCCGCCACGTCTACCCCAGTGCGAAATCGCCCGCCCAGGTGCTCTGGGAAATGACCGTCGGGCCGTACCGCCAGTACTACGACCCGGTCCTCATGAAGGTCTTCGCCCGGCTCATTCAGCCGTTCCCCATCGGCGCCAAGCTGACCCTCACCGACGGTCGCCAGGCCGTGGTCGTCCGCTACAACCGCCAGAACCCCTTCCTGCCCGTGGTGGTGATCGCCTTCGACCGAGATGGAAACCGCCTGCCCAACGACAAGCTCCAGGGCCCCTATTCCCTCGAGCAGCGACGCGATCTGCGAGCCCGCCTTTTCGGAGAAGAAGACATCAGCTTCATCTACCGGAACACGCTTGTGGATTCCCCGCCCCCCAGACCGGCCATCATGACTACGTTGTTTGAGGCGGCCTTTCCCTGACGCACCCTCGGCCGTGCGCAACAGCCGCGCGGCCCCGCCTGCACGCCCGCGACGATCTCACGTCGATACAAGCCGCTGAGCACGCTCATTCAGGTCTCGAGCAAGTGCGGCCTCGTCCGCCGCCGCCAGGTGCCCGTCCTGCACGACCGTCCTGCCCCCTACGATCACCCGGTCCGCCCGAGGTGGATGGCATAGAATCAGCGCGCCCAGCGGGTCCAGTCCCGCCGCGCCTGCCAGGG
>JAFGJQ010000365.1 GCA_016929015.1 Phycisphaerae bacterium | reverse complement strand
AGGACATGCTACACGGCTAAACTCCCTGAGTTGACTGACGGTTTTGAAGTGCCCTTTCACTGCTGGTTTTGAGCGCCCGCTGCCACTTGGAGAGGTATACGGCAGCGTCGTCGCCGATCATGACTCCTATCTCCTCAAACGACACCCATGGTTGGCCGATCTCACTGGTTGTTCCATCACTGACCTAGAGTTCCGTTACTTCCAGCATCTGGCATCTGCCGGGCGTAGTCGCCAATCGCTCTTCTACTTCCGCGACCCCGCAGCTCTGGACAAGATCCCGTGCGACATCCGCGAAGCGCGCTATCTCGAAACCGATCCCACGCGTCGGCAAAAACAGAAGGCACTCAAGGATCGCATACGGCAAAGTGGCGTGCCGGTGTTTGACGGCTATCCCGCCACTTGGGATCCGGGCGCCCGTGACTCATTCTGGCTTGAGAATGGCGCCCTATGCGGCCTTGGCGAACTTATGGATCGAGTTCAAGAGGACTTGTTCGGCGCAATATCGGAGCGGTTGGACCTCGTTGGGCCGATCAACACGCGCAACGGTAGTACGACTGACCTGTTTGAGCACGCTACTGTATCGCATGATCTGTATGCGGCTCTTGCTTGCCGGGACTTTGTCGGGAGGCATGACTGTCTGAGGCAAGTGTCCGACTATCTGGTGGCGCCCGACGGGCATCCCCTAATTCTCTCTGGCGAAGGGGGGATGGGGAAAACGGCTATCATGGGTACCATCGACCGTCTCTGTCGCGAGCGCTGGCCTCACGGAACAAGTGCCGGGCATTTCGTCGGTGCAACGGGAGAATCGTTCTCCTTGGCGAACGCATTGGGACGCTTCAACCATGTATTACGAGAAGCGGAGCAGAATGTCCACACCCACGTCCTCGGCATGGCTGAAGAGGCTGCTGCCTTCGCTACCAACCTGGGCTCCTTAGCAAGCGATCGCGACGTCTTCCTCCTTCTCGATGGCCTAGACGAAATGGATCAAGCCGACCACGCCTGCGGGCTCGAGTGGATACCGAACCCACTGCCACCCCGGGTCAGACTGGTCTGCAGTGCAGGAGTCGTTCATCCGCTGACTCAGGATTCGGACGGGGTGCGGATCCTGTTGGACAATCGCGAGCCGGTACTTAAGTCAATAGACGCGGCAGAGGTGGCGGCACGCCTTGGCCATCCCCGAGTGGTCCTGCCCCCCCTATCGCGTCTCGAGATCGGCCAGCTTATGGACAGACTGTCTAGTCTTTACGCCAAAACCCTAGATGCCGATCAGAGACGCCGCCTTTCCTCGTTTGCCTATGCCGGCAATCCCTTGTTCATGACCGTCGTTCTCGAGGAGTTGCGGACATTCGGCTCCTTCGCCAATCTTGAGCATTTCATCGAGTCCATGCCTAACCCAGAAGAGGTCCCGAGTGAATGCATGGCTATTGCGCTCTCAAGCGTCTTCATCCATTTCCTAACCGACCTCTACGCCGAGCGCGAAGACCCGATCTTGGGCCGTGTGCTCGGCTTTCTGTCCATAAGCCGTTCCGGGCTGCATGCGGCCGAAATATGTGAACTCGCAGGCGTTCGCACAGACGATGGTCGCGTTGCACAGATTCTCAGACGCATGAGGCCGTACTTGCACATGAGAGAAAACCGATACCTCGTACGTTACGAATCGCTTTGCGAGGCTATACGTTCCATCTTGGACCCCGAGGAACACGAGACGACGCTCGGTCGCTTTGTGTTCAAGCTTCAGCAGAAAGCTCTCGGGATAGAGTTTCAAACGCACCCTCTGTCAGGAGGTTTGCGGAGCGCCCAGCAACGTCACTCCACGTTAGCGCGCCTCTTGAAGAAGATGCCCTTGGATGACCGGAAGGCCACGGATTACTACTATCATCTCAGCCGTGGAACCGACACAGACAAGGATGCTCTGCTAGAGGAACTCTACGGGGATGCCGCCCTGTTGGAGATCGCGTGGAAGATGGATAGAGAGGCGGTCGATCGTTATGCACGGTCGGCGCTGTGCGGTGAACAATGGCTCGACACCAACAAGTTCTTCGAACTTGATGAGGTGGTGAATAGGACTGTTCAGAGGCTTGAGGACGAAGCGCACGAGAGCTACGCGAAGCAGGACTTCGCCCAAGTCATACGCCTTTGTGAGCGAGAGGAGGTAGTGGGCCTCGTGAGCAGAAAGAACGGCCCGACCGAGACTGCACGATCGAACATGATGTTAGTCTTTGTGGAGCAGAAGCGATGGGCCGAGTGTGGCCGGGTCTTTGCCGCGCATCGGGCTCTCTGCGTCGAGCGTAAGGCCCCGGAAGACATGGTCAAACTCCTGGTTACCGTAATCCTTCGTTGCATCGCGCTTAAACATCCGGCGCAGGCAACCACCTACGTGCTTGAGCTAGCCGCAATCAGGGAGGAGCCCAACGTTGACCGACGACTGCGATCTCTCAATGGAAAGGGCAATCAGGTTCAGCGGCTCAACGCGCAGCTGAACGAATTGGGGAGGTTCCTCATAGACCAGAAACGTCCGGCCGATGCCATCACGTGCTTCCGCCTCCAAGTTAGCCTCTATCTTTGCTTCGATGACCTACTAAATGCAGCGCTGTCGCTGGCAAACGTCGGGATTGTGTACTACAACGCCGAGGCATTCGCCGAAGCCGTGCCGGAACTGATCCGAAGCGTTCAATTGTGGGTTCGCCTAAAGGACCTGGATCGAATGCGCGACCCCCTTGAGCTCGCCATGACGGCT
Source organism: Phycisphaerae bacterium (assembly GCA_016929015.1). Taxonomy (GTDB): domain Bacteria; phylum Planctomycetota; class Phycisphaerae; order UBA1845; family UBA1845; genus JAFGJQ01. Next base: position 9,145 of record JAFGJQ010000365.1, on the reverse strand, counting down.
GCCCACAGGATTGCGCATCCGGCATTGGACCCCCTGTTAGAGCTCTACGGGCAGTTCTGGGACGACGCGCCGGCGTCGGACTGGGAACGGGCGACCCAGTACGTTGAGCGAGCAGTCGCGACCTTGGAGACGAGGAAGTAGGAAAGGGCCGAACAAACCGTTGCTCGCGACGGCTTACAGCCGCGCGAGAACGGCAACGTTGGCCATGAAGCGGACAGGCAGATGAACGCACTATATCGACGCGGGCAATCTGGCAATCAGATTGAACTGATACAGCGGCGGCTTGCCGAGATGGGACTCGATCCGGGTCCGATCGATGGCATTTTCGGGCCGCTGACACTTGCGGCTGTCCGCAAGCTGCAGAGTCGACATGGCCTGCCTGTTGACGGAGTGGTCGGACCGCAGACTTGGGACCTGCTGTTCAAGGCAGCGCCAAGCGTCCTGCCCATGCGCAAGTCCGGCGCGACGCGTCACACGGGTGCCGTATTCATCTGCTACCGCAGAAACGACAGCGCAGATGTGGTGGGCAGGATATACGACAGACTCGTGGAGAGATTCGGCAGGGATGCCGTGTTCAAGGACGTGGACTCTATCCCTTTGGGTCAAGATTTTCGACATTACCTCAGCGAAAGCATGGCGCGTTTCGCCGTGGTCGTTGTCGCAATCGGGACGAAATGGTTGTCCTGCGAGGGTGCCGAACGTCTCGGTCAGGACCGTGACTTCGTGAGGATTGAGATCGAATCCGCGCTCAAGCTAGGCGTGCCTGTCATTCCTGTTCTCGTCCAGGGGGCGACAATGCCCGGCGAGCAAGACCTCCCCACCAGTATTGCTCGCTTGGCCTACTACCATGGCCTTGCTGTCAGGCCAGATCCTGATTTCCGGCATGACATCAGCCGACTGATTGAGGGCATCGAGCGGATCCTTGAGAAGCACCCACAAGTCGAGCAGTGACATAGGAAGGGGCATGCAGGGCCAACAACTGCATGCAGAAGCGACTTCGGAAACCGCGCCGCCGAGCGCGGCTTCCGAAGCGTCTGATGCGTTCGACGAAGAAGAACGAGGAGAATAACGATGAACAAAGAAGTGCAGTCTCAGCCGAACGAGGCCCAGAAGCCCAAGAAGCAGTCTCTGCGGATGCAACAACTCACGGGGCAAACCAAGACGAAGGCAGATGCCTCTCCTGTTCCGATCATCGCCGCCGTGTGGATTCTGTTTGGCTGCCAATTCATCTTGCCGCTCCCGATCATCAACCCGTGGGGCCTGATCATGGCAGGCACCATTTTTTGTATCAGGCTCATCATGCATCCAAAGCCGGTGGCCAAAATCAACGGGCTGATCGTATTGGTTCTGCAGTTTCTGCCCTTTGTCCTGATAGTGTTGAAAGGATAGGAAACCGTCGAACCAGCACCTGCACTTTACGTTGCTATGGCGCCGAAAGTGAGGTGCGACGTGTGTGCCTGGCATGACACGTAGCTTGCGGGGTGAGAGTCCCCTCGCCAGGTAAAGGAGCCGCCTTGGTCCCGTTGGACATGACAAGCGTGACTGGCGAAGTCGAGCCCCGCCCGCGGCGTCTGCTACGCGGGACGGACGGGGCTGTTGGGGCCTGGCGGTACCCTGTGCCGGTGCGCAGAGTCGGATACCCACGAAGATAATCCCTTACCGACGAAACGGGGGTTCTGACGGACGTGGGCGGACGCAGGCGGACGTTTATTTTGAGGGGCGGGTCAAGAGGCCATCCGTAACGCGATGAAGATATAATCCGGTCTGAGGCCACAAGTTACAGGTATAGGAAGGAGTTACCACATGCCGAACGACACATCCCATGAGAGCCCACCCCCTCCGCCTCCAGGCGACCCATGGCCCTTGGCCAACAAGACGGAGGAAGATCTGTTCGCGATGGCGATGGCGGAAGTCAAAAGCAACTCGCGGCGGACGGGACTTTGGGCGAAGGCCCTGAGCGAGTCACTTGGCGATGAACGTAAGGCAGAGGCCTTGTATATTCGCTACCGCGCAGCGCAACTGACGCAAGAGCGAGACCAGCAAAAGCGTTCAGCCTTGGATGCCGAACGTAACGAAAAGGTGTTGTTCAAATGCCCTGAGTGCAATAAGAACCTCCAACTCACAAAGGGAACGCTTGCAGACCTCGCGGGTCAGAAATACCCGAACTGGAACCGCAGCTGCCCAGGCTGTCAGAAGGTGTTCGACATTCGCAACGTCATTCCCAGCCTGCCGAAGCCCACGACCTCCACTGTGCGTCCGCCCGCCGCGACGAAGCCTCGCACCCCGAACGCATCCAAGGCGCAAACGGCAATTACCTTCAGCGCCATCGGTTGTATCATACCCTTCCTGGCAATCATTGGCGTTGTCATGGGACATCAGGCTCTGGCGTACGTGAAGAAACACCCGAACGAAACAGACGGCGAAAACAATGCGATCGCCGCTGTCGTTGTTGGATACATCGGCATCGTGATTCAGCTCGGCCTATTCATGGCGGGAATGGCCGCACAATTCTGATTGGAGACTGGCCAACAAGTCGGGCCTGAGCCCCCGTTTACCCATGTGTGCCGGGCAAGGCACGTAACTTGTGAGGTGTAAGCCCCCTCGATAGGTATAGGAGAAGCCGAAGGGAAGCGAAAGGGTAAGGGCGTGATAGCGAGGCGGTTCATCGGCTTTCCTCCTGTATGTAATGATGAAGATTGGTTGCGTTTCGCTTCATGAAAGTGGTTGGAATCGACCTGTCCGGCCCGCGCAATACGGCGGACACGGCCGTGGCGGTGTTCAGCGTAGCGGGATCAACGCTGGCGTATAGAGACCTGCTGAGTGGCGCGACGGATGCAATCATACGGGATGCCGTATCCGGTCTGGCGGCAGGTGACGAGGTAACCGTCGGCCTTGACGCGCCGCTATCCTATAATCCGGGCGGGGGCGAGCGTCCGTGTGACGGGGATCTCCGGCGCAGGCTGGTCGCGGTCGGCATGCACCCCGGCTCGGTGATGGCCCCGACCATGACCCGCATGGTCTATCTGACGCTGCGCGGGATCGTCGCCACGCCAGACCAGAGTCGCATATTACGCTGCCTGTTGGTTGCATCGTATCCTTGCCGCCGCACTGAATAGAAAGGGAATAGTACTTCCCGCCGGCGCCACTCCGATCGGGACCGGCTGGCATGCCTATCATGTAGAAATGGTCATGTTCGTTATTGGCAAATAGCTGTAGCGCAGGCGAGAACCCGGCTTGTAGCGATGGGCGATATGACCCCCTAAACACCCGCATCACCAGATTGACCAGCACCGTCAGCACGATGCTGACTACGATGCACGTCGTCAACGGGAACGTGAACGACCCGTGCTTGCCGTGCAGATGAATATCGCCCGGCAGATGCCCCAGCCACGGGAGTCGCGGCGCGAGCAGGAGCACGGCGCCGGTCAGCACGATCACCGCGCCGGCGATGATCAACAGCACGCCGAGGGGTTTCATGGCTCGGCTCAGACTCCCGCACACAAACGTTCATAAATAAGCGGCGCGAGACGGGCCAGGTTGCGCGTATCGGCTTCGTTGTACTCGATCAGGCGTTTTAACGCGGTGGGGTGTCCGCGCTCGTGTGCGCGCCACAGCCGGACGGCCTCGAACCCGTCGATGTCGGCGATCCCGCTGTCCCTGTGGATGCCCAACGCGCGCTCGATGGTTTTCAGTCCGCCGCGCAGACCGACCTTCCGGCCGGCGAAGCAGAGGTCGAAGTGCGGGAAGTCCCACGGCATGCCCGCATAGGCGGCACGCAGGAACGGGACATCGAACACGGACCCGAAGTAGGTGACGAGCAGCTTACAGCCTTCAAGGGCGTCTTCTATCGCCCGTGCGCTCAGTCCCTGCCCTTGAACCAGTGCCGTATAATGTTCCCCGTCAAAGATGCCCACCACCGTCACCTGGTCCCAGCCGGGACTCAGCCCCGTGGTTTCGATGTCGAGGTAACGAACGTGATCGCCAAATTCGTCAAACAAGGCCCAGTGGGCGGCTTTGGGGACGGACCCCGCGAAAAAAGCGGCATCCCGCCGGTCAAGAGCGGTCGTCCATTCCCGGATCTGCCGCAGCAGCGATTGGTACAGTCGCTCGGACAGGCCCGGCACGGGGCCGGCTTCCAAGAATTCGTCCCAGTGGTTGATGCCGGCCGCCCGGATGACCTGCTCCCGCGCCGGCCCGATGCCGGCAAAAACGCTGAAGTGTCGGCGGATCATACGTCGTGGCTGCTTTGCTGCCGGCTGAATTATAGGGATTGTTTCGTCTGGCGTTCAACGTTGAACATGCGGCAACCAGGCGGATGCTACAGGGCGGCAATCAGATACGCGCGCACGTCTTCGATCGTTCGCGCACCCGAGTCCATGAGGTGTTCGATACGTTCGCGGGCGGTGGCAAAAGCGCCCGCCGTTCCCGACCCGCAGGCCGTAGAACAGATTCACTCGCCGGAACTCCGCGAGTGGCACGCCGTTGTCGTCACAGATCTGCGCCTGGGCCTGTTGCAGGGTGTCCGCATGCAGGTTGGTCGCCAGCATGTGACCTGCGGCGGGAAGGCGGAAATACCGGCGCAGGAGCGCATCCCACAGGTAGGCGTAATAGGGACCGGCGCCGATCTCGTGGCAGATATAACAGGCGCGGCCGCCCTCGGTCTGCCCGGCACGGGTGAGGGCGCGTTCTCCATCCGCGGGCCGCAAGGGCACGTCAGCCGGAACGAAGTTCAGGAGCGCGCCCATGACCGTGGTCTTGCCCGCCCCGCCGGGCACGGCGCCGACCATGAAGGACGCCCCGCCGCCGATTGCGGCCAGCGAGTAGGCGGCCATGTCGCGACTCATCGTTCCGGTCTCGACCAGGTCTACCACGGAGAGCATCCGACCGCCGCGCTGGTTGCAACGCGCAATTTCCTTGCAGTGTTGTTTGACGGCTCCCGATTCCATCAGTTTTATTTCACGAGTCGGCATATTGTCCGTTTGGTTACATATTCCCGTGTCCACTCTTGCACAAAGGCCCCTGAAAACGCCAGAATCGATACCATCAGCGGGAGGGACGTACCCATGAGCGAGATCAAGGTAGAAAAGAACCCGAGCCGGGATCGACTGGACGAACTGGGGGTGTTTGGGTGGTCGGTGTGGACCAAGGAGGTTTCCGAGTTTCCTTGGAGCTGTGACACCCCGGAGACGTGTTACTTCCTGGACGGAAACGTGGTCGTGCCCCCGGAAGGCGGGGAGCCGCTCGAGGTCGGCAAGGGCGACCTGGTGACCTTCCCACAGGGCCTATCCTGCACGTGGACGATCCGTAAAGCCGTGCGGAAACACTACACGTTTGGATAGGCGACACCCGAGGGCCGGGCGCGATCATGGCCACACTCGAAGAGCACTGCGCCGACTGCCGGCATCAGCTGGGCGAGGATTTCCGCGAGGTCCATATCTGGCTCGACGAACTGTTCGGCCGACTGGGGCCGAAACACCGCGACGCGAGACATCATTCCGGCGGGGTCGAGCAGGTGCGTCAACGGTGGGGCGACAAAGCGGCGCGTGCGGCGGAGATCCATATACGGAAAGACTGTGGCGGGAAGCTGCCCGCGGAAGGTCAGGCTCAGCTCTTGGGCCTGTTCGGCCCGGAGGCGATAACACAGGAAAAGGGAAAGCAATGACCCATCAGCATGAGATCACGATCGAGACCCGCGGCGAGCGGGACATGCATGATGTAACCCGCGAGGTTGCGGCGGCCGTGCGGCCTGTGAGTGACAGCATCAGCACATGGAGGCAGACCATTATGAAAAACTACTCGATAATGTTCTTCATCTTGACGGCGGTTACGCTGCCGGCGTCTGACAATACGGACTTATCGGCCGCGTCCGCCACAGATCCTCAAGCCTCTCAACGGCAGGAAGCCTCGGTTTCACCCTATTTCGGGATTCCGTACGCGTATGCCGGAGCAGCGGAGAACACGCACAGCTCGACCGGCCGGCAGGCGACCGCGGATTGGGACGAGGAGGCGTTTTCCGCGAGCATGCTCGGTATGGAGGTCGCCCGCTGGGATATGGAGCTGGATTCGTGGACCGACCTGTCCGAGATCGATCTCTATCGGCGGATTCCCATGAACGCCGACACCGTACGTCAGATGTACGAGATGTTCCGGCAAACGGTTGTTACACCGCCGGCACCGGATGCAGAAACCTACGCTATCGCCGACGGCACGAACCGGCTTGCCTATACGGAAGCCTTGTGCCGGCGTTTCCACAACTGCATTCCGGCTATGCCGGCGGAGCTGTCGGAGCGGTACGGACGTCTCATGTGGCTGATGCGGGGATTGCTCTTTATCGACTACCGGCATATCCCGCTGGCGATACGCCATGACCGCGGACGCGACGTGTTCTGGAGCGAGCTGCACGCGATCTGGCTCCGCGAGATCGAGCAGGAATACCAGACGGCGTTCGGTGCGTCGGCGGCCGTTAACCCATAGAATTCTGCCGGACGGACCGTGACCCAATCCGACGAGCGTCATCTGACGATGGCTGCCCTGTGACTTGGGCCGATTTCCGGTATAAAATAAACTGCGCCTATATCTTCTCTATTAGAGGCTGATTTTACTTTTGGCCGTGCTCTGGGCCTTCACACGTCCTGCACGCGTTCAAATATGAGCAAACACGGCCATTTCGACTAGAAACGGGGAATTTATAAAGTTCGCCCTGAAAAACGGGCCTCCAGGATGGCCTACAAGCGGCGATCTCGACTCGACCCATATCCAGACACCCCCGCATTTTAAGGCTTATAATGGTTTTCGGGCTTACGATAAAACGACACTCTTACGCTTATGGACGGTTAGGGTGCCGATCAAGGGAGGCATCCGGCGGGTGCAGTACGCGGCGCACACGCGAGGCAAACGCGGCATTTCGCCCGTGGCCGATTTTCTGAGGCCCGGCTCACGTTCGTGTCGGAAAAACAAGGATTTTCGCCGGGAATGCGCGCTAATTGCCGTCCGAGGCATGGATTCCATGGGCGATAATCGCGACTTTGAGGCGAATTAACGAAGCAAAATCGCGCTTCCCGCCTTTCGTACTCCCCTGAAACCCAGTCTTTATCGGCCTGATCGGATCGTCAACATTCTGTAGCCGAAGAAATTTCACACTGCAGCGCCCCCTTTAAAGACTAGCGCCCCGGCGGGCAGCGCGCTCATATATTATACATCACGCCGATCCTTACGAGGGTCCGCCGCGGTCGGCACGCGTATTGCGAAGTACCTTTTCTTTTAGCCATCGGTGGAACGTCAATCAGAGACTCTTGCAGCTTGTCCGGGCCCCCCTTTCTGCTTCACCGGCGTTGACGATTCCGTGCAAAACGACCCATGATACAGGTTCCGAAAAAAACGTCCGTGCACGTCGGCTACGGTCCGTGGGCGTACGGTGATGTTGGTAAGAGGCGGCTTTGGGGGCGAGGGTAGGGCGTATCGGGCATGTGAAACCCATATATGCATGTCCGGCAATAGAATTTATAACGCGGCGTTATACGCTTCATATACGTGCATGCGCCGAAGCCCGTTACCCTCATCAAAGCTGAAGGCGTTTTATCAGGAGTCACCGGGCGCCCCTCACATAGCAAACGTCGAACGCGTTGCCGCATACGGCATCGGGAACGTAATCGATATAGTCGCTGAGTGGATTTACCGCGGTACGCCTTACGCTATGCAACGGATCCGCTCGCCCGCGCATCCCTCGCTCGTGATCAGCTCTTCCGTGAGATACTGCTACTTTCGACCCCGTCTCTCCCTGACCTCTCGCGATAGGCGTTCATTTTGCATCGCGTGCTGCCCGAAGGCACAAACGTGATTCGTGAACCGAAAGTACTCATGGCCCCGCCGCTCCGCCTCTTTTACCGGGAGCGGGACGCATAAATTGTATTTTGCGCACCTCGGCCCTTGGGACCAGGTCTTACGTCACGCCCGCACGGGCACGTCGGCGTTCATCTTGACGCTTCCACCCCGCTTCGGCTACCGCCCCCCCCGTGAAAACGCCCTTCCGTGCCGGTTGCACTGGGCGCGTACCCGCACCGTCCGAAAAGCGAGTCCGTATCACTTAGACCATCGGTGCCGGTGGCGCGAAGCCGGACGAAGCCGCATGAATCGCCCAGCAGAACCGTAGCTTCCCAAGTCTGGCGTCCGTCGCTCTCACTCACCAGCGTAGTGAGCACCGAATCGGTAAGCCAGGGACCGGACAGCGATGCGCATGCCACCGGTTGAAGAAGCACGTCGGTGGCGGTGCTCGATACGAAGTACCTCACCCTGAACAGGGCCTCACCGGCCGCCGGCTGGGGCTGCATCAGGTCCGCCGTTTCGCACGATTGCATGGGAGGCAGGCCTGAGGCGTACTTCAAAAGATTGGCCACCCCGTCACCGGCCGGCGCGGCATCGAAGGCGCGCTGATCGATCGGTATCCCGCGCGATTCGGCCCAGGCATCATAGCCGGTAGCGGGCGGGAAACACGCCAGCGCAGGGTAGTCTGCCATCTGCCAAGTGGTATCGAAGTCCCATCCCACCGACGTGAAGGTGCTCTGCTGCAGCATCTGCGTCGTTGTTTTGCCGGTGCCGCCATCGCTGCTCGACATCCCCGATACCGTGGTGTCCCAGAAGCAGGACTGGATGGTGCCGTACCAATTATCGCCGCAGAAGCCTCCGACAGCAGCAGAACCCGACCCGAGGGTCATCTCGACGCAAGCGTAGGACCGCCGGATCGACCCGTAGCTGTTGCATCCGCACAGTCCGCCCGTGTAGTACGCGGGGGTGCCGCCCGACAGCGTTCCGTCCACGAAGCAGTCCTCGATACTCGCGCCGTCGTCGATAACGCCGCAGAGCCCGCCAGCATGCCAGGTGCGGGAGCCCGGGGTGAGCGCCACCCGGGCGTAGCACTCGCGGATAATCCCGTTGTCCAGGCGCGCGCACAACCCGCCTACGGCCCATCCGTCGTCTCCTCCAACAATGCTCACCCCCTCCACGCCAAGCCTCGAAATGGCGCTGCCCGATCCGGAGAGATGGCCGAAGAGCCCGAGGAAGTCCCCCTCCTCGGTGTAGATCGTGAGGTTCCGGATCACGTGCCCATCCCCGTCGAAGGTCCCGGTAAAAGCCGTTCCCTCGAAGTTGT
>JAFGJQ010000364.1 GCA_016929015.1 Phycisphaerae bacterium | reverse complement strand
TAGGATTCCGCAACCGCGATTTTCGCGGCCGCTATGGGTACTACTGGTGGGTCAACGGCGTCATGGCCGACGGCAAACGGCCGTGGCCCTCCGCGCCGCCCCAAACCTACATGTCGCACGGCAACGGCGGCAATTTCTGCTGTGTCGTGCCGGAATGGGATCTCGTGCTGGTGCGTATGGGACGTCCTTCCATCAGCGACCGGCTCTGGGAGGCGTTCTTCGCCCGGTTGGCGGACGGCATTTCGAGCGACGGCGACTCCAAGGCCGACGCCACGAAGCCCGTCACGTTGGCCGACGGCGCCGCCGCGGCTCGCCGTATCGGCGATTGGCAGATCGCCCGGTGGCCCGGCCTGGCCGTAGTGGCCGATCCCCACGGCGACGTGATTCACCTGGTGTACGGGGACGACCAGAGGCTCTACTACACGCGTGGCACCGACAGCGGGCAAAGCTGGAGCAAGCCGGACATGATTGTCCAGTCGGGCATGCACCCACGCCTGGCACTGGACAGTGCCAGGACCCTGCATCTGGCCTATTGCACACCCCGCGTCCGATTCCCGGGTGACCGCATCCCGAAGGAGGGCTGTTACCTGACCCTGCGGGATGGCAAATGGTCTTCGCCCATCAAAGTGAGTCAGCCAGACCAGGGGGCGGTCGATGTCCGGATCGTGGTCGATGGTGACGATAATGTGCACGTGATCTATTGGAGCCTTGGGACCCCAAGCGGCGAGTTGGGCGAGCACGACAACCATCGTTGCTACTACCGACGAAAGCCGGCCGGCAGCAGCGATTTTGAAGAGGCGTTGTGCTTCGAGAATTCTGTCGCGACGGGCCCCTCGTCCCATGGGGCGCTGGCGGTGGGACCCCGGGGCGAGGTGCACGTCCTCTATCGGACCTTCCGGACTTCGCCCGCCTGGACTGGCAATCTGGAATACCGCGTGCGCGAAAAGGACGGCACATGGCGCGGTGAGCCGGAGGTCTTCCGCGGGGTGTACCTGGCGGACCACTCCCTCTCGGCGGCGGTCGATGTCCAAGGGACGCTCCACGTGGCCGGCTACACGTTCCGGCCCGGCGGCTTCAAGTTCCAATGCTATCGAAAGGAGCCAAACGGACGTTTGCAGGTGGCGTTCGTCGAGGATGACACCTACGGCACCTCGACGGACATTGTGCCGACGCCCTCGGGCGATCTGTGGCTGGCAGGCTCGGGCAACTGGTCGACCCGTTCGCGGACAGGGACGCCCCGCAGCCGTTACTACCACTACGACGCAGCCCGGCGGCAATGGACAGAGGAGTTTCTATCGCCCGAAGGGTCGATCAACGTGGACACCTTCTGTCTCGGGCCGCGGCTGCTGCGCTACGACGATCAAATCCGCGTGTTCTATGCCCAGAAAGAAGCCGACCAGCATTTCCGTCTGTATCAGAGAGTCCTGGCGCACGCCGGATGGGACGAAGTCGCCCCCAAGCGGCTGCACCGCACAGTGGACTTGAGCCTGGGCGAATCGCAAGCGATGGAACTCAGCGACGGCAAGACGGCGACGGTCAAGCTGCTTGACCTGGAAGAAACCCGCGACGAGATGCCGTGCTCGGCGGTCCGTGAGGCGTGCGTGAAGGTGGAAGTCAATGGGCAACCGATCACTCTCACGTCGGCGACGTATCATCTGCCCGTGACGGTCGCAGGCGTGCAGATCGACTGCCCGATCACCAAGGGTTACGTCCAAAACGCCCGGACGAATCGCTGGGGGCTGGACAAGGACGCTCGCCTGCGGCTCTGGCCGGCCGGTTCGCCGTGGATTGTCCCTGGAACATTCGTATATCCCGCCCGGCAGCGGTGGTTCGCCAGCGACACGCAGATGGCCAACGAGCCGGTTTTTGTGAATGGGGACGAGAAGCCCGAGAACTCCAGTATCTACTACCACTGGGGCCTGGATATCGGCGGGTGCGAAGGGATGGTCGCGGTGGTTTCTGCCACGGACGGCGTGGTCGTCTCTGACGGCAAGAACGTGCTGGCCGGCCACGAAGATGTCCCCGGCATCGCTCCCACCTACGACGAGGTCAACATCCTGGACGCCCGGGGCTGGTACTACTGTTACTGTCACTTGCAGAGCATCGATCCCGCGGTGCGCCTTGGCCAGACCGTTAGGGTGGGCCAAAAGATCGGCACGCTGGGCAAGGAAGGCAGCAGCGGCGGCTGGTCACATCTGCACTTTCACATCACGGCCCGACAGCCCTCCGGAAAGTGGGGCATCGAGGAAGGGTACGCCTTCCTCTGGCAGGCCTATCGGATCGAGCACGCGCCCGGCCTGCTCGCGGTGGCCCGCCCGCACCACTTCGCCGCGATCGGACAGAAGGTGACGCTCGACGGCACGCGTTCCTGGAGCACCGCCGACAACATCACGAGCTATGAATGGACCTTTACCGATGGCAAGACCGCTTCCGGGGCCAGAGTCGAACGGACCTATGACCGGCCCGGTACCTACAGCGAAATGCTGAAGATTGCCGATGACCTGGGACGCGTGGACTACGATTTCGCCGTCGTCCAGGTCGTCGACGCAGTCGATCCAAAGTCACTGCCGCCCACGATTCACACGACGTACGCCCCGACGTTCGGTATTCGACCCGGCGCTCCCGTGACTTTCAAAGTACGAACGTTCCGCACCACCGCGGGAGAAGAGAGGTGGGACTTTGGTGACGGTAGCCCAGCGGTGCAAGTGCGTTCTGACGGGAACGTCAAGCCACGTGCCATCGATGGCTACGCGGAGACGGTGCACCGTTACACCCAGCCGGGGCATTACGTGGTCCGCGTCGAGCGCAGCGCCAAGGATGGCAGCAAGGCGATCGCCCATTTACAGGTGCGAGTGATAGCCCCGTAGACGAAAAGAGTCTCTGCGGCGGCAGCCAGAGCTACATGACCAAAGCCGGTCTGACGGAGATCCGCAATGCAAATCACCAAGAATTTCAGTGCGGCGGTTGTGGGTCTGTTGGTGGTCGGGACGATGGCTTGGGGCATCGAGCTGGCCCATCCCAACGCCCCGGCCAATGCCCGAAAGGTCCTGGCGGATCACGGTGTAGCGGTCCTGTGGCGGCTCTTCAACGAGGCCCGGGACGGCAAATGGTGGTGCCTGCAGCCTGCCGCCCGGTACCAGACGCTCTACCGCTATACGTTCTACTACATGAAGAAACTCCGCTGTGTGAAAGAGACCCTTCGGTACTGCTCGTTCCTCATGAGTTGGGACCGTGTGTGGGGCCCCTTCGGGCGTGGCACGCCGGACAGTGTCAAGGCGATGTACAACGACCCCACCGTCGCCAATCGCGGCGACCTCGATTGGCGCCACACCAACACAAACCGCCGAGAGGAGATAGAGCCATGAGAATCACAGCAGTCACAGGGTTGATATCGCTGGCGATCACCGCTGTCAGCGCCGCGGCGGTGGCCACGTGGACGCCGTGGGAACACACGCTGACCAGTGCGACGAGTTATGCCCATCCTTATCAGCAGATAGCCCTGACCGTCACCTACACGGCGCCGAGCGGCGAGGTTCTTACGTGCTACGGTTTCTGGGATGGCGGTTCGACGTTTCGGATCCGATTCCTGTTTCCCGCCCCAGGCATATGGACGTGGAAGACAGCGTGTTCCGACATGAGCAACACGGGACTGCATGAGCAGAGCGGGACGGTGAACGTGGTCGAGTACGCCGGCGACAATTCCCTCTACCGGCATGGCTACCTGAAGGTGAGTGACAATCGTCGATACCTGGTCCACGCCGACGGGCTGCCCTTTCTGTGGATCGGCGACACGCCGTGGTCGGTGTTCGTCACGGCGACGCAGGAGGAATGGGAACGCTATCTGCAAAACCGCCGGGACAAC
>JAFGJQ010000363.1 GCA_016929015.1 Phycisphaerae bacterium | reverse complement strand
GCACGTTCGTCTTTGACAACGTGAGCTGGACCGGAGACGTCCGGGACCGGCAGCCGCAATTGCAGGCCTTCCAACCCGACCCGGCCGACGGGGCCTATGGCGTGACCATGCCGCTGTTTCAGTGGACCCCGGGTGAGACGGCCGTGTACCACCAGGTCTACGTAGGCACGAGCCCGGACCTGACGGCGGCGGATTCGGTGGGACCTCCCCAGCCGTTTGCGATGGTCTATTACGTCCAGGGTCTTGCGCCGGGCGTCACGTATTACTGGCGCGTCGACGAGCTCGAGGGCGACATGACCACCCTCCACACCGGCGAGGTCTGGAGCTTCACCGCCGCTACCACCACCGCGTACGATCCCAGCCCCCGCGATGGGGACAAATGGATCGAGCCCGACGTGACCCTCACGTGGCGGCTCGGCATGGGTGCGACGGGACACGACGTGTACTTCAGCGCCGACGCCGATGCCGTGGCCAATCGCGACGAGAGCGTCAAGGTCGGCACGAAGCAGCCTGCCGCCTCGTATACGCCCCCCGCGCTGACCGCCGGGACCACGTACTACTGGGCCGTCGATGAGCATGACATGAGCGGCACCAAGCACGAAGGCGCGGTGTGGAGATTCACCGTCACCGAAGGCAAGGGCGGCATCAAGGGTGAGTACTTCAACAACATGGATCTCTCCGGTGCTCCGGCATTGACCCGCGTTGATCCCGCCATCGATTTCCAGTGGGGCAATGACGGCCCCGGTGCGCCCATCGGCGTCGATGGTTTCTCCGTTCGTTGGACGGGAGACCTGGAGATCGCCATCGCCGATACGTACACCTTCAGCACGAGTACCGACGACGGCTTGCGTGTCTGGCTTGACGGTGAGCTCATCATCCAGAACTGGACGGACCATGGCACGACGGACGACTTCAGCCAGCCGATTGCCCTGGAGCCGGGCGTCTACTCCATCATGATGGAGTTCTACGAGAACGGTGGCGGCGCGGTGGCGCGTCTCTTCTGGCAGACGCCGACCGTGGCGCGTCAGATCATCCCCGCCGGTCCGCTGCAGCTTCCGGTGCGGGCCGGTGCGCTTTATCCCAAGAACGGGGATGTTGATGTCCCCCAGGACGTGACGCTGATGTGGAGCCCCGGCGAAACGGCCACCCAGCATCAGGTCTATTTCGGCGACGACAAAGACGCTGTCGCCAACGCCACGCCCAGTACCGCAGGCATCTATCGCGGTCTGCAGAACCTGGAGCAGACCACGTACGGCGTCTCGGCGCTGGAGTGGAACAAGACCTACTACTGGCGTATCGACGAAGTCAACACGCTCGATGCGGACAGCCCGTGGAAGGGCAACGTTTGGAGCTTCACCACGGCTGATTTCATCGTCGTCGATGACTTCGAGGGCTACACCAACGTGGCTGAGATGCTGCAGCGCGTCTTCCAGACCTGGATCGACGGTCTGGGCTACAACGAGCCGGCGCCCGGTCAGGCGGGCAACGGCACCGGCGCGATCTGCGGCCACGATATCTGGAGTCCGGACAGCCCGTACTACCAGGGCGAGATCGTCGAAACCGCGGACATTCACGGTGGCGCTCAGGCGATGCCCTTGTACTTCGACAACGCGGCGACGCCGTACAAGTCGGAGGTGTGGCGGACCTGGACGACGGCCCAGAACTGGACGGTCAACGGTGTCACGGACCTGAGCCTGTGGTTCAAGGGTAGTCCGGCCGGCTTCATCCAGAACGGGCCGGGCAGCTTCACGATGAGCGCCGCCGGCGCTGACATCTGGGGCACCGCCGATGAGTTCCGCTTTGTCTACAAGTCCCTCAGCGGCGACGGCAGCATCATCGCCAAGGTCGACAGCGTCGAGAACACCAACGTCTGGGCCAAAGCGGGCGTCATGATCCGCGAGGGTCTCGCCGCCGGCGCCAAGCACGCGATGGTGGTGGTCACTCCGGGCAGCGGTATTCAGTTCACCTGGCGTGATTTCGCCAACGCGGCCATGGACACGCACAGCACCCAGGCCGGACTAACGGCGCCCTATTGGGTGAAGCTGACGCGTACGGGCAGCACCTTTACCGCCGAGCTCTCGGCGGACGGCGTCGTCTGGCAGCCGGTGGTGGATGCGGATTCCAACACGCATAATCTGCCCATGATTGGCAACATCTACATCGGTTTGTGTCTGACCAGCCACAACGCCACCGCCGTGACGATCGCCGAGTACTCCGGTGTGCAGACCACCGGCGGAGTCAGCGGTGTCTGGCAGGTTGAGGAAGTCGGCGTCGATCATCCGGAAAATGACCTTGCCGACGTCTACGTCCGGCTGGAAGACAGCATGGGCCGCAGTGCGACGGTTCCGTATCCGAGCGGCACGATCGTCAACGGCTGGACCGAGTGGAAGATCCCGCTGGCGGACTTCGCCAACATCAGTCTTAACGCGGTCAAGAAGATGGTGCTCGGAATCGGCACCCCGGATGCCCCGGTGCCCGATGGCAACGGAATGGTCCTCTACGACGACATCCGTGTTGTGAAACCGGTTCCTGTTGAGCCGAACGACGTGTCCGGCTAACCGCGCACGACGATTGCCTTTGAGATCGTTCGTCTTTCCGGGCGGACGAGCCGCAGGGCAAGCCGTGCTCAAAGAGTACACCCGGGGCCTGCGTCCACGCGACGCAGGCCCCTTTTCGATGCCGATCTCGGCGCCTGGGATAGCGGCAAGCCCCCGTCGCAAAATACGTAGTTTCCCCAATTGACAGAACGAGACCAATTCGCTATACGTGACTGCCACAGGAGATTACAGCCCTTCCATTGGCCGGCTTCATGCGACCGCGTGAGCAGGAAGGGGGGAACTGATTGGGTGATCGGAGGAGGATGACCCATGTTCTTTCCGCGCAGAGTCTTTCAAGAGACGATCGAAGTTGTTGGGACCCTCTCCATTTCCGCGGGGATCTTTATCTTGCTGAATCGGCACATCCCGCTCTGGGCCGCTGCGGTGGTGGCCGTGACGGCGCTGGTGGCATCGATTTGGGCCGGTGTCTGACGCCTGCGGTCGGTTGGGTCGGCGTCGGAGGTTCGGCTGCCTCGCCGGGGAGAGCAACGCGCGGCAAACTCGCGCTGCCGCGCGCGTCAAGTGGTGTGTGGTCCGAGCCGTTGAGGCCCTCGCGCTGCCATCGTGGTTTCTTTTTTCTCTCTACACACGCGAGGGCCTCTTGTCAAAAATACGTAGTTTTCCTGATAACGCCGCCGCGGTGCAAATGGTAGAATACGGTTCATTGGTGAAGCCATGGATTGGTGGGGGCACTGTTCCCGGCAGCCCATCCAGGGTTCAGGGAGGAGACCTTTGCAGGAACAGTGCCCCGCTCGTGTTCCCGGATACGTCACTGTGTGCCGCACGTCAGAAGGCGACCTCCATCGCAAACGCATCCGCAGGCTCGCTGATTCGGCGCTCCAGGACGTGCAGGGCTCGCTCGCTCGGGCGGCGGACGAGAATCTCGATATCGTCGCCTTCGAAGAGCTCGGCCAGGTAGGTGGCCTCGAGGCGGCGGACCGGGCCGGTGTGCGGGTGTCCGAAACCGATGGCGTCGAAGGCCCACCGCAGGTACTCGGTGTTGTTGACGTGCCGGTTGAAGTCCAGCGCGCTGGGCGGCACGCGGAGCTTGTGGCACCGGGTGTAGTCGCCGGTCGGCTGCAGGCGGCGCAGCTCGGTCGTCAGGGCCTTGGGACCGCTGGCCGGCAGAGCCAGCTTCAGGCGGGTCAGGTTCCGGGGTCGGCTCTTGTGCTTGTCCAGCACCATCCACTCGCTGCCGGCGCGAAACAGCTCGTTGCCCCGTTCGTCGGCGCCGACGAACTCGCGTGAGGCGACGACGCGCGTATGCCCGCTGGGCCACGTCTTGAGAGTGAAGCATTCGTTCCACCGGGGCAGGCGCGTGACATCCAGACGCAGGTTGGCCAACACCCAGAAGCAGTCCTGGGCGTCGAGATCGGCAAAGCCGAAGCCGAGCTGTTCGGCGTGGCGGGCGGCCGCTTCCTGGAGGTACTGCATCAGCGCGTGGGGTTTGATCTGTCCGTCCGGTCGGCAGTCGAACGTCTTGACCGTGAAGCGGTCCTCTCGGTGTTGCATGGCAGCCTGTCCTCTGAACGTCTGTATCCTTCTGCTGGGGGGCCAGACCCGCATTATCTCACGGCCGCCCCGAGACGGCAAGGCCACGTTCCAAGACGCCGCGCGCCGTCGCGACCCGCCGCCGGCGCCGGTTCGCACCCGTAGCCCGCATTTCTCACCGCGTGGATACAACAAAACCGTCTCGACCGCGTAAGTGATGGTGAAGACTACAG
>JAFGJQ010000362.1 GCA_016929015.1 Phycisphaerae bacterium | reverse complement strand
TCACCGCCGTCGGTCACCACGCAACGTCGGATGCTGACCGTGTTGTCGGGCCGGTCAACGTGGAAAACATCCCCGTCCAGCCCGTTCGTGTCGGCCGCTCGTCCGATGCGCGTGAACCAGGAGTCTTCGACCGTGAGTGCGCAGCCCGATCCCAGCCACTCACCACCGGAGCCGACCCGCGAGAACAGCGACCGGCTGATCCGGTACACCCCGCTCGCCCCCTTGACCGCCCCATGCCCCATGCCGGGACAATCCGCGACCACGCAATCTTCCAGAATCAGCCCGGCCGATCCTTTCGAATGGAAGATCGGCGCGCGCGGGCTGCCGCCAAGGGGGCCGTTGCCGGCTCCGGTCACGAATACATGCGAATACTGAGACAAGCCGTCTCCCCAGAAATAGAAGCCCCGCCACGAAGCGGTGTTGTTCTGCGTATCCTGCGGCAGCGTCATGGCGGTCGGGCCGGCCGTGGGAAAGAAGAAGATCGGATCACTCTGCGTCCCCAGCGCCTGCACGACACCGGAACCTGTCACGGCCACCCCGTCGTTCGCCGGACCCGAGTCCACCATGACCAGCGTTCCCGGCAGAATCGAGAGCGTATTGCCCTCGTTCACGATCACGTCGCCTGTCAGGTGAATCACCCCGTCCGCCGGCTCCCAGACCAGATTGTCACCGGAGAGCGAGCCGGACAGATCCCGAAACAGACCGGGGGTCGCCTCGTCCAGCACGGTGACGATCTTCGAGGCGCTGACGCCGGACACGCTCACCGTCACCTCAATCTCTCCCTCAGGTTCGGCCGCGCCGCCGTCCAGAGTGATGGAAACGCTCCCGACGCCGTTGTAGAAACGGATGGAGTCGTCCGGGGGCGTTCCCCCGCCCGCACCTGCCGCCAGCGTCTCAAACACGGTGATGGAGGTCGGGACCGGCGTCCCGTCGGACACTCTCGTCGCCGACACGGTGCCCAGCGCGTTCCATATCCGCCAGTCAACCTGGCCGTTGTTGTCAAGCAACTCCGCTTTGACCGTCCAGGTCTTCGTGTCGACCATTCGCGTCGGCGCCGCCAGGCGAATCGACATCGGCGGCGGATCGTGCCGAACGCCGGCCGTCACGCGGCTGACCTCCTGCCCCAGGTAGTCCATGCATTGCACCAGAATGGGGTTTGCACCCCGGCGAAGCGTGAATGCGTGCGACCAGGTTGCCTCGTACACGCTGAACACATCCACCGGCCGCCCGTTGATCAGCACGTGGTGTGTGCCGACCTGGTTGAGTTGCCCGGCTAGATGAATGACGGGATCGGGACTCGTGTAAGGGCTTGCGGGTACGCCGGTCAGCGTGAGCTCACGTTGAATCTGGTCGTTGACGTTGGCTCTCCGGGTTTCACACCACCACTTGTATTGCGACCTCGCCTGTCCGTACTGTGTGAAAACCGCGTCCGGCACGGCGTCGATCCAGGCATCCAGCGCCGGCTGGGCGAACGTGGTATTCAGCAGGTCATCAATCGCCTTGACGAACCGGCCGGCGAACGCGTTGGATCGAACAAAACGCTGCGGCGAGGGCACCGTGGTCCGCCAGATCGTGTCCGTGGTGCCGAAACTGTTCAAAAACCCGCCGAACGTGGAATCCAGGTCCCACGAGAGAAGGTTGGCACTGTGCCCGTCATACGCCTCCGCCGGGTGGAAGTAGATGTAGTAGTCATCACCGGTGTCACGGTAGATGCCGCCTTCTCGGTTCACCAGCAGCATGTGCAGGGCAAACCAGCGAGCCCACTGCTCTTCGTCAACCCGCTCTCGGACCGATTGCTCGTACACATCGTCCGGCGTCGTGCTCGCGTCAAGGGCGTAGCACAGGTTGATCAGATCCGTCCAGTCGTGGTTGTCCTCGTTGTTCTCCAGTTCGTAACCGTTATTCCCGGCGGCATCCACCATGTACGCCGACGGGTCCCAGCCCTCCCACCGCAGGTGCGCGTCGTTGTACCGTCCACGGTAGAGGTTGCCGCCGGCCGTGGGCATGCACGATTCACCGGGCGGGCATTCCGCATCCCCGTTGCACACGGTTCCATCACCCGTGCAGCGATCGGGGAACCGCGCGGGCACAATCGCGCCCCCCTGTGACTCGAGGTAGTCGTCGTCCAGACGTTCCACGTTGATGTAGATGTAATTCTGGATTCCACCGTGACTGAGCGGGCTCGTATGCAGCCGCACGAACTGCGTGTGCGACCCAAACACCTCGCCCCCGAACGATTCGCGGAACATCCGGTTTCCCAGGTGCTGTTTGATGATGGATTGGGCGTTCAGAATCAAACGCTTGATCGGAAACCCCATTTCAGAGTCCAGCACCTGGTCTTCGGCAAATTTGATGTGGAACGAGTGCGGATGCTGGTTCAGGCTGCTTGCCCCGCGATAATGCTCGATCACATTGTAGAACACGTCATATGCCCCGGTCTCGTCGCGGCGGATGAACGTGGCGTCGTGCTCGTCCTCCGTATGCGCCGTCTGCAGGTTTCGCGTCCGCTGCGTCGTGATCAGGTGATAGGCCGGAAGGCCCGCCGCCGGCAACTGAGCCGGGTCGATGAACGGGCACAGGTAGGTCTGGGCGGGGTACTCCCCCGCGACCAGAGTGTCGTGCCCGGGCGGCCCGGCCCCGACGCTCGTGCCGTCCGAGGCCCGGATCGTGAAGTCCAGGCGCTGCCCATCCGCTAGGCCCGGCACGATCGCACCGTATACACGGTCCCCCGCCGCGCCGTCTCCGTGGAATCCGTCGTCCAGCATCAGCGTCTCGTTGTAGGCCAGTGTGGGATCGGCATCCGGCCGGGAGTACAGAGTCACGGTGGGATTCGGGTCGTCGTCGACCACCAAGGCCCGGACGACCACGTCCTGCTGGGGGACCGGGATCGCCGGGCTGTGTTCAGTCTGCACGACGATCGGCGAGACCAGGGGTTGATATACGCTGTTTGACGCCCCGGGTGTCCCATGATCGAGAACGGACGCCTGCCACGCCGGTCCATACTCGTTGGGAAATCGTGGATTGACCAGTTCGAGGGATGGGCCGTCGCCGTCCGGCAACGACGGCCAACTGCCCCGATCCACGTACTCCACCGCATCGATGAGGTTCAGGCTCTCGTCAGAAAGAGCCACCCGCTCACCTCCGTTGTCCAGCCGCCCGTTCGTCCACTGGACCGCGCCCGAATGGCCGGTCACCTGCTCCAGTACGGCCGGGTTCAACGCCAGTACGAAATACCCGCCTGCGGGCAGTGTGTTGCCGGTCGGGAATACGTACTCCACTCCGTCGCTCAGCACCCAGCCGTCCAGCTCCACCGACTCCGTGCCGGCATTGTGGAGCTCCACGAACTCGGCATCGCCGTTCGGGTCGGCCGGATGGTAGTGCAGTTCATTCAGCACCACGACGGTGCCTACGGCCACCGTCCACGTGTCGCCGACGAAGGGTACGGTCCCCGCGACAATCCCGCCGGCATTCAGGGTCAGCGTCACTGATCCCGCGTTCGGCGCGGCGAAGCCGTTAAAGGTGTAGGTGTCGGCCGGCCCGCTCGAGGGGTCGACCGCAGTTGCGGGGCTGCCCCCGACCACAAGATCCTCCGGAGTCACGCCCGTCACGGGTTCGCTGAAGACCACGGTCACCTCTGCAAGCGTTTCCGTGGCCGTCCGCCGCGGGGGCGTTTCGCTCACCAGATGCGGGTGATCGCCGGTCACACTGTTGAGGGCGCCCGGAGTGCCGTGCACTTGAAGCGAAGCCGCCCAGGCACCATAGAGGCTGTTGTCCAGGTCCGGGCTGATGAGTTCAAGCGAGGGGCCCTCTCCGTCCGCCGCGAGCGGCCACGGGCTGGCGTCGCTGTACACGACGCGGTCGACGATCACGCCCGTGTCATCCTTCAAAGCGACCGGTTCGCCGCTGTTGGACAGGCTGTCACTCAACCCCCACGAGTGTGGAGTGGAACACCCGGTCAGTGATTCCAGTAATGCGGGATCCTTGGCCACCACCACGTATCCATTCGCCGAAAGCACGGTCTGGGGCGGGAATACGTAACCCGGGCTGGCAAACTCCGTCAGGTGCCAGCCGGAGATGTCGACCGCATCCGGCTCGTCGTTATAGAGTTCGATGAATTCCGCGTTTGCGTACGGATCGACCGGATGGTAGTGCAGCTCGTTGATGACCACGGCCGGTGTGTCAAAGGAGTAGAACCAGATGTCACCCGCGAACGGATGACCCTCCAGGTCTTCGATGGCTCCGGGGGCCAGTGCGACCTGGATGGGGCTGCTTGTCGGGGAGGCAAAGCCGCTGAAGATGTACGGACCGGCCCCGACACCCTCCGTGCACGATGGACAGGAAACGTCCGTCGCGAGCGACGAATTCACACTCAGGCTGCCGGCGGCGACATACCGCACCGGCTCCGCAAAGGTCACCTGGACCTCGGGCACGGCGGTGATCACCGAAAGCCGCGCGGGATCCTCCGTGAGCACGACTGGTCTCTCGCTGAACACGCTGTTACCGGCACCCGGTGTGCCGTTCATCCCCACGGACGCCCGCCATACGGATGGGTACGAATTCTCCAACGCGGGATGGACAAGCTCCAGCGACGGTCCCGAACCGTCGGCGGCGGCCGGCCACGGCGCCACGTCATCGTACTCGACCACGTCCACCACGGCGGGAACGGCCTGTGCATCGACGAGCTCGATCATCTCACCGCCGTTGGACAGGTCGCCCGACGTCCACTCGAAGATGGCTACCTCCGGAGGAAGAGTCACATGGCTCGACAAAAACGACGCGTCTTCCGCCACGACCAGGTATTCGCCAGGGTCAAGCGTGGTTCCGGCGGGAAACACGAAGGCAATGCCTTGAGTGAACGACCATCCGGACAGGTCTGCAACCGTGCTTCCGGCATTGTAGAGTTCCAGGAACTGGAGGTCTTCCGGATCCTCTCCGCTCTGGACGGCGGCGCTGCTCGGATGGTAGTGAAGCTCATGAATGACAACGAACTGACCCTGGGCAGAAGTCGCGACAGCCATCCACGCTCCGATCCACGCCGGACACAAACGAAAGGTCGTCATCGCTCGAGACTCCCTGCTCACGGTTGCGTACGTTCATGCTGTGAAAGAGACGGACAGATCCCTGCGTGTTACGACAGCAGCCCGCGGAGAGAAGCCGCACCACGGCTCCCTACGCCGCGGAGCGCGCCACGACGCCGCCTCCACTGATTCCCCCAGGCTTTCGACCGACGGATGCTTCCACGGACAGTAGTGCGGGTTCGCTCAACCGCATGGCTTCCCCCTTTGCAGGCGGTCAGGCTCGCTGTTCACCCCGGCTGCCGCCGACACCTTCCGCTGACATGTCTTGCGCGTGCCCGTCCCGTCGCAGAGTCTTGCCGGCCCGCGCGCAAGACCGGCAGACCGATGGATTCACATTGCTCTCGACACACAAGGGCGGCGACATGGATGCCCACAGTCAACATTGCCAGGTTCGTGTTGCACTGCATGCGAAATGCACTCAACCACATAGCAGTGTAGGCGCCACGGAACGGAATACAAAGCGTAAGAAATCTTTTATGATGTTGGCCTCGCCGGATCATGTCACGAGCAAAGCTCTTGCGTACGCCACTGCTGAAGCCGCAGTGAACACGGCTTTCCGCCTGGCTTGCGCAATCCCGAAATGAACCGTGAGTCGAGAGCGTTGCGCAAGACGCCGGCACGGTCCGCGCAACTACGTACTTCGTTCACACAGCTCATCCGTAACCAACGCAACGAGCATCCCCAGATTCGCGAAGCCGGGATGGCCGTCCTGCAACCGCAACTGATCCGCGAGCCGGAACGTATTCAAACCGTGGCGCGAGCTCAGGTCTTCGTCAACACGAACGGGACGGGGCCGGAGGGGCTGCGGACGCACCTCGCAACAGATCGGAGATGGAAAAATGTGGCAGGTGTGTGCGTGAGGTGCTATGGTAGAGTAACGGCGAGCAATTGTGGGGTGTATGCGTTGGCTCTTCTGTCTCGCCTTCGTGGTGAATCAGTGTGCAATGGAGTGCGTCCGGACCCGCCGGGAACGTATGCCCTGCGGGTGGAACGATGCCGGGCCGAAGTGGCGGACGTCCTCACGCGGCCGGCGCGGATGCATGCAGGCGGCTCGATGCCGTCAAATGTCCGTTGTGTCGTCGGGGGGAATGCGACGGTCTTCGGGCAGACCATGGGAACCGGCCCCGCGCGGCGCATGCCCAGCCCGCGAGAACCGTTGATCGGAGTGAGCGGAGTAGTGGGCCAAGAGCAAATCTGGCGGTCCTCGCGTGGGCATGTGTGGTCATGATGATTCGACATTTCCGGTGAAGCCGTGGCAGATGAGCGTGTGATTGGCCGGACAACAAGGGGGTGACGGTCCGCTTCCATCGGGGATGAAGTGACAAGTCGTTCGTTCAGGGGGAGTTCTGCACAACCAGCCATGGGGAACCAGAATGAAAAACGTAATGCGAAGCACGTTACCCTCCGGATCCACGATCCGGACGGTGGGTCTGGGGATTTTGGCGATCCTGTTCGATGCGTTGCCGGCCTGGGGTCAGCTTTGCCCGAACACGGCGCCGGAGTGCATCCGGCTGACCGTGCCCGCGCGCATGGTGAACGACAAGTCGCTCACGCTTCGCGCAGACCTGCTGGATCGATGGGGCCGTATCGCGTGGCGTGAGTGGGAGCGGTGGGGGACGGTCAGTGCCGTACGCGTCGCCGACCAGTCCCCGGTGCCGACCTCCATTGTCCTGTTCGACACTCACATCACGCCGCCGGCGGATTCCATGCGCTTCTTCAACGGCGTCGGATGCGTCACGATCACGCTGGACAACGGAGCGACGGAGCCCGCCGGAGACATCGAGGTCACGGTGTCGGTGAACGGAGTAGTGGACGGCGTGCCGTACAGTCTGTCCGCGTCCAAGGTGGTGACCGTGCTCGCAAATCCGACGCTGCGCACGCTGTCCGGGACGCTGAGCGGGGCCGATCTGACGTGGAACGCCGCCGACGGCGTGATTCACCTGGTTGGCAACGCCACCATCGCCGCGGGCACCACGCTGACGCTCGGCCCGGGCACGTTGATCATGGTTGACCCAGGAGCCCCGGCCGCCGGTACCTTGGTGACGGTACACGGCACTGTGCAGGCAGTGGGAACGGCGGTCGAGCCCATCTTCTTCTTCCCATCGGCCGGTCCGCCGGCGTTGCGGCTGTATGCGGCGTGCACGGACACCGCCTACAACCCCTATGCCTGGCGCGGGATCTTCCACGATGGCTCCGGCACCTCCACGTACGCGCAGGTGATCCTGACGGGGGCCGGAAACGGAAGCGTGGAGGGCCACATTCGCCCGCCGGTGCTGCGATTCCTGAGCGGGCACTCGTTCACGGTGAGCGAATGCGTGCTCGCGTACAACAACGGCAAGGTGCTGCTTGGAGGGGGCAGCGGGACGTACGTGGTGGGCGATAGCCTGATTTCCCAGTGCGGGCATGGCGGCGAGTATCGGGGCACCGGCGCGTATTCGCTTTACATTCACGATACGTGGTTCACCGGAATCGGGTTTGGCGCCCGCTCGTGCCCGAGCGGTGGCACCGAGAAGGACGGGGACGGCCTGAACATCGTGGCGAGCAACCCCGCTCTGGGCGCCGTCAACAAGACCGTGACGCGTTGCGTCTTTGCAGACTGCGGTGACGACGGCATTGACACGTCCTACACGGCACCGGTCCTGGAAAACTGCATTTTCTGGAAACTGCGAGACAAGGGTTGCTCCCTCGAGGGGACGGACGTGATGCCTTCGCTGACAAACCTGTTGCTGTTCGACGTGGCATTTGCACTGGATGGACACCAGGGCGAGACGCCGCCGGGTTCCGTGTATCACGCATGGAATTGCACGTTTTCGGCCCGCAACCAGAACCTGGTCCGCACCGTCTCCGGCACGACCATTGAACAGTGCATTGCCTGGCCCAATCCTCAGAGCACCTGCACGGCAGGTGCAATCAACTACTGCTACGTCGGGCTGGGGTCGAACATGTCCTGCGGCGTGGGCAACGTGGCCGCGGACCCGATGTTCGTCAACAGCGCAACCTATGACTACCGGCTCGCTTTGGACTCCCCGGCGCGGTCCGCCGGGCCGGCGGGCGAGCAAATCGGATGGTTGGGGTTCCCTTGGCCCTTTGTGTCCGGGGACCACGACGATGACGGAAATCTGGATCTGACGGACTACGCGCTGTTCTCCGAGTGTCTGTCGGGACCGGGCGTGCCGGTCGACGCGGGCTGCGGATGCTCCGATTTCGACGGCAACGGCGCGGTGGACCTGCGCGACTGCGCGGCCTTTCAGGCGGCATTCGGCCCCGCCTGACCGGTGTCAGGTCGTGGCACCGGCGGCTGCGCCTCCGGAGCCGCCGAGGGCGGAGCGGAAGGTTCTTTCGCCGCCTTCGACTCGTCCTCTGTCGCACGATCGGTCGTCGTTTGACGGATGGGCAGGCGGAAGGGCTGCGTAAAGGTATACCCGTACTCTCCCCGGAGCTGCGCCCGGACGTAACGCTCGGGACGGCGTGCGTGTTTGGCGTCAAAGGTCGGTCCGCTGTAGACGATCCGTCCGCAGGAAATCCAGTAGATTCGCTGGCAATTTTCGGCCTCGATGGTGATGGTGCCGGCCTTTTCATCGACGCGGATGGACTTGATGGTCGGTGCCGGCCGGCCGGCCTCGTAGACCGTGCTGAAGTAGAACCGACCGGTGGTCATGGCCTCACGGACCCGTTCGGCTGTGTGTTCGGGCAGCAGCAGCACCTCCCAGCTCCGGCCCACGTCCTCCCCGCGGTGCATGTCGTCGTTGGCGAAACCCCATACCGGCCGGTCGGGCATGCTGATTTGCAGCACCTCGTCCCACAGCCCGATGTCCCCCGGATAACGGTCCGTTCGGTTGCAGACCTCCAGGCCCACAAGGTGCGTGAACCTCGAGAAGAGCCCGGCGTACCACTCGGCGGAATAGTCGTAACGCCCCGGATGACACATCACCGCCAGCCCGCCGCGCTGCCCGATCTCCTCGATGACTTGCTCGGGTGACTCCGCCTCGGGATTGCCGTAGCCGGTGAAGTAGCTGCCGGTGTGGTGCACCTTGGAGATTTCGTTGCCCTCGATGGCCACCATGCCCAGCTCTGCGGGGTCTCGATCGAAGCGCTGCCATGGCCAGGTCGTCTCGGCTCTCTTGGGATCCTCGCGGTTGGCTTTAGGCCCCACGGTATCGTGATCCGTCAGGGCCAGCACGGTATAGCCCAGTTCGCGATAG
Source organism: Phycisphaerae bacterium (assembly GCA_016929015.1). Taxonomy (GTDB): domain Bacteria; phylum Planctomycetota; class Phycisphaerae; order UBA1845; family UBA1845; genus JAFGJQ01. Next base: position 800 of record JAFGJQ010000362.1, on the reverse strand, counting down.
CGGTCGATGGCCTCGGCGGGAACCAACTGTCCGTCGCTCAGGGTGGTGTGCGTGTGCAGGTTGGCACGGTGCTGCTGCCAACGCGCCCAGTCCACGTCCGCGTACGGATTGCCCAGGGCGAGCGATCCCAGCAGCACCGACAGAGAAACACTGATCCACAGCCGCACCGACCACTCTTTCCTCTTCTCCATCAACCGGATCTCCTCGTTGGGGACGGATTCGCCGGTACGCCCGGATGGGAATCCGAACCTTTCTGCCCGGCACCAGCCCCGGCGGCATCGCCTGGCCCTGGTCCGCGCCAATTCCGCATTTCGTGCTCGAGTCCCGCGTGCACACTGTCCGCAGACCCGCCACGCATCATACCCGTGCTGCCCCCAGGTTCAAAGCCGCGTCGAAGCCGTGCCGGCCGCCCGCAGCATGTCATTGTCGCGTTTCCGAAGGCGTCTGTACCCGTCCCAGACGCGCACCCGATCAACTCAACAACAACGCAGGTGTTCGCTTCGCCGGGCGTGTGAGATGGACGCCTCGGGATCTCCATTCGGCATTCTGGATTTCACGTCCACTCCCGCGCTATCTCCTTGCGGGATCGACGCGCTCTCTCGATGGGAGGCCGCCGAGCCGGGGCGTGCCGATGCCTTAATTCAACAAGAGCAGCCAGACCTTGTCAGCCTTCGTGTGTCACACCGTGACGCTTCCAGACCGGCCGTCCCGTTGTGCCGGCCGAGAATCGCCCTTCATTTCAACAGCCCATCGGGCGTTCGCTTGCCGGCGTATCGTGCATGACCACCCATATTAAGCGC
>JAFGJQ010000361.1 GCA_016929015.1 Phycisphaerae bacterium | reverse complement strand
CATCCCCCGGCTCCGCGGAGCGTCGCCCTCCAGGGGAATGGACCGCCCACGTCCTCGCGGGCATCCCCCGGCTCCGCGGAGCGTCGCTGGCCTGATTCGGGAGAGCTGGCGTGCCTATTCTGGTTTTCCCTCGCCGGGGCCTGCGTGTTCGCCCTTCGCGAGGGCGCGGATGTCATCGTCCGGAAGGGCGTACCCGAACAGGCGCACCTCGGCAATTCTGCCCTTGAAGTACTGGGGATCCGGTTCGTGGGCACGGCGCCCGATCCGCAATGGGTGTTCATTGGCAAATGGCCCCGCGCCTTCGAGATCGTGCGGCCCGGCACTGCGTTCCCCGTTCACGTAGGAGAAGCCTTGTCTGCCCCGCCTCACGAAGGCGACATGCACCCATGTGCCGACGGGCACGGCTTCGGCGGCCGTGCTGTGGAACCTGTTGTTCACCCGAAGCGCAACGCTGCGGTTCCGGTTCTCACCGGGCCAGCCGAAACTCCATTCCCTGGCGCTCCCGAAGCCGTTGCCTTTGGACAGCACGACATGCCCACCCCCTTCGCGCATCATCCACAGCATGATCGTGAAATCCCCGTCGCCGAAGTCGAGACGCTTCGACGCCTCCGCATAGCCGGTCTCGCCATCCAGAACCAGCGCGGGCCCCCCGAAAGGCCCGGCCCCCGCCACGATCGCCGCTCCGCCGACAAGCCGAGCGTCTCCGGCTCCCCCGCCGCAATCCAGCAGGCTCCCTGCCGCCGTCGGCCTCATCGGGTAGTAGGCCCCCTTGCCCGTCACGGCAACCGCTACCGCTGTGCCGCCATGGAGGGCATTTCCGGAAGCCGTGCCGTCCCTCAAGCCCCGCAGTGTCAGTGCATACTGCTTCGCCGGATCGAAGCCGCCGACCGTCAGTTCGACACTCTCCGGGCCGATGTCGTCCGCCTTCTCGATCGCCAGCGCGGGAGAGAACTGGTAGTTGCTGGGGTCGCGCAGCGCGCGACCATCCATGGCCTTGCTGAAGAGCACGCGGACTCGGAGCCCGTCCCACATGACCCAGGCCCCCTGGACCGTGGGGGGGATGCGGTCCGCCGGTGTGCGCACCGTGCAGGTGCCCGTGCGCGGGCCCGGATGGGAGAAGTCCCCGTCCTGCGCCGCCACCTCGTAGCGATAGGCCGTCCGTTCCTGCAGGCCCGTGTCGATGAAGGTCGCCTCGCCGACGCAGGCAATGGACGCACCTTCGCGGTAGACCGTGTACCGCGGCACATCCCGGAAGTCGTACTCCGGCGCCTCCCAAACAAGGACAACCGTGTGGTGAGCAGGCGTTTCCGCGGCAAGGCGGCGCGGCGGAGGGGGAGGAGACGCGGGTGTGTCGCGGCCGCCGAACTCGGCGGGGTACGCGGCGGTAAGCCCGATGTCGGCGTAGTCCATGAGTTCCGGCCGGAATCCCGGCTTCCAGCTGACGTTGTGTGTTTGCGCGGACGCGCCGTTGTCGACCCCATGGCTGCGCAGCTGTTTGCCCTGACTGCGGACGATGTGCACGTTGCGGAACACCTGATCCATGGCCATCCTGGGCCAATCGAGGAAGATGCCATCGCAGCCGATGTCTTTCATCGACGGCACCGCCCACGTGTCCGCCACCGTGATCTGCTCGAAGGTGTTCACCGAGCCGCCGCCCGGGTTGTTCAGGTTCGCACAGTGGAGCGCTCCCATGTCCCCGCCGTCCTGGCCGCAGCGCGACACGCGGAGGTGATGGAAGTGGTTTCCCGCGGACGGCGGGTAGTTGTTGGTCACGGGAGGGCCGTACTGCGGGCCGGTGTTGCCGCGCACCGTGATCGCGTAGCGCACGGAGTTTTCGAGCACGCAGTGATCCACCTCATTGTGACTGGCGTGGAAGACGGTGATGCACTCGGCGTAGGTGTGGATTTCGCCCACGTGACCGATGTGCGTATTGTGCACGCGGTTGCCCTCGCAACGGTCCTCCGTCGGGCTCTTGCCGTCCGGCGCGAGAGAACGGTTGGCGAAGCTCACGCCGTTCAGACCCATGTGCTCGATTCGGCAACCCGTGATCACGTGGCCGGTGTTGTGCCCCACGACCATGATGCCGTGGCGTCCGCCGTTCCTCAGATGGCAGTTCCGAATGACCACTCCCGCGGCGTTGCGCAGCCAGATCAAAGCGCCGTCGGTGTGGCCGGAGTAGGCCCAGGCGGGCTGCTGAGGCACGCAGTCCGTCTGCTCCACGGAAAGCCCTTCGATGCGGATACTCGAGGCGCATTGCGTCCCTGACGACCCCCGGATCTCGATGATCCGGTTGACCACCGGCCGCCGGATGTCCAACATGTCCGGATGCCCCGTGCCCATGGGCTTGTAGTAGAGGACGTGGGACACGTCGTCCAGGTGGAACTCGCCCGGTACATCCAGGAAGCTGACGTCGTCTTCGAGGAAGAAACGGGCGCCGGCGCCGACCCCGCCGAAGATCGTCTTCGCCTCGAAACCCAGTTCCCGCGCAACCGGATCGATGGAGCGGACATCGAACATGCTGCGCGTCCAATCGCACTTCCCGCCCAGATAGATCAGCAGCTTCGCCTTGCTGCCGCGCAGAGAAGGAGGCGGGTCCTCGGCGGGATACCTCAACCACCCCGGCCCCTGGGCGGCGTTTCCCGGCCGATCGTTGCCCTTGGGCGTGCCGTCCTCCGTCACCAGGTACCGTTCCCGGGCACAGGGGAATCGCGGGTTGTGTTCGTGGTTGGGGAATCGGGCTTTGTGCGCCCTCCGCCCGTTCTCGTAGAGGGTGTGGAACAGGACGCCCTCCGGCAGGGAAACCTGCCAGATGCCATCGCGATACTCCTCCCAGCCGACCACCGGAACGCTGCCCAGGAGACGGGCGCTGCCGATCCCGTCCGCGCCGCGGTAGGTCACCGTGGCATCCGGGCCCCCGGAATCCTCCTCGGTGAGGGTCAGGGGCCGTTCCATCGGGTAGATCCCCGAGCCAAGCTCCACAACCACATGACCCGTCCCCTGCCGCAGCCTCTCCCGGGCCGCCTGCTGAGCCCGATGCAGCGTGCGGAAGGGCATCGCCTCGCTTCCCGTGCCCCCGTCGTCTCCGGAGGGACGGACGGTGATGCGAGTCGCGTTTGCGTCCTCCCCAGCGGCAAAAGACGGACGCAGACAGGATCCACACATGATTGCACCTCCCAAGCCCAAGAGCGTCCAGCGAACAGCGGTTCCGGCGCCTCGGTTCATCACGGCAGGTCACTCCCTCGATTCCGCTTCCGATGGATGCACGGCCGGAGCCGTTTGACCATGTTTGAACGGTTGAATGGCAGCTGAACTGGCATGCAAGCCGGCGGTTCGCGTTGCAAGCAGACACATTGGCACTGCGAACCTGTCCATGGCCCGCGTTCCTGGGCACGACGGAGCCCGGGAATGTCGCCTCGTATGCGCGGCATGGAACAACAGGTCCAGCCCGGCCGACCGGTTGACCAGGATCACGATCCGCAACTGCCACGGAATCGACAGGACCAGGTGGTAGCGGATGGTCGAGCCGCATCTCAGTACCGGGACGTGAAGCAGCAAGTTGACGCGGTCTTCGCACCGCGGCACGGCCTTCAGAAAGCCGTCAGCAAGGAGGCGGGCATT
>JAFGJQ010000360.1 GCA_016929015.1 Phycisphaerae bacterium | reverse complement strand
TGGCGTTCGATGAACTGCCGCTGGGATGGTCGGCCGACCCGCCAAGCGTGGAAGTGCCCCGCATGGACCCCGGCAGCGCCGGCCGTTTCCTTCTGACTGCGCGGGCCGCGGCCGTCACCTGGGATGAAGACGGCATCCGCGATCTGCCCATCCGATTTGACGTCAACCGCCAAACCCTGCGCTTCAGCGCCCGTCTGGCATTCGTGCCCGCGGCGCGGCTCGACCGCCCCGTCCAGGTCGACGGCGATCTGTCCGACTGGCCCATCACACCCGGAAACCTCGCGGCGGATTTCGTCCTGATATCCGGCGAACGGACGTCCGAAGGCGCGGGACCCACCGGCCGACCCACTGCCGACACGCTGTGTCGCGTCGCTCGCGATGCGGAGTATCTGTATTTCGGTTTCATCTGTGAGGCGTCCGGGAACCCGGATCTCGAATCCCGCAGCAACCTCGTTCACTACGACGACATGGTGCCCGTGGGCGAGGAACTCGTGGAGATTCTCCTTGACCCCCTATCCACCGGCACGCGATCCACCGGCGATCTGTACCACGTGGTGGTCAAGCTCTCCGGGGCCGCCTGGGAACGCGGGATCGGCACCTTCCCGCCCACCGGCCCGCGCGAGGTCTGGGCCGCGGACATCCGACAGGCCGTCCGCTGGTACGGCGACCGCTGGGAAGCCGAAGTGCAGGTTCCCCTGTCCGCCCTTGGCGCCACCGCCCGGTTGAACCACATCTGGGCCGTCAACTTCACCCGGTTCGACGCCGCCCACCAGGAATACTCCACCTGGTCCGGCGCGGTCGGCAACGCGTACGACCCTCTCTCTTTGGGCAACCTGGGGCTGTAGCAGGGGACAACCCCCTAAGGAGCCAATGGCCCGGTGACGAGCGAGAGTAGCAGGGAACGGGACTCTTTCAGTGTCGCGTTTATGCACACAGTGTCACTGTAATGCTCTTGACAGGTCCCTCCATGGGTCGTATCCTGCATTCCGTGAATGGGTGGTGGAAAGAAAAACTAACGCAAATCGAGTCTCTGAACCGAAGGGGGCCAGTAGAGTACAAGTGATGGGGGAGCGGAAGCGGGTTCCGCCCCCCCGCGCGCTGGTGTTCGGTTAGGTTTCTATCCAGATCCGAAACGCCCGCAGCCCGTACCACCGCGCATAGAGTCGCCGTCCGTCGCGCAGAGTGATATAGGCTGTGTAGATCCAGCGCCCACTCTTGATCTTGGCCATTGTTACGACCTCCATCAATACGGAGACCTCGCCGCCGGCGCCTGAGTAAGTGCTAGACCCGGGCAAGTCCCGGCTGCCCCGTGGTGGCTCCGATTCACCGTTGGGGCAAACAACGCTGCCCGTGGCGCGCGTGCGTGCGCGTCACGGGCTTAGCTAATCCGCTTCTGTGATCGGGTAACACCCTAGTACTTGACCGCTCTCGGCCTTCACGGATGAATCAGTTCCTACGGGACTTTGAATCGCGGTGGCGCCTCGCCTGCCAGCATCGATGCGTCCATACGTCGCCGCACCTACCACTCCATTGACCGAGAAGATGCTCGTCACTGGGCTCCCCCCGACTCCGTCACGTTCCGCTTCACACTCAGCCATCCGCGCTCGTTCGCAAAGAATACGCCTGGGCCACGCGTCGACACTACCCGGACCAGACGTTCTGGGAATCCAATCTCCGCCGCCAACTCGGCCGGCCGGCGCGAGCGCCCATCTGCGAGTACCTTCAACATTCTGTCTCGGCATACATCCAATGTACTACGCGATCGAGCGACGCTCGACGAGGCTTCAGCAACCTGCGATGGTGCAAGCGTTTCTGCGGTCTGGAAAATTCGCTCCAGGCGCGTGGCCATTTCCTCGAAGACCCTCGCCTGATCCCGAAGCCACCGGATCACTTCAAGGGGCGTCAGCACTTCGCGTTCCTGGCTTTCCATACAACCTCCTTACGACAGGAAACAAACATGTCGGTCCGATATATACACAGATGTCGAGACAATGCAAGAGTCAATATGCCCACATCGAAGAAATTCGCGCAGGCTGCCGAGCCGGCCGCACGCCAGGGTCTGCTATTTTGGAGCCGCTGACCGAAGTGAGGGACAGACGCGCCACAGTTCTGCAACCCGATACCGTGCAAGTGGTTAGTGTTTGCCTAAGTAATTTTACTTATATATGATCAAGGACGCTGGCACTCGCTAGGCTTCCCCACAGTCGCACGAGGCGGTGATTGAGGATTGAGGTGCCTCATCGTTCACCTGCGTACGCCAGAGATGAGCGGCGATCGCCTGCCCTACAGCACACATGGTTCGAAACTCGGTCGGCTATGAGGCGATCGAAGCACTTGCGCCTTCGTTTCCACAGGGGCGCCTGCCCGCAGCCAAAGAAGGCTACAGAGCAAGGCTCACGCCTGAGCACCCTTGCATCCTCCTACGGGGGGCGCTATACTGCGGGACTCCGCCCGGGGCGGGCGGACACCCGTTGTGTGTGGGACCGGCTTTCCAGCCGGTCTGGCAGGCAGGATTGACGCGATGAAAGACAAGATCCATCCCAAATACCAAAACTGCACCGTTCGCTGCGGCTGCGGCAACACGTTCACCACTCGGAGCACGCTCCCGGAGATTCACGTGGAAATCTGCTCCGCCTGCCACCCGTTTTTCACCGGGCAGCAGAAGTTTGTGGACACGGCCGGTCGGGTGGAGCGGTTCCAGAAGAAATTCGGCGGCGAGTACTTCAGGAAGCCCGAGAAGGCCAAGAAGACCTCCGCCAAGGCTTAGCGCGGTTCCCGCATTCAGCATCCACGCCCGTGGTTTCCGATCATACGGAAAGTGTGGGCGTGGATTCTCTTTGGACTTTCTGTGCCGAATCCGTGTGACAGCCATCGAACCGAGAACCGGGAAACCCCATGTCCATCAGTGTTGACGACAGGCTGATAGCCAAGCTCGACGAAATCGCCGCCCGGCGCGACGCGCTGCGCGAGCAGATGGCCGACCCGGTCGTGGCCTCCAACCCCACGCGCAGCATCGCGCTGGCCAAGGAAACCGGCCGTCTGGACCGGCTGGCCGACCCCTACCGCGCGTTCCGCAAGGTCCGCGACGGTCTGGAGGAAGCCCGGGCCATCCTGGCCGACCCCGAGCAGGACCGCGACCTCCGCGACCTGGCGGAAGCGGAGATTGAGGACTTGCAGGCCCGGCACGACCGGATGCTGGAGAAGCTCAAGGAACTGCTGGTCACCGACGACGACGCGGCCATCACCTCCGTCATACTGGAGATCCGGGCCGGCACCGGCGGCGACGAGGCCGCTCTGTTCGCTCGCGATCTCTACGAAATGTACCTGCGCTACTGCGAACGGAAGAGTTTCAAGGTAGAGGTAATGGACCAGTCCGGCGGCGACCTGGGCGGCCTGAAGGAAGTGATCCTCAACATCCGCGGGCCGAACGTCTGGCGCTGCCTGGGCTACGAGGGCGGCGGACACCGCGTGCAGCGCGTGCCGGAGACGGAGGCGCAGGGCCGCATTCACACGTCGGCGGCCACGGTGGCGGTTCTGCCCGAGCCGGACGAGATCAACATTGAGGTCAACTGGGAAACGGACGTGGAGGAGTTTGTCTCCCGGGCCGGCGGGCCGGGCGGACAGAACGTCAACAAAGTCTCTTCCGCCATTCGACTCGTGCACAAGGCCACCGGCATCGCGGTATCCATGCGCGACGAGAAGTCCCAGCACAAGAACCGGGCCAAGGCCCGCCGCATTCTGCTGACCCGCCTGTACGAAACGGAAATGCAGCAGCGGAACTCCGCCCGCGACAGCACCCGCCGGGCCATGATCGGCAGCGGCGACCGATCGCAGCGCGTCCGCACCTACAACTTTCCCCAGAACCGCTGCACCGACCACCGCATCAACCTGACCCTCTACAACCTCGACCACGTCATCCAGGGCGAACTCGACGAACTCATCGAGGCGCTGCAGACGTACGACAAGGAACAGAGGCTGAGAAACCTGTAAGCCCCCTCCGCCGCCGCGATGCACCGGCCGCGCACCACTCACACGTGCGCCCTGACCGCCACATAGACGAAGTGGCTCGACGGAAGCCGGACCGCGCCGTACCGCCGCAGCGTACGCACCCGAAACCCCGTTTCGCGGAGCAACGTCTCCACCTTCGGCCGGGCCAACAGCCGGAGCCGATGGACTTCTTCGTCTCGACGATAGTGTCTGCCCGCGCGTCGAAACGTGGTGATCCGGCGGGTGAGCAGATGCCGCCTGGGATCCTCTTCCACCTCCACCAGCACGGTCCAGTCCGCGTCCTGAGTGAACCGCCGCGCGGCACCGGCCGGCTCGCGGCCCGGCGCCGCGACGTCGAACAGAAGAACGCCCCCCGGAATCAGGGCCTTGTGGATCCCTCGCAACGTCCGCGTCAACGCCCTTCCGTCATTGCGCCGGTCGAACAGATAGTTGAACACTTCGCCGACGGCCGTCACCGCCACGCAGGAAGGCAGGTCCGACCCGACGAATGACCCCACACGAAACGCCGCCGCCGGGGCCCGCTTGCGCGCAATGCGAATCATGGCTGGTGAAAGGTCGATGCCCAGCACATCGTAACCTGCGGCGCAGACCTCCTCCGCCAGCCGCCCACTGCCGCATCCCAGATCAACCACCAATCCGGAGTGGATTCGCCTTCGCCTCAACTCGCGCAGCAACACCGCCGCCGCGCCCGTCGCCCACGACGTGAACCCACGGTCGTGAACATAAGCCAGATCATCGCGATACGCTTCAGCCATGACACGCCCGGCACGTTTGACGGATCGACACTCGCGAAAAACCCTTGGCAATTCGCAATTCGCTATTCGCCTTTCGCAATTCTGTCCAGCACTCGCTCCGCCGCCGTCTCCCCGCGATGCACGCAGTCCGGCACGCCGCCGCCCGCAAATGCATTGCCCGCCACCGCCACCGGGGGCAGCGACGCCAACAAAGCATCCACCCGGGCCACGCGGTCCAGATGACCCACAGGGTACTGGGCCATCGCCCGCGGCCAGCGGTGAATCGTGGTGAACAACGGCTGGTCGCGCAGGCCGATGAGGTCGCCCAGCTCCGCCAGCACTCGCCGCACCACCTCCGCGTTATCCAGATCGAACGCCCACGGGTTCATCGCGCCGCCGACGAACGCACGAATCAGCGCGTTTCCCTCCGGCGCCCGACCGGGGAACTTCACGTGGCAGAACGAAGCCCCGATCATGGCCATCTTCTCGACGGCCGGCACCACCAGGCCGAACGCATTCAGCGGATGAACGATCGCCTCCCGCCGGAAGGCCAGATTCACCGTCAGCGTGGAGGCGTATTGCATCTCGTCCAGCATCGCGGTCAGCGCAGGCGCCGCCGCTTTCAGCATCCGGGACAAAGCAAACGCCGGCGCCGCCAGCACGAGCCCGTCCGCGGTCATCCGCTGCCCGTCCGCCAGCTCCAGCCGCCAGCCGCGCCCGCCGGGTTGCGGTGCCAGAACGTTGACACCACAGCCCGTCCGCACCGATCCCGCGGGCAGCCGACCCGCCACCGCATCCACCAGCGACGCCATGCCCTCCCGCATGGTCACGAAAATGCTGTATCGCGCCCCGCTGTCCGAGCGGGTCCTGTCGCCCAGCGCCTTCTGGCCGGCTCGCATCCCCAGAATCAGGCTGCGGTGCTTCGCCTCCAGCTCCAGGAACCGCGGCATGGTCGCCCGCAGGCTCAGCCGGTTCGGGTCCGACGCGTAGATCCCGCTCACCAGCGGCTGGGCGGCCCGCTCCAGGGCTTCACGCCCCAGGCGGCGCCGCACGAAATCGCCCAGACTCTGGTCGCCCTCGCTCGGACCGCGCGGCAAAACCAGGTCCAGCCCCATCCGCATTTTGCCGCGCCACGAAAACAACCCGCTGAACGCGAACGGCCACATTCGCGTCGGCGCCAGCATCATGAACCCCTCCGGAATCGGATGCAGCTTCCGCTTGCGCACGATGAACGCCCGCCGGTGCTTCTCGTTGGTCGGCATCACCTGCTCGGCGATGCCCATGCGGCGGCACAACGCCATCGCCCAAGGCTTCTGCGTGATGAACGCGTCCGGCCCCCCCTCCAGAAGAAACCCCTCCCGCCGCGCCGTCTCGATGCTGCCCCCGAGCCGACTCTGCGCTTCCAGCAGCACCACCTCCAGCGGCAGCCGACCCTCCTGCCGACGCTCGATCAGCTTATGCGCGGCCGCCAGGCCGGACATGCCGCCGCCGATCACCACGATCCGTTTCGTTCTCGCGTCCTCGCTCAAACCGGGCACCCCTCCCGCGCCACAGGGTGACAGTCACTCGTGCCTGGCTGCCTGCTGAACCAGGCCGGCCAGCAACTCGATGAACTTCCGATGCACGCCCACCGTTCCCGCCCGGGCAAGGGTCATTCCGCACTCCCGCGCCACGCCGGCCGCCTCGATGTCCAGATCGTAGAGCACCTCCACGTGATCGCAAACAAACCCCGGGCACGCGATCATCACGCTTCGATGTCCCTGCCCGGCCAAATCCCGAATCACCGAACAGACGTCCGGCTCCAGCCACGGATCGTCCGGCCGGCCGGTCCGACTCTGATACACCACCTGCCAGCGGCGCCACGCGAGCCGCTCGGCCACACGCCGGGCCGTTGCGCGAACGGCCGCAACATGATCCTGCACGCCCGGTGCGTTCAGCGGAAGGCTGTGGATGCTGAACAGCAACGGCGTGACCGCGCGATCGATCCCCTGCGCGACCTCCGCCGCCTCATTCACCCGGTCCGCCATTGCCTCCGTGTACAGGGGATGATCGTGCCAGCCGGGGACCTCCTGGAACACGATGTCGGCAGCCGACGCCTCTTGCGCGGCCCGGGCCAGGCTCGCCTGGTATTGACCCGCGGTAAAAGCGTCCCGGAAGGCGCTCATCAGAATCGTCACGACGCGCTTCGCACGGTGCGCAACCAGTTCCCGTACCGTGTCCGCAAGCCACGGCGACCAGCATCGCATCCCGACCACCACCGGCACCGTCGGCCCGTCGACGGCCAGCCGATCTTCCAGCGCACGAGCCTGTGCCCGCGTCCACTCCGTCAGCGGCGAGCGACCGCCCACCGCCTCGTAGTGTTGCACAACCTCGTCAATGCGGTGTGGTGGAACGGGTCGACCGCCAAGCACGCTCTCGACGAACGGCCGGACCTCGTCCATCGAACCCGGCCCGCCCAAAGCCATCAGCAATACCGCGTCGATCGCCAAGGAACCTCTCCTGCCCGTGCCAAGCATGCGCAGGCGATCCTGTCACCGCGCGCAGCACAGGAACACGGAGATGGTAGTCGTTTTCGCTTCGGGTTTCAGCCGTTCGGACCGGAGATGATCGGATGGAGGCCCTACTTCTTCTTGCCCTTGCCTTTGCCCCCTGCGCCGGCCTCGTCGATCACAACGGACTTGTCCGTTCTGCCGCCGGGCGTTCCCGTAGCGGGAACAGACAACGTGATTCCGCATTGACCACACCGCACTCGCTTGCCGCGGCATGCGTCGGGCACTTGCAGAATGGCTCGGCAACGCAGGTTTGGACACAGTAGTGTGATGGGCATAGGATCGCTCTTGGGGGCCCAACCGGCTTGCTGTTGCACGCCGATTCCACGACTCTGATTCACCAGTGGAGGTATCGTCACCCGGGAAACGCGGCTTGATTTGGTGTTGCCCGCGACGGACCGAGAACATCCGGACGCGGCGGGCCCGGAAGGGGACAACGGATTATTCCGCCATTATGCGGACTCACGCCGACGCCGCGGACGCGTCTCGAACAGCCGGGCCTGACCGTTGACCACCTCATCCGTGACCACCCACCGCCCGCTGTCCTTCCGCTCCGGCAGTTCGTACATGGACTCCAGCATGATCTCCTCGGTCACGGCGCGCAGGGCACGGGCCCCGGTGTTCCGCTCCAGCGCCCGGTTGGCCAGGGCCTTGAGGGCCTCCTGCGTGAACTCCAACTCGCACCCTTCAAACTCGAAGAACTTCTGATACTGCCGAATCAGGGCGTCCTTCGGCTCGGTCATAATGCGGACCATGGCGTCCATGTCCAGGGGGTCCAGCGTCGCCGCCACGGGAAGCCGACCGATCAGCTCGGGTATCATGCCGAACTCAACCAAGTCGTCCGGAATGACATGCTGCAGGGCCACGCCCACATCGTCCAGGTCCGCCCCATCCTTTGCCCTGGACGAATGGAACCCCATGTTGCCGCCCAGCCGCTTGCGAATGATGTTCTCCAGCCCGACAAACGTCCCCCCGCATATGAACAGAACATTGGACGTGTCCATCTGGATGTACTGCTGCTCGGGATGCTTCCGCCCGCCCTGGGGCGGAATGTTCGAAATCGTCCCTTCCAGCATCTTCAGCAACGCCTGCTGCACCCCTTCGCCCGAAACGTCGCGGGTAATACTGACGTTCGAGGTCGTCCGGCCGATCTTGTCGATCTCGTCGATGTAGACGATGCCTCGCTGGGCCGCCTCCAGGTCGTAGTCCGCGTTCTGAAGCAGCCGCAGCAGGATGTTCTCCACGTCCTCGCCGACGTACCCGGCCTCTGTCAACGTCGTTGCATCACCGATGGCGAACGGAACATGCAGGATGCGGGCCAGCGTCCGGGCGATCAACGTCTTGCCCGAGCCGGTCGGGCCGATCAGCAGAACGTTCGATTTGTCCAGCTCCACATCGCCTTTGACCAACGTATCCAGGTGGGCCAGCCGGCGATAGTGGTTGTACACCGCCACCGCAATCGCCTTCTTGGCGCGCATCTGGCCAATGATGTATTCGTCCAGGAACTCCTTGATCTCCCGTGGCTTGGGGATGGTTCCCAGCATCGCCCGCGTCGTGGCAGACTTGCGGACCTCCTGCCGGATGATGTTGTGGCAGAGCTCCACGCAGGACTTGCAGATGTACACGTCCCGCGGCCCCTCCACCATCGGGCCCGTCTCACGCTGCGTCTTGCCGCAGAAGCTGCAGACCGCCTCGCGCCGCTTCCGTCCGCCGCCACTGCTTCCGCTACGATCCTGGGGCATGCACCTATGCTCCTGGCTCTATCTGCACACGGGGCGTGTCGCGACCCGCTGTGGTCTCGTATCGACCGCCCTCAGGCAAACGAAACACCGAAATTCCCCTCCGGCCCCTACCGGACGCAACCCACACGAATTCGCCACCCCGTGTCAGGACTGAGAACCGCTCCCGGTCCGCTCCTGTACTTCCGCCACGATCATGGCGCGCAACCGCTCGTACTCGTCCGGCGCCAACTGCCCCCGATCTCGTAACTCACGCAGATCGGCGAGTGAAAACGTCGGCCCGGACTCGTCTGTCCGATGTACCCGCGCCCGATACCAGTACGCCACAAGCACGACAAGGAGCACGGCCCCCAGCACGATCGCCCCATAGAACGCGACGTCCCAGAGACTCGATTGCTCCCTCCCTGTGGCCGCCAGCAACGGCCGCCCAATCGCGATTACGGTCATGCCGCACACGGCTTTTCGCACCGCCTGTCCCCGATCAATCGTAGCGGGCCGTTTCCGGACGATCAACGACCTGCATCACCGGACGGAACGGGATGACGCCTCAACAAGAATCGTAAACTACTACAAAATAGTTAGTTGTGACGACCGGGCGTGACATGCCCGCCATCGAAGTTCACGCGACGGGCAACGCGGTACGGACGCTCGCCCGTGGTTAAGTAACGGTTCCGCACAACCAGTTCGGCCACCAGCCCCCCGGACAGCACCACCACCCCGCCCACGGCCAGAAGAACCGCCGGCACAAACCAGCTTCCCAGCCAGTGGGTGAAGGGGTACACCCAGGCATCGATCAGGCCCAGAACGAACATCGCCCCCCCGGCCAGCACCAGCCACTGGGCGATCCTCGCGAACAGATGGGACGGGCGGGTTGGGTACCTCAGTAGTATCCGCAGCAGCAGCACATCTGCGATCACCCGGGCCGTCCGGTTCAACCCGTACTTGCTGATCCCGGCCGTCCGGGGATGGTGTTTCACGACCATTTCCGCCACCGGCCCGCGGGCCGCCGCCAGAATCGCAAGGAACCGATGCATCTCTCCGAACAGCTCCCCCGGCTCCAGGGCGTCGGAACGGTATGCCTTGAGCGTGCAGCCCAGATCATGCACCGGCGATTGGGCCATCTTTCGGATCAGGCCGTTGGCCACGCGAGACACGAACTTCCGTAATCCGTTGTCTTGGCGGTCTTTACGCCATCCGCTCACGCAGACAAACCCCTCTTCCAGCCGCTTCAGCAGCGGGCCCATGTCGCTGGGGTCGTTCTGCCGGTCCCCGTCCAGTGTTACCCACCGCCGGCCGCTCGCGGCCTCCAGGCCGGCCCGGATCGCGATGGTCTGCCCGCGGTTGGCCGCGAAGTGGATGACCTTCACCTGGGGGCGACCCTCGGCCGCCTGGTCCAGGGCGGCTTCGGAACCGTCCGTGCTGCCGTCGTTGACCAGGATCAGCTCGTACGTGCAGCCCAGCTCGTCCGCCTCGCGAACAATATCGTCCACCAGCGGCTGGACGTTCTGCGCTTCGTTGAACACGGGAACGACGATCGACAGCGAGAGCGCGTCGGACGAGGCGGGATTGCTTAAGTTCGTGCTCACGGCTGCTCCCTACGGGTCCAGCGGTTCGAGGTCGGGGCCGCTTCCGTTGCGGGTCGACCGGTCTGCCTGACGACTGCGGTATTCGACGGATCGCCGGCGGATGAGGACCAGGTTCCGCACGTAGATCAGGCAGCCCAGCCCCTGCCCCAGCGCGAACACCGGGTCAAAACGGCTGACGGCATAAACGAACAGCGTAACACCGCCGGCCAGCGAGAACCACCAGAACGACACCGGGATGTGCGACCGCTTCCGCTTCTCGCTGGCGATCCACTGGATCACAAACCGCATGAAGAACATCGCCTGGGCGCCGAACCCGAACAGCACCCAGGGATTCACAAGCGTCTTGCGGACGCGGTGGAGGAACACCCGCGGGTCATCGCGAATCTCTCGGATAACCTGCGTGAGCGTCGGACGCCGATTAATCTCTTCCTTCAAAGCGTCGTCGCGTCGAATGAGGTCCATGGCCACCGGGTCGCGCTTCACCAGTTCAACCAGCTCGCGACTCGACGGCGGCTCCGCTGCCTGACCCACCTCCGGCAATGGAAGCAGCAGCCAACATGCCGCCAGCCAGCTCACGGTTCGACCGTTCAATGTCAGGACCACGCTTGCACTCACTCCGAGACCCACGGGACAACCGGTCGGGCGATTATGCTCGTGGCCCACGGGAGACGCAAGCGGGACTGTTCATGCTGGACACGACCCCCGGCCACGCTACGTTGGACGGGGGTTTGCCGATGGCCTGTCGCGGTTCGGAGGGATTCCGGTGGAACTGCCTGCGCCCTTGCACGAATGGGACCTCACGCCCAAAGAGGCCGTTGCACTGCAGCGCGCGATGGCAGGCCGGGTCCTTGTGCGGCAACCGCATGCTCGCATTCGCCGAGTGGCCGGTGCCGACATGGCTTTCACTCCGGACAAGCGCCATTGCGTGGCGGGCGTGGTGGTGTGGGACGTGGACGCGCAGACCGTCGTCGAGGAACAGACCGCGCGGAAGCGGGTAAGCTTCCCCTACGTGCCCGGCCTGCTGTCGTTCCGAGAGGCGCCGGCCGTTCTGGCCGCTATCGAGAAACTGGAGACGGAGCCGGACGTGTTCATGTTCGACGGGCAGGGCTACGCGCATCCGCGCCGGTTCGGCCTGGCGTGTCACGTGGGGCTCTGGCTGGACCGCCCCAGCCTCGGCTGCGCAAAAAGCCGCCTGACCGGCACGCACGATGAGCCCGCGTCGCAGCGCGGTGCCGCGGCCCCCTTGTGGGACGGTGAAGAGCAGATCGGCCTGGTGCTGCGGACGCGCGACCGCGTGAAGCCCGTCTACGTCAGCATCGGGCACCGAATCGACCTGGCCACCGCCGCGAGCCTCGTGCTCGCCTGCTGCACTCGCTACCGCCTCCCCGAACCCACGCGGCTGGCGGATCAACTCGTTCGACGTGCGTCGGGGAAGGCATGACGCGGCTGCGCCCGCAACCGAAACGACGAAGCGACATAGCGGCGGAGGGACGGAGAGCGAGGGAAGGCTGTGGGTTGTGGGCTTTGGGCTGCAGGAAAAAAGGCGTCAAGCACGCGGGTGTGAGAATCGGCGAGGCGCGCGGAGGATACGGGCATTTGTAGTTCGGGCCGACGGAGGCGCTGAGGTGGGGCAAGCTCTCTGTGGGACCCGCCTTCCAGCCGGTCACCCCTGCCTGCCGGCGCCGTTACTGCACGCGATGCCTGCTCTCCCTGGAGATTACTCTCGTTTGATCTCCGTCCCGCATTCAGGGCATCGACCGCTCACGTTACCGGTCAGGTCATATCCGCAGTTCTCGCACTGACCGCTCGCGAGTCGCTCACGCCGTTCCCGCCGTCGCTGGTTCCGACGCGCTCTGATCCAGACGTCGATACTTGTCAGGAAGCACGGTACACCCCACTGCACCATGGGGGGAAACGCGCCAAAGCCGGCGACTCTGTATTCGATCAACCCTACGAGGAACAACATCAAGGGAAGTACCCAGACAATGTCCCACAGGGCGGCGATCATGTCTTCTCTCTTCATCCCGCTCTCCGCGCTGCAGCCTCTCTACGAGCCATCGCGGGCGAACAAGATCCTCCGTTCCGGCCCGGTTTCACGGATCGTCGCGTCCATCAGGTGGTAGACGGATACCATCGGCACTCCGGAGCAATCGAAGTGGTTCAACTGCGTGTGCCGGACCACCAGGTCCGGGGGAACCCTGGCGTCGGCGTCCAGGGAAGCGAGTACGAGCGGTCCGTACCGCACCGTGGCCAGGCCGGGGATCGTGTGCGCATTCACGGGCTCGGCCCACCGAGTCGCCAGATCGAAGGTCAGCCGGACGGTATCCCCCGAGCGCGGACGCAGCGGGACGACCACAAACCCGTGGTCGACACTCGTTTCAACCGGTGCCCCGTTGACCTGTACCCGGTAATTCTCGGCGAATGACGGCGCGAACAGTCGCAGCGAGATGTCCTGCTCCGGCGAACTGACCTGTATGTCGATCGTGCTTTCGCCCGCAAACGGATAGCGGCTGCGCTGCCGAATCCACAGGTGGCGGTTGCCCAGCCGCAGGCTCGCTTCGTTGTCCGCGTAGAAGGTCACGAACACCGAATCGTCGAGGGTGAAGTAGGCGGCCTGGGCGACCCGGGCGAGCCCCTCGGCGCCGCGCATGGTGCAGCACCAATGTGCCTCATCGAGCTTGACCTTCAGTCCGGAGCTGTCGGCGCCGGCGCAACTGTTGCAGCCGAAGCCGCCGTTGGCGCGTTGCTCAGCGCAGAGCCCGTTGTAATAGATGTGGTGGGCGGTTTCGAGATAGTCGGGCCGGGCGGTGAGGCGCCACAGCTCCATGGCCACCATGAAGGCGTCCACAACCGCACATGGTTCGGTGTGCATGGGGCGGCCGAACCAGTTGTAGTTCTCGTACGTTTCGGTCATGCCGTGACGCGTGTAGATCGCGAAGATGTCCTGGGCCTTCTTCAGCAGCGCCGTATCGCCCGTCAGCGCGTAGTAACGCAGCAGGCCGCGGGCGCCGGTGAGCGTGGCATGCGTTTGAGCCTTCACCTCCCGAAAGTCAATGCGGTCGAGCAACGCGATCATCTCATCGATGACGGTTTTGAGTTCCGGTGACGGCTCGATCGCGTAGGCCTGGACCACGCCGTCCAGAAGGATGAGCACGCAGCCGGTGTCCGTGGACAGGAACCAGTTGTCCACCGGCCGGCTGCTCAGCGAGCCGCTGTAGCTCCCCCCGTGCTCGCGCCGGCCGGGGTCGATGGGATACCGTTCGAACCGGCCCCGCGCCGGCAGGACCAGGCCCTTCATCACTCCGCGGATCAGTTCGAGCGTGGCCGGATCCCTCGACCACTGGTAGTGCTCGCACAGGCTGCACAGGACCCAGCCGTGCGAGGCCAGTTGCTGCTCGTCCGCCACGCTCTCCCCCGCGATGTCGCCGAAATATCCGCGCGAGTTCATCCGCTCGGGGAGCAGATCCAGGATGGTGTCGAGGTGCCGCGGGGCGCGGCCGGTGGCCTGGCCCAACAGGGTCAAGGCCAGCACCGTCCGCCCTTCGGTGTCACCGGGCCAGTGGTTGCTTTCCTGGTTCGTCAGGAAGACGCGGTGCGGCTGGTACTTCTCCTCTTCGAGCCGATCGAAGTTTTTCATGAGGCGTGCCCGGAGTTCGCCGCCCGGCTTCTGGTCGGCCAGGGCAATCGGCTCGGGCCCGAGTGTCTCCGCCGGCAGGTCAGCCCGTACACCCGCGACCCAAAAGAAAGGTGTCACCCAAAAGAAGAGTGTCAGGATGATTTTTGCGAGAGCCCATGCGGTCATGCATGACGGCGGAGAGTGCACGCCCCCCGGTTCCACGATGTACGTCGGTCGGTTCACGGCGCCAGGGTACCCCCGGGGCCCGGCGTGCGTCCAGGCGCAGCGTTCTGCGTAACGCGTTTTCCTCCGCGCGGGCGGCGTCTGACGCGGCATCTACGGTCGGGCCCGCTTGTGCTGGTCTGTTGTGAACCGGCGCCCTACAATTGATCCCGATCCGTCAGACAGCGATGCACGCGGAGGCTGATGCGTGGCGATTCTGGTCGGGATTGACGAAGCTGGTTACGGGCCGGTGCTCGGGCCGCTGGTGGTATCGGCCACCGCCTGGCGCGTTCCGGATGACACGGTGGACCGGTGCCTGTGGGACCTGCTCCGCCAGAGTGTCTGCCGCCAGGCGGTGCGGCGTGACCGGCGACTGCCCATCCTCGACAGCAAGAAGCTGCATCACCGCAAGATGGACCTGGCCGGCCTGGAGCGCAGCGCCCTGGCCGCTCTTGGGCTGACGGGGATCTCGCCCGCATCCTTCCGCGGCCTGCTGTCACGAGTCTGCCCCGGGGCGCTGCAGAGAATCACCGCGATCATTGCCAGGCAGACGGGCGTCAGGTCCGGCAGGTGCAACGCAAAGCCCGTCCGGCACCAGGCGGTCAGAACGGCCACAATCATCACGCACGCAAACACTCGGCCCCATCGCACCGTGCGCGCGGCCGACCACGACAGCAACGCCAACGTGGAGCCCAGCAGCACGTATGTGAGCACCGTCCCCGTCATCACGCCGACTGCCTGCACAAACGGCATCCCAAACAACGTCGCAAACGGCACGCAAGACCAAACGGCCGGCTCGCCATGCGCCAGCCCAAGGGCCAGATGCCACGCGACCTGGTACGCAACCACAACCGTAAGAGCCGCCGACACCATGTTCACCGGCCTGTGCGTCCGCCGGTCGCGCCCGTCCCAGGCGTCGTAGGCAAACGCTGCCGGCCACGCACCCGCCACGCCCGCGACGATGGCCGTACAGACGTCCAGCGTGCTGAACACCCGCGACCGCAGGAAGAGTTGCAGTACCTCGATCAGCACGGCCACCAGCGCCGCGTGCCCGACGCCTGCGGCCAGCGCCGCGTTGCCGTCCCGGCCGAGTGCCCGCTGGGCCAGGGCATGCACCGCCGCCAGCAGACAGAAGAGCCCGGCCAGGCTCAGCGTGCTCAACAGGCCGGCGTACGGATTCACCATCGCCGCCGCCTGCGGCGGCGTGTATCGCTCGGCGATCGGCCACCACTGTGAGGCCAGCAGCGACGCCCGAAACTCCGCACCGCTGCGGACGAAATCAAACGGTACCAGCCCGTGCACCACAACACCCACGGTCAGTGCCAAAGATATGACACCCAGCGGACACCGCCGCCAGGCCCGCCGCACGGCAGCCGTCACGCCTTCGGCCGCCAGCCCGATGCCCGGCGCCATCATCGCGCCCGCCAGGCCGCCGGCCGTATTCAGCAGCACATCCACCCACGACGCCCACCGCGCCGCGGAAAACGTCTGAAGCGTCTCGAGCCCCAGGCTCAGACCCGCCGCACCCGCCGCGGCGGCCACAACCGCCCAGCGCCTTTGACGCAGCCACCGGCTCAGCCCGCCGAACAGCGTGAAGCCCACCGGCAGGTAGACCAGCAGGTTCACCACCAGGTCTTCCCCCGTCGGCGCCACCCACGACAGCCCGACCGCACCGCGCCATTGAAACTGAAACGGCGTGAGCGAGCCCACCAGCACGAGCATCGTCAACGCGGCGCCCAGCAGGACGGCCTCCGCCTGCACGGCCGGCGCTGCGGTCGTCGCCACGGACCGACGAGGGATGCGGATCGGCTGCTCGAATCGGGGGGCCACCGGCTTCTTCCTCCTCCTCGCGACGACCAACCGGCCGCCACGCCCCAAGTACCGGCAAGCCGGCCACCGCAGGCCCCGGCCCAGGCAATTGCAGCCGGGCTTCAGACCGGTGGCGATAATGTGCGGCATTGCTGCCGGCTGAAGACGAATAACGTGCCGGCTGCGTCCGAGAAGCCGCCGCAAGCCGGCCACCACCCGCGCCGTCAAGCGTTACCGAATCTGCCGATCCCGTTGCCCCCGAGCAACATCCCCGTCGCCAAAACATCCTGGGCTGAGGGGTGGATGGGAAGGCACGAAGGCACCCGCCGCGGCGGGCAGGCTCCGGCACGAACGACGAGGGGAGGCTGCGGGTCGCCGCAGGCGACTCGTCGTGGCGAGCTGTGGGCTGTAGGCCGGAGGCATAGGCGGTTCTCCTGCACGGGGGCGCGGAATGCGCGCGGGGCCGTGTAGAGATGGAACATGGTGGGCGGACGGGCAAACGCAAAAACGAGCAAACGCAAAAACGCAGAAACAGGCATCCCGGCGCGGCCGGGACAGGCTGCGGAAGGAATTGCGAATTGCGAACGATGAATTGCGAATGGAGGCCGGGGGGACTGTGAACAGATGGGCCCCGCCCCGTCTCCGCATCAGGGCCGTAGGCCCGCCCGAGATCAGCCCGCGGTTTCAACCGCGGGTCCGCTCCGCCCCACCCCAACCTCCCGGTCCTGAAGGGACCGGATGAGCTTCACTCTCCGCTCGGCCAAGATTCCCATCTCGGCCCCCCTAAGCCCGCTGGGCCGAGATTCCGATCTCGGCCCGCCCTAAGCCCGTTCACGGGCCTTCCCCGCCACACTCGGGGAGGATTCGCCGCGGACCATCCCTTCTAGTTTCCAGTCTCGAGTTTCTTCTTTCCAGATGTTGGCCGGTCCTTCGAGGGCCGGTCGATCGGACGCTCGATCCTTACCTACCCCCGTACCCCGTTTTGAACGGGGTTGGGCGTGCGAGGCTCGCGTTGTGATGCGGGGCGGGGCGTTCTGCCGCGGGTCAGCTTTCGGAAAAGATACCCGATCCGCGATAGTGCGATCAGAAAAGATTCCTGACCCCGATAGGCCCAGGATCCGTTCGCCGAACGGCTCACAGGCGCTGAAACGGACGAACCCCGAAATCCCCGTCGACCCGGGAGGCGCCCCGGCTGGTTTTGGCCCCGACGGGCGTCGGGACTCGGCGTACTGCCGCACCGTCGCCCGATCGATCCGCAGCGTCCGGGCGATCCAGCGTTGGGAGTAGCCCTGCTCCAGCAGCGTGCAAATGGAATCCACCACAGCCATCTTGAGCCGATTCGCCATGCGAGGCCTCCGCGAGCACCATGCTCGCGACGAAGCCTACCGGACGAATCCTCGCCTCCTCGATGGCTGGGTTTGGGCGCCCGGCGACAATTCGCGCTTCCGGCGATTCAGGCGCTGCCGGATCTTTGTTCCTTGCAGCAACGTGCCCGCCAGGGCCAGGCCCGAATGAGAAACGAGTACTTCCTTTGTGCAGATGATATGGAACTTCATGGGTCTCCTCGCCTCACCCCGCGGGTGAATCTTTCACCAGACCCATCATGCACGAATGCGGCGGTAAAACAATCGCGAAATGGCGATTTGAGGAAACACGCCGTCACGGATTCAGGTTTCGGCTAGCTTTGGTCCGCTTCTTGCTTTGCTTCCTAAGCGGATACCTGCGGCTCTTCCATTGGCGTCCCGCTGTATCCCACGCGATGAAATACTTGATGTCTTCCAGCCGCAAGTCAGGGTTGGTTTGTTGACGCCTCATCATAAGCGTCGCCTGCTGCCCCTCGTTGAGCGATGAGGGAAGCGTCGTCGAAAAGTGCTGTAACGGCCCTGCGGATCCCTTAATGAAGTAGTTCTTGGGCCCCTTTCCTCCCCCGGTCATGCAGAAGCTCGTAATCGTGACCACCCGTGTCCGAGTATTCACTGCCTGAATGACCAACAGTTCTTCACCATCCTGAATCCCAGGAGGCGACGGATACAGGAACGATGTTGTCGCCGTGACCTTGATGTTCGGCAAAGACAGGAAATGCAGGGCTATATTCCATCCAATGGAGACAATTGCGAGAACCAGCCCCGCAGTCGCGATCAAAAGAGTCCAAAACTCATACTTCTCCACCGCAAGACACTCCTCTGTCGCGTGATTACTGCCAGTCTTTTCCGTCAATACTCGCATCATTTCGCTGAAAGCGAATAGTGTAGTGTCCAAGAGCCTCATGGTTAACGCCCACGGACGTCACTGCGCCGGTTCGCAGGTTGAGCACATCCTCCATACTGTGATAACCCTCGCGTCTTTCGACGGGGATGCCGTTGAGGATGAGTGTATACTTCCATTTGAGCAGACCCGACTCAACCGTAATCTGAGCGTTTACCTTCTTGTGACTGTAGACTCGTTGAAACGCCATGTGAATCACTCCAACGTAGGGCCCCATTCAGCGGACCGCGCGTGGTCAAGGGGACGGCCGATGGTATCTGCTCTTCTTGGCGATCGGATGACCGCTCGAGGTCACACATGGATAGAGCCAAAGACACGCGATATGGACGATGTGGGGGACAGCCACCTGCATTGCTTAGGAGTGACACGACGATGACACTCACGCCCCGACCACGCCTCCCCGACTATCCTTTCCATTCTCCTTGTCCTGCTCTTCCGTCCAGCCTTCCGAAGGGCGAGTCCCGGCGCGCCGGGGCCGCTCCTCCCGTCCGCCCAGCCACAAACCGCTCCCCCGAAGTCTAGCACAAGCCCCCGCCCGATTCCATCCCAGCCAAGCAAGCACGTCGTGTGCCGAACGCTATTGGTGATATCCCGTTTCCCCGTCGTGATGACCCGTTTTCCCGTCCCAGCCTGTTAGTCATTGCGCGCGTCGGCACTCCGACGTGAGCTGCTTTGGCCGTTCCACCACCTGATCCAGAGTTCCGAATCGTGTTGCTCTCCACCAAGCCCTGCTTGATCGTTGTAGTGTTTGCGCACATCGATCCCCGTGATCTCATGCATGGCTTGGTTCAGATAGAAGTCACCTCGTCTGATTTCCTCGACAATGAACGGGAGAAATCTCTCTCCACCCGCCACGATCCGGCGGAATGCCTCGCAGTCGTTGTGGTCTTCCGGTCTTGAGCTGACCTCCACGCGAATATCGTCGCGGAACTCCTTAAGCTCGCGGTAGAGGTCGTGGAATTCCCCCCGGTCCCCCACGCTTTCAGACTCGTTCTCCTCAGTCATATTCACGTTCTTCAGAGACGCTTGGTCTCTTGCTGCATCCTCGCTCTTGTCGGGGACGCACCCGTGAACATGCGAGCACCAAAGCACCCCCAGTGTGCAGACAACAGACAATCGCACGATGTTCTTGACGTGTCGGAGGTGATCTCTCACGCGGTGTCTCATTCGGGATACTTCCTCTATCTCATCGAGAAGCCAGCTCAAGCCACAATCCACATCTTGCTCGGGCAGAACAAGAGTGTCGGCAGATTTTGCAGGTTCCTTCCGTGACCAGCCGCGGGGTGCGGACGGCAGTTTCCGGCGCCATTTACCGGCCGGCGGACTGATTTCTCCAGGGTGCGGGCAGCGCCGAGGGACCAAGGGATCGTGGAACCCACGGGCCAGGGGCAAACGCCGCCCACGCACAGTCCGCCTCGCGGGCCGGAATTCCGGCTGGGCCGAGTTGCCTGACGTACCTCACAGGCCGTTGGGCATTCCTCGCGGTCTTTGCCGATGCCTCGCCGCCGTTGCACTCGACCCCGCAATGATGGAGCAGGAGCATCACGACGCCTCCGGAATCCGTCACAGAAATCATCCTGACACCCTCCCTCCCGACCTTCCTCCCGCGCAAACCGCAAGCGGGCGCGACGGGTGGAGTTGGCTCGCACCCGCCGCGCTGTGAGGCTTACGGCGTTACGGGCGGGCGCCGTCAGGCCCGCACGGCCCCTCCGATCCGGTCGAGCGGGAAGGGCGGTGAGGCCAGCGCTCGCACGGCCAGCGACATGAGCACGGCCTCGTTGTCGTCGCCGGCGATGCGGTTGGTGCGTACCGCGCCGCACCGCTCGCAGCGGTGCACGAGCGCCCATTCGCCGCCGGGGCGGGCCCAAATGGCGATGGGTTCCATCGCGCCGCCGCAGCCGGCCGCCCGGTCGCCGGGACGGACGTCGAGATGAACGCTCCAGAGGCAGAGCGGACAGTGGTTGCGTTGGCGCGTGCCGTGGGCGTCATAAGGGACGGGGGTCCCACAGCGAATGCAGGCGAAGCCGCCGTCGGCAGGGGTGTCGCCGGATGGGGAACGCGGCCCGGCGTCGCCGCGCTGCCGGCGGTCATTGCCCTTCGCCACGAGCCGCAGATAGCTCTGATAGCGGCGGGCGTCGATGGTGCCGTCGGCGACGGCCGCCTTTACGGCACACTCTTTCTCGTGCGTGTGCGTGCAGTCGGCGCGGAAGCGGCAGCGCTCCAGCAGAGGACGCATCTCGACGAAGCCGGCCGCGATGTCCCCTGCCGCAGCCGAGGCGAGGGCGAACTCGCGGACGCCGGGGGTGTCGATGAGGAGGCCGCCTTCCGGCAGCGCCACGGCGGCCACCTCTGTCGTCGTGTGCCGGCCCTTATGCGTGCGGCGGCTGACCGCCTGCGTGCGTCCACAGGGCTCGCCCGAAAGCAGGTTGACCAGCGTGGTCTTTCCGACGCCGGACTTGCCGACGAAGACGCTGGTTTGGCCGATGAGCTGCGCACGCAGGGCCGCGACGCCGTCCGGGTCGTCCGCTGCGACGTAGGCCACCGGGTAACCCAGACGCTCGTAGAGCGCCGCACCGTGCCGCGCGGCCGAGGCGCCCGGCAGATCAACCTTTGTCAGGCAGATCAACGCCGCCAGCCCCTCCGCTTCGGCCGTGACGAGATAGCGATCGACCAGAGGCCACTTCGGCTTCGGGTCGGCCGCGGCCACCACGATGATCAGGCGGTCGACGTTCGCCGCCAGGACCTGCTCGTCCGGGCGCGGACCGGCGGCGCGGCGGCGCAAGGCGTTGCGCCGCGGCTGCACCGTTTGCACGACGCCGGTTCGGCCGGCGGCGGCGGTCAGGGTGACGCGGTCGCCGACGACCGGCTGCTGCTCGGCGTGCCGCAAGCTGCCGGCCGGCGTGCAGCGCAGCACGGTGCCGGCGGCGGTGACGTCCAGGTGCTCGCGCAGGCGTCGGACGACGACGCCCGTCAATGTATCGAACTGCGACGGCCGGCCGGCCGCCGCGGTAACTTCTTGAGAATCCAATGGAATGCTCCCTTGTGGCAATTCGTGCCGTTCCAGGTTCGGTCGTTCACACACATCACGAAGTGAGGGCAACAAGCCACACGGGTCGCAGTGGTTGACATCCAATACTCCTGCTTCTGAATGTTGTGGCGCGGCGCCGGCCGCACCGGTTTCGGACAAAGGCCGCCCGCGCATCAGGAAGACGCGCCGCGGAAACGAAATCCCATTACGTTGTGGTCGGGGGGATACAGCGCACGGCCACGATGGGCACCGGAACGACGCGCGCACCACGACTCATCGTCGCCTTGGGCGGTCGTGCAGCCGTGCGATTGTCTTAGGCAATGGTCAACATCAGCCTGCTATTGTAGTGAACGCCCCGGCGGATGCAAGGCTGGATTCACCCGCGCCGACGAGGTGAGGCGCTCCGCTCGTGTCCGGTCGATCCGGCGCGTACCTCGTGGTGTCGGCGGAGACCGGTGGAATCCGGCGCTCATCCGAAGAAGGAAGAAACGCATGCGGGAGCTTCTTCGACTTGACGAGCGGGGGGCAGTTGGGTGATGCGTTTTCTCCCTTTTTGGGGAAGGGCCGGCACGGGGGCGTTGCACGCCTCTGCCAGAGGGTGGGCGACGATTTCCCTGTCCACTCGGACCGTCTCGCCGTCGCGGACGCAGGAAGTTGCCGGACGAGTCTCGTCGCACCGATTCCCGGCGGCCGGGGGAATCACCGGGACGCTGTGGTCCATGGAAAACACTGGTCTTATCGGAACCACCACGGTGTTCACCCCATGGCCCCGCGCCTGCCGGAAACCGATACTTGCCGGGCACCACAACGCAGGGGCCGGGAGCAGATGACGCCTTGCCATCGGGGTGCGCGGCTGGGACGCCGCGCCGACCTCTCACACACTCCTGCTCGTTGCAGTGCCCGGGGAGTTGTCGCGCGAATGAACGTTCGCTACATCAATCTGTTCGTTGACGCCGTACGCAGCGTGTTCCACGAGATGATGGGCGTGGACGTCCTGCTGGGCTCGCCTCACCTGCGCGCAAAGGATAGTCCGCCCGCCGACGTATCGGCCATCTTCGGGTTCACCGGAGACGTGACAGGCAGCGCGGCCATCTGCATGTCCAATCGTGCCGCGCAGACCGTCGCCACCAAGATCCATGGCGCGGAGATCGGCGTGGACTATGCGGCCTTCGGTCAGATCCTTTCCGGCGTGGCCGGCCGGATCGCCGAACAGGCACGTCTCCGACTGGGTGGTTTCGGCATCGCGGTCTCCATTCCGCGCATCATCGTCGGTGAACGGCACAGGATCGTGGAACCGAACGAAACGGCGGCCATTTCACTTCCGTGTGATTCACCGTTGGGCCGGTTCTCCATCGAGGCGGCCGTGCTTCGCCGCCACAGCGAGAACGCCGCCGAAACGAAGCCGCCGATCGCCGCGATCACCGCCAAGGGGAACAAACACGCTCGCGAAATCACCGACCTGTCGCTCGGAGAGGTGGACCGGCTGCCGCTCGCCTGATTCTCACGCCTCGATCGGCTTGAAACGTCTCTTGCTTCAGGTCCGCTCCTGCCAGAAGCCCGGGGGGATGGGGCGGCCGATCGTGCCTTTTTCGCCGAGCTTCGCGGTGACGAGGTGCTGGTAGTCACGCTGGGCCCACTGCCAGAATTCTGACACCGGCCCTTCGGCCAGTTCCAGGGCGGTCACCGCGTTCTGCGCGACAAACGCCGCGTCGGCCGCGGCATCTTCCGCGCATCGGGCTGCGGCGCAGGCGCCCGACGCCGCCGCGGCCAGCGCCGCGTACGAGGCGGGATCCTGCTTTTTGGCCGGCCCGCCCGTGTAGGCCGCCCGGAACGAGGCGGTCCGCAGTTTCTGCACCCGCTGAAGCGCGTGCGTCAGCGATTCCTGCGAGGCATCGCCGGCCGGTCCGAACGCCGTCGACTCCGCCATGGCGATGGAGCGGTCCAGCCGGGGATCGGTGTTGAGGTGCTGGACCCGCCGCGCGCACCGGCAGGCCCAGGCCACGATCGCCCGCTGCGGCAATTGTTTGAGTTGCTCGCGAATGGCCACCGGGTTTACGCGCCAGACGGTTTTGGGGCCTTCGTCCGTTTCCTCCAGGTCCGGTTCGTTCGGGGCGGTAACGAGCGCCTCCGCCAGGGCGTCGCCGTCGGGATATCGATCCTGCGGGTCCTTGTCCAGGCATTTCAGCAGGACCCACACCAGCCACTTGGGCAGCGCATCACGATACGTGCGCGGGTCGGGCGGCATCTCGTGGATGTGCTTGAGCATGATGGCGAACGGACTGCCGGCGTCTTCGCTGAACGGCAGGCGGCCGGTGGTGAGTTCGTACAGTGTTACGCCCAGCGAGTAGACGTCGCTGGCCGGCCCGACGCGCTCGCCGCGGCACTGCTCCGGGCTCATGTATGCCGGCGTGCCGATCTGCCGTCCGAGCCCGGTCAGCCAGGTCGCGCGCTCCAGAGCCAGGACCACGCCGAAGTCCGCCACCTTCACGTTGCACGATTCGTCGAGCATGAGATTGGCGGGCTTGATGTCCCGATGCACGATGCCGGCGCGATGCGCCGCGCCCAGGCCCAGGGCCGCCTGCCGGGCAAAGCGCGCGACGGCGTCGACGGTGAACCGCTGGCTCTGCCGCCGGCCGGTCTCGATCAGGTCGCGCAGACTGCCGCCGGACACGAGTTCCATCGCGATGGCGGTCAGGTCCGCGTCCTTCGGGCAGTCGTAGATGCGGACGACGTTGTCGTGCCGGACGCGGGCCATGCTGAGCGCTTCCTGCTCGAACCGGGCCCGGACGTCGTCGCGACCCTGGTATTCCGGCAGGAGGAGCTTGAGGGCCACCTCCCGCGGCGTCTCCAGGTCCGCCGCTCGGTACACGCGGGCCATGCCGCCCTCGCCCAGCCGCTCGCGAATCTCGTAGTGCCCCAGCCGTCGGCCGATGAGGGAATCGGCCGGGCATGCCGCCGCCGCGCCGGCATCCGCCCGCCGTGCGAGCACCACGCGCAGCTCTCCGATGAGGTTTTCGTCGGACGGCTCGAAGGCACCGGCCGGCGTGATGGATGGATCAGGCAGGCCCGTGTTCATGAGCGTCATCCTCAAACCGCGAAACCCACTCCCTTATGGCATCCAGAACGCGGCTCTTATACACGTACACGCTGGACGGAGAGATTCCCAGCTCATCGGCCACCCTCTCCACCGGTGAGCCCTGAATGGCATACAGGATGAACGACTGATACACCTTCTGGCCCAGCGTCCCCTGCAACCGGCGCAGGGCCTCGTCCAGCATGGCGAACCGCCATTCCTGCTCCCAGATCTCGCGGTCTGCCTCGTCGTGGTGATCTTCCAGGCTGCTGAGCAGATCGACACCGGTATCAAACGGAACGGCCTGGGCTCGAGAGGGTCGGTGTCGGGCCCGGTGGGTCATCAGGACGCGCTTGCGGGCGACCCCATAAAGCCAGGCTCGAAACCGGCCTTTTTGGGGGTCGTAGCTGCCATGCTGCAGCCCGTCGTGGGCGACCAGGAGTATCTCCTGCGTGGCGTCGTCCGCATCCGCGTCCGGCAGACCCAATCGGCGCGTGTAGTTGCGGACAAGGGGGGCGTAAATGCGGTAGAAATCGGCCCAGGCGCGGGTGTCCTGCCCATCGCGAACGGCCCATAGCAGGCTGGTCTGGGTCTGATCCACCAACGCATTGTACGGCGGAACGGCAAATAGCAAGCGCCCCCCGTGCAATTTCACGCCACTGTGTAAGAAAGCCGAGTGCCGCTGCAAGAAACTCCCGGGCAATGTCCGGGTCGGGCAGGTGCGGCATCCGTCCCGCGGGATCACCACCCGGGGGCGCAGGAGGAACCACGAATGACACGATCAATACTCGCGGCGCTGGCGGTCGTTGCCGGTGTGACTCTCGGGCTGACGGGCCCGCCAGCCTGGGCACAAACCGGCGGCGATGATGCACCGGAGGTCATCATCTTCCGCGGTGACGAGATGAAGGTCTGGCCGTTCGAGGAGCTGCGGAGTCGCGGATACGACGTCGTGGAGCCGCCGCGGGAGGAAAACGCGTTCTGGGTCTGCCTGGAGGCGATCAACGCGTACAAAGACGTGCCGAAGGAGTTGCAGGAAGCCTTCGACTACGCCCTGACCGCAACGTGGCCGAAGGGCCACGATGAAGCGCTGAAGTCCTTCCTCATGGACCCGGCCAATCAGCAAGCGCTGGCGGCGGCACGGCGAGCGGCGAAGATGGAGACGTTCCAGAGCTATTACTTCGGCGATCCGAAGGGCAGCATCATTTCCATTCTGTTGCCGAGCCTGAGTACCCATCGGCAGCTCTGCAAGATGCTGATCGTGGACGGCCGGCGGCTGGAGGCAGAGGGGGCGTATGACCGGGCGTTCGAGAACTACGTTGCGGTCATGCGGCTGGGAAGCCATGTCGGAGGCGGGATCACGCTCATCGAGAACCTCGTTGGGGTGGCCTGCTGGTCCCTGGGCGACCGGGCCGCCTGTCAGCTTGGCCTCCGCGAGGGCATTCCGGCCAGTCAGCTCCGCGAGATGCTCAAGACGCTGAAGGAGCTGGCAGCCCGGCGTCCGACGGTGGAGCGTGGGCTGTATTACGAGCGCATGTTCGGCGGGGGCATGGTCGACGAGATCGTAACGAAGCCGACACGTCTGTTCCAGAACTTGAACGGCATCATGGGCATGTACGGTGATTACGAGATCAACCGGGAGGAGACCGGCTGGGAGAAACTGGAGGCCCGGGTGGGGCGACTGATGCTGCCGGATCGGACGATCAAGCAGCATTTCAACGAGTTCTACGATCGTCAGTACGAACTGACACAGAATCCGGCCTACTCAGAAACGTGGACATCCTTCGACGAAGAGAAGGCCGTCATGTCCATCCCTCAGTGGGACATCTTCGCTCGAATGCTCCTGCCCTCGCTGACGCGAGCGTGCACCATCAGTGAAAGGCTGAGGGCGCAGTCGCTGCTGACACGAATCGCCATCGCACTGCGTTTGCACGTATTGGAGAACAAGGGTCAGCCGGCGGAAAGCCTGTCAAGCCTCGACCCGGCCGTCCCGGCTGACGACCGGATCGATCCTTTCAGCGGCAAGGAGTTCAAGTACAAAGTCGACGGCAAAGGGTGGACCCTCTACAGCGTGGCCGAGAACCGTGTGGACGACGGCGGCAAGACAGAGTCCGGCAGGTTGTGGGACCTCGACTACGTGCTCCAGTTCCCCACACCGGACGCAAAGCCCTTTGAGCCGACCGAGACGAGCAACGAATAGACCCGGACGCCTGAACGCCTGCATACGGAGTACATCCGATGAAGCCATACATTCTGATCGCCTGGTTGCTGATCGTGATTCCCGTGGTGAGAGCCGAACCGGCCAAGCCGGAGGCCCCGCCGATTCTCTCGCTGGCCCCGGCCGAGCCATCGTTTCTGCTGTACCTCGACAAGCCTTCCGACCTGCTGAACCTGGCCTCCATGCTGGCGGGGGACTGCCAAGGCAAGACACCCCTGGCACCGGCCGCCGCGATCTTCGGCGGACCCACCATGGTGGCGGTCGTGGGCACACCGCTCACCGGCCCGGAGATGCGGATCGAGTTCGCCACGCGGTTGACCGTGGACGAGGCGGAGTTCTTCCGCCGGCTCGATGAGGAGGTCTTCGGCACGCTTCGCGAGCTGGAACCGGCGTCCGCGACGGCCGGAGTGAGCGAGGCCGGACCGCTGCGCGTCATCCGGCTGCCCGGACCGATGCCCATCGGCCTGCTGACCGGCGTGAAGGACGGCGTGGTCTACGCAAGCACGCGCAAGTCGGACGTCGACACGTGGCTGGCCGGTGGTGAGATGGGACCGCGATTCGTGGGGACGGACGCATACACCCGGATGGTCGCCCGGCCCGGAACGTCGACCGACGCCCTGTTCTACGTGGACTACAAACCGTTTCACCCGCTGCTGGAACAAGAGGCACGCAGCGAAGGCGTGGAAGCGTTCGTCAATCTTCTGGGACTCGATCGCGTACAGGGCGCCGCGCTGACCGTCTCGTGGCAGTCGGACGAGGAGATCCGGGCCCGGGTCACCGTCGGCCTGGACGAGGGTGTGGGCGGACTGCCCGAGTTGCTCGCCCCGCGAAACGGAAATGCAGAAATCACGCGGCTGGTGCCGTCCGACTATACATGTTTCGTGCGGGGTGCGTTCTGCAGCGCGGCCGACTCGCTGAACCAGATCAATGCCCTGCTCGACAGCGTCGATCCGGCCATTGCCGCGGAGTTCCGCGAGGAATGCGCGGAGTGGCGAACGGACGTGGGCTTTGATCCGCATCAGGACTTCCTGGGCAACCTGGTGGACGAGTGGCTGTTCGCACTGAAAGTCGACATGGACGGTCCGCAGAACTGGTTTGCAGCGGTTCGACTGGCTGAGCCCATCATGTTCACGCAGCAGTTGGGAGCACTGACGAAGGCGTACGGGCTACCGTTCGAATCCCAGACGTACGAGGGTGTGGTCATCCAGACCCCGGTCGCGGGGAGCGGGCCGCAGTTCGCCCTGGCGGTCGTGGACGGCTGCCTGGTGATCGGCCAGGACGGACAGGCACTCCGGGCGGTCGTCGACGCCAAGGCGGACGGCCAGGCATTCGTGCAGTTGCCGGGCATGACCGCCCTGCTGAAATCTCTGCCTCAGGAGTCGTGCAAGCTGGCCTGTCTCGATCTGGCCGGCTTGCTCCGGCTGGCACAGGCGCAACCCGAGTTCGCGTCGGAGGTGCCGGCGGGCATTCGCACGGCCGTTCAGCAGATCGTGGCCTCGGAGGCCGGTATGGGCTGCACGCTGTCATCGGGAAACGATGCCCTGACACTGGACCTGGTCATTCGTGCGCCCGGCGTGAAGTCGGTTCGGGATGTGATGATCCGGTCCATCGGCGAGAGCTTGCAGGCCAGCCGCGAGCAGGCCCGGCGGATGGTGTCGGCGGCCAACATCAAGGGGATTGTGACGGGTTGCCTGATCTACGCGAACGATCACAAGGGTCAATGGCCGGCCACCCTGGGTGACTTGGTCCGCGAGGGGCTGATGACGGAGAATCAGTTTGTCGCGCCGTATGAGCAAGGTCCCATCGTCCTGATGGCTGACACAGTGGATCGCATGGGATCGTACTTGTACCGTTCCGGCGTGACCTCCAAGACAGCGCCTTCGGATGCCGTTGTCTGCGAGCGTGAGCTTCGCGACGGCGGCCTCAATGTCGGCTACGCCGACGGCCACGTGGAGTGGGTGACCGGCGCGCGAGCGGAGCAATTGCTGGCGGAAATCCAACGAAACGCACGCTGACGACTTGCTGAAGGCGTTGCCTCAGGGGTCGTGCAAGCCGGCCCGCATCGACGGGGCCGGGTGTCTGCGGTTGGCACAGGCCCTGCCCGCATCCGGGGTGAACGTGCCGGCGGGCCACGCGCGCTCGTTGATCGGGCACTCTCGCAGATTGACGGGCTTTACAGGCGTACTGAAGTCCCGCTGCGTTTGCGGCGAAGCATCGCGTGCGTTGCCTTTGGGCGCGATGCGTGATTCATTCTACCATCGTGGACTCACGGCGGTGCGAGTGCTCAGGCGTTTTTGATGACTTCAGCGAAAAGTCAGTTGATTTCACACGCGCTTGTGCTTTTAATCTGTTATCGTGAGTGACTTCGGGCCTCCTGGGAGTTGTCCAGATGGCCGGGGACGGACAGGTCACGTCTTTGGAAGTCTTGATCGCTCGCCGCTTTCTGTGGGTACAGTGGCTGCGCATCGGTCCACGCCTGTCTGATCCGCGGAGGAGGCAGCACGTGTTTGCGCATGTCATAGGCTTCTGCGCCACAAATCTTCAGACCCTGGTGGGTCCGGCAGACATGGAAGAGGAGGTCGAATCATGAACATCATGATGCTCGCCATCCTGTGGTTGATCCCGACGGATATTCCCAAGGCGGACGCGTGGGACGTCAAGACAGGGGAGGAGCAGGCCCTGTACGAGGAGCAAGCGGAGGCAATGTACTCCGAGCTGGAGTGGCTCGAGGATCAGGTTGCCCAGGCCCAATCGGCAGGCGAAGCGCTGAGGGCGCAGATGGCCGATGCTCAGGATCCGGTCGTGCGGAGGGACCTGGAGCGCCAACTGCGGGAAAACGCGAACCTCGTGGAGGATCTGGACAAGCAGTTGGATCGTTTGGGGAACGAGATAGTGGACTTCGAGCAGGTCCCGGCAGAGCTTCGTCCGCTACTGAGGCAGATGTTGGACGAGACGGACTCCCTGCCGCAGGTCAAAACAGTCGAAGACGCCAGACGCCTGAATGAGTTCTATCATCGAGACTGGGGCGTGCCTTTCATCAACAGCCGATGGGGAGATTGCCTGTCTTTCGAAATCGAAAGAGCGACCGAGGAGGAGGACCTGTCGCCGGAAACCCTGCGGCTGCTGAGGGAGGGCATCCTTGGCTACTACCAGGCGCAGTTGCGGCATCACGGGAATACGGGTCGCGCCGTCCATCCGCTCTGGATGGCCCATTGGGGCACAATGATCCTTCGGGTCTCCAGGCCGGGTGACCAGGAGGCCTTGAAGATCGTCGAGGAGATCCAGACGGAAGCCGTCAAGTGGTCGAACGAGCTTCATTGCTGGGACAGCAGCGCTGAGATCGAGAACGATCTGTCCCGGGCCATCGAGGGTTGGAGAGAGACCGAGGTCTTCTATCCTTCCTGGACGGCTGGAGACGTTCCGGTGGAGATCGAGCTAAGAGGCCGGGCGGTCAAGATGTCGCCGGACGACGCCCGGAAGGAGATGATCCGGAAGTTCAAGGCCCTGGAGAGGGGAAAAAGCCCCGAGAAAATCGCTGTGACCGTTCGGGAGCTTGAAGGGCTGGCCATGACGGACTGGAAGAGCACGCAGGTGAACGAGGGCATGCGGGTCTTGTATTTCTTTGGCCTGCGTCGGCTGCTTCAGCACGAACAGATGCCGCCGAAGGTTCGTCTGGTGATCTTCGACGAGGTGGAGAAAAGCCTCTGCGTCTGTGCAGACATGGACCTTTCCGGGAAGGAGTGGCAGAAATGGGCGGAGGCCGCCTCCGCGCTGGGCAGGCGGGCGGGCCGGCGCATCCGACAGGTGGTCGGCGAACACATGGAGCGGCCGGGCGAGCACAAAGCCTTGTACGCGGCTGTGTGGGATGCGATTCAGGAAGGCAAATGACGTGGTTCCCCTTGTACCGCAGGACTTCATTCCAAAGGAAAGACTCCAATGAAAGTGTTCACGCTGCTTCTGGTTCCTGCTTTGCTTGTGCTTGCGGCGGGGCAAAGCCCTGTGGTGTCCGGCCCGGCCAACGGTGTTCCCGTTCCCGGGGAGGCGATCGGCACTGACGGTGGAATCGACACCTCCTCTCCTGGCACTGAATTCGACAATGCAACGCTGAGCGAAAGGAATTTCTGTGAGCAACCCGTGATCGCCATTCGGGACTGTCCTCGCCATTGCCGCGACAACGTGTCGTGCAGGCAATGCTGTCGGGTCTTGACGAACGAGAAGAAGTACAAGGAATGTGTGCGAAGCTGCAACACGACCTGGGCAATCGTGTTGGTCTACGACCTGTGACAGGCTGCCGCGCCGGCTGCCTCGCGGCGGCGTGACCGGGAGAGTCGGTCCCACGTTTTCTTGGCCGACGGCCACGTGGAGTGGGTGACCGGCGGACGCGCGGCGCAACTGCTCGCGGACATCCAACGAAACGCACGCTGACGACCTGTCAAGGGACGTGGCCTGGGGCGTTGCCGCCGATTCGTCGGCCGGCATCGCCCCTACTTGTTGCCCGAAGAGTGCACCGGAGTTACCATTCCGACCACATCCTCCATTGGAGGGACACGAGGAGGTCAACTTTATGAAGCTACAAGCCTCCGTTGGCTTGGTGTTGATCGGATTGTCGCTCGGGCCGAGGGCTCCCGCCGCTCCAGGCCCGGCCACGCAGAAATCCACGCCCGAGGTTGTTGAGGTCCGCAGGGAGGAGCAGTGGGTCTTCCCGGTCGAGGAATTGCGGCGTCGCGGCTGTGACGTACCCGATCTGCCGCGCGATCAGAACGCGTTCTGGACCATGCTGGAGGCGGTGAACGCGTACCGAGAGCCGCCAGACGAACTGCGGCAAGTCTTTGACTACGCCGCCGACATCGCCTGGCCGGCAGAGCATGACGCTGCGTTGCGGGCCTACGTTCTGGACCCGGCCAACCAAACGGCCGTTGCTGCGGCGCGGCGGGCTGCCACCATGGATCGCTGCCAGATGGTCTTCCTTACCGGCCCGAATGACTCGCTCATTTCGGTTCTGGTTCCAGATCTCAAGCATTTCCGAGCCGTCTGCAAGCTGTTGATCGTCGACGGCCGGCGCCTTGAGACGGACGGGCAGTACGGTGCAGCGATGGAAGACTACGCAGCCGTTCTGGGATTTGCCCGTCACCTCGGCACCGGGCCGAGCTTCCTGCACGGTCTGTTCGCGCAGGCGGTGTGGGGGCAGGGGATCCGGACGATCTGCACGATGGTCCTGCGAAGAGACCTTCCTGCAGATGATCTGCGCCGCGTGCATCAGGCATTGGCAGGACTGACTGGTCAGCTTCCCACCCTGAAGCGTGGCCTGGAGTCCGAGCGCGCGATGTACCTGAGCATCGCCGACGACCTGGTCGTCCGCCCTACTCGCCTCCCGGACGTCATCGGAAGGCTGGGCAGACCGTGGGAGTCCCCGGATGAAATGTCGAGCCGGTTCGGCGTGCCGGATTCCGGTTGGGCTCGGCTCGAAACGTGTCTCGGTCGGCTTCTGCTGCCGGATCGGACAGCCAAACGCCAAATCCACCGCTACTTTGATCCTCTGGTGGAAGCTGCTGGCGAGCCGTATCACTCTCCAGCATGGCAGCGCGCGTCTTCAGGTTGCGAAGAAGAGCCCTTCCCCACTTGGAACGTGGTGGGCATCATGCTGAGTGGCTCGCCCTGGCGAGGCCTTGCACTCGGGAAGCGGGTCCATGCCGAGACCCGGCTGACTCAGATTGTTGTGGCTCTGCGGCTGCATGCTCTGGAGCATTCGGGGCAGTGGCCGGAGAGCCTCGTGGCCCTGATGCCTTCCATATCGAAAGAGGACATCATCGATCCGTTCAGTGGGCGGGAATTCGTGTACCGCCGGGATGGAACCGGCTGGACGCTGTACAGCATCAGCGAAAACGAAACGGATGACGGTGGCAAGTCACCGAGTTTCGGAAGCTGGAAGGTCGACTTTGTTCTGCAGCTCCCGATGCCCGCCCCCAGGCCGTTTGAGCCCCGACCCAAGTTCAACATGATGGAAGATGCCAGGCGCTTCATTGAGGAGTCGCGTCAATGAGAACCCGTCTCGTGTCACTCCTCCTGCTGATGTCGGCTCCGCTTGCTGCGGCGCAGCCGGAGGCTGCCGCGCCATGCCCCGTGCTGGCCCTGGCACCGAAGGACGCGTCGGTGTTGCTGTATCACTGCGCGCCGACGGACATCCTCAATCCGGTCGTGACGGCCACCGGCCATCGCCGCGATGGGGCGCTGGTCCGGCCGATCGCTGATCTGTTCACGGGGCCGATCATGCTGGCTATCGTCGGTACCCCCATGACGTCCACGCAAATGCGCGTCGAGTTCGCCGCGCGAATATCTGTACCGCCGGACGAATTCTTCCGGCGGCTCGATGAGGACGTCCTCGGCGCGATCCGCGAAATGGACCCGGGCTCAGCGACCTGCGGTGTCCGTAAGGCGGACGCCCTGTGGATCATCCGCGTGCCCGGTCCGATGCCCATCGGGCTCCTGACTGGCGTGAAGGGCAACATTCTGTACGCGAGTACGCGCAAAGCCGACGTTGATGCCTGGCTGGCTGGGGAAACCCTGCCGGATCGTCTGATCGGCTCGGAGCCATATGAGCGTCTGCTTCGGCGACCGGAAGCCCACCCGGATGCTTTCGTGCTGGTGGAATACCTTCCGTTTCACCCGTTCGTCGAGCCATTCCTTTCGGAGAATGAGCGCGCCCGCCTCATCCTGCGACTTAGTCTGGATCGGCTCAAACACATCGCGCTCGCTCTCTATGGGCGGTCAGCGGACACGCTGCGGATCCGGTTTGCCATGAGCTTCGATGATCCGCCCGGCTCGCCGCCCTCTATGGCGAACTCGCTCTCCACGAAGCCCGAAAGCACTGCGCTAGTACCGCCTGGGTATATGGTGCTCGTGCGAGGAGCGTTCACGAACGGATCCGACCAGTTCGAGGTTTTGGCCGACTGGATCAACACGATCGATCCGGAGATCGTGGAGGAATACCGCGAAGAGGCCAAGGAATTCCGGAAAGAGATGGGCTTCGATTTCCAGGCCGATTTTCTGGGCAACTTGGTCGGCGAGGGTCTGGTCGCGCTGAGTATCGACGCCAAGGGCGGCATTCCGGGCTGGATGTTCGTCGTAGGCATTGCCAAAACGGACGCGTTCACGGAACACGTGGAGGCCGTGAAACGCAAATTCGGGCTGTCTTTCGAACAGGAGGATTGCGAGGGAGTCACGATTCAGCGGCCCGCGCCCGGTACGGGACCGGCCTTCGCCATGGCCACCATCGATGGGTTCCTGGTCGTGGCAAACGACACGGCCGCCGTGAAGGCCGCGCTCAGCGCCCGCCGAAGTGGTCGCGCGCTCGTGAGGGAGCCGGACGTCGCATCGCTTCTGGGCAAGCTGCCAGCCCAGTCGGCCCGACTTGCGTGCGTGGATCTGGCCGGCCTCTGCCGAACGTTCTCTCCAAGGAAGGAGGATTTCGGCGAAGAGCATGCATTGGTGAGTGCTTTCTTCGACCATCTGGGAGCCACTCAACTGAAGGCGGTCTACACTCAGTCTGCGAACAACGAAATCATGTCTATGGACCTCCTGCTCGGCAACGCCGGAGGACCCGCGCCGTACGCCACCCTGCTGCAGGAGATTCGGATTTCTGCAGAAGCGGTCCGAGTCGTTCAAATGCGGCAGGATTCGATCGCCTTCATGCGCTGGATCCTCTCGTGTTGCCGGATGCACAGAGCCGATCACGACGATGAGTGGCCGGAGCGGCTGCAGGACATTGCGAATGAATGCCGTCTGCCCGCCTCGGCGTTCGTATCCCCTTACCTCGAAACCCCAGCCGCCTCTCCATCCGAGGACATCGAACGAGACGGATACTACCTGTACCGCCCGCCGCCAACGACCAGCGGCAGCGAGGTCGTTCTGTGCGAGCGTGAATTCCGAGACGGCGGGGCCTACTTCGGCTTCGCCGACGGCCATGTTCGCTGGATCGAGGGGGAGGAGGCCACCCGACTCATGGCGATTATGAAAGGCC
>JAFGJQ010000359.1 GCA_016929015.1 Phycisphaerae bacterium | reverse complement strand
ATTAGCCGGCCGGGGTCGAAACCGTGGCGGAGTTCAACTGCGGATAGGCTCCATTCGACGCGAAGCGGAAGGGGGACAGGTGGGCACGATTCGTCGATGGGTTCGCATTCATGTCACGTGATGTCGCTGCGTGTCGGAAGTACTGACAACGCGCATGGTCTGCCGTGCGGGCCTCGATTCCAGTGGCCTGATCGACGAATATGAGGCATAATAAGGCCATCGGACTGATTCACTCCGGGACCTGGAGGAGGAGAAGCAGACATGCCCGTGTTGGAATCGACCCCGGTGATCCGCCGCATCGATGGATTCCGGCAGTATGTGTTGACCGTGCCGACCCTGCTGATGGCGATTTCGCTGCTCGGCAGCGGCTGCGCCCAGCCCGCCAAGCCGCCGCCGATTGCACAACCGGTGGAAGCCCGCCTGTCGCCTGACCAGCAGCGACTCAACGTAGAGTCTTTCGACCTCATGTGGGACCGGATTCACGACTGGTACTGGGACCCCGAGTTCGGCGGACTGGACTGGCCGGCGGTCAAAGCCGAGCTGCGACCGAAGGTCGAGCAGGCCGAAACGATGAGCCAGGCCCGCGCGATCATGAGCGACCTGGTCAGCCGGTTCGGGGAATCGCACCTGAACCTCATACCGAAGGAGGTCTACGAGGCAGTCGGGCGTCCGGAGGGTCAGGGCAAGCGTGACGGCGACGCCGGGATTGACGTTCGGGTGGAGGCCGGGCAGGCGCTGGTGGTATCGGTGGAGGAGGGAACTCCGGCCGAAGAAGCCGGTGTGCGGCCGGGGTGGATCATCGAGCGGATCAATGAAAAGGCCGTCGCGGAGGCGCTGTCCGTCGTGGAGGCGGAGTTCAGAGACAAGACGCTGAAGGACATCGTGCTGGCGAAGTCGGTGCTGGGCCGTCTGGAGGGGGCGGTGGGTGAGCCCGTGAAGGTGACCTTCCGCGACGGCGAGGACCGCGAGCGGGTCTGCAGCATCGAGCGAGTGCGGAAGCGCGGCTGGGAGACGCGGATGGGGCACATGCCGGCCATGTACGTGCGATTTGACTCGCGGCGGCTGGACGGGAATGTCGGATACGTGTCGTTGAGCAACTTCATGAACCCCGTGCAGGTGATGCCGGCGTACAACGAGGCGATGGAGGCGTTCCTGGACGCGGACGGAGTGATTGTCGACCTGCGGGGCAACGACGGCGGGCTGGCGGCGATGGTGATGGGGATGTGCGGCTGGTTCATTCCGGATCGGGAGCAGTACCTGGGCACGATGACCATGCGGCACATGACACTGAAGCTGGTGATTGCGCCGCGGGTGCAGACGTTCGAGGGGCCGCTGGTGGTGCTGGTGGACGGGTTGTCGGCATCGGCCTCGGAGTTCATGGCCGGCGGTCTGCAGGCGCTGGGCCGGGCGTGCGTGATCGGGTCGCGGACGGCGGGGGCGGCTCTGCCCTCGCAGTTCGAGCACCTGCCCAACGGCGACGGTTTCCAGTATGCTTTCGGGAACTACGTGGCCGCGGACGGCGAGCGGCTGGAGGGAATCGGAGTGAAGCCGGACGTGGAGGTCCGTCCGGATCGGAAGGCCTTGTTGGAGGGCCGAGACTGCGTACTCGAGGCGGCCACTGCCTGGATTCGGCAGAAGAGGCCGGCCGGGGGACGGAGCACCCAGGCACCTGAGGGTCTCGGTCATACGAACGCTTTGGTTGTGGAGGAATGATCGATGCGAGAGCGAAGTGCCTGCTTTGTGCGGCGGCTGCTGTCCGTAACAGTGTTTGTCACTGCAATGGGGTCTGGGGCGGCGTGGGGGCAGACGGACGAGGCCCCATCAGGCGAGGCCATCATGGACAAGTACGTCGAAGCCACCGGCGGGAAGGCGGCGTACGAGAAGATCAAGAACCGCGTGATGGAAATGACGCTGGAGATCCCCGCGGCCGGACTGAAGGGCAAGATGACGGTCTACTCAGCCCGCCCCAACCTGACGTACGCGGTCACGGACCTGGGCCAGATGGGCAAGTCGGAGCGGGGGGCGAACGGCAAGGTGGCGTGGGAAAGTTCGCAGATGACGGGACCGCGCGTGATGGACGGCGACGAAGCGGCCATCACACTCCGGGAAGGAAACTTTGACATCGACGTGAACTGGCGGAAGTACTACAACGAGGTGAAGTGCACCGGCGAAGAGAGCGTCAACGACACCGCCTGCTATCGCGTCGTCCTGACGCCGACGGAAGGTCCGGCCGAGACGCGGTTCTTCGACAAGGCGACGGGACTGATCGTGAAGAGCGAGATGACGTTGACGACGCCGATGGGCGAGATGCCGGTCGAATCGTTCGCCAGCGAGTACCGGGAAGTGGACGGCATCAAGATGCCGCACAAGATACGGCAGGTGGTGGGCAAGCTGCAAGAGGTCACCATCCAGGTCGAAAGCGTCAAGCACAACCAGGACATTCCCGAAGAGAAGTTCAAGCTGCCCGAGGACATTCGGCAGTTGGTGGAGAAGCAGAAGGCCGAGAAGAAGGACGAGAAGAAGGACGAGGCCCCGGCCGAGAAGTGACCGGCGAAATCGCCATCCCGGCGGTCATCGCCGCCTGGTAGAACCGGACCACCGTGACCGCCACCGCCGACCTGGCCGCCGACCGGCAGATCCTGCGTTTCGTCCAC
Organism: Phycisphaerae bacterium; assembly: GCA_016929015.1. Taxonomy (GTDB): domain Bacteria; phylum Planctomycetota; class Phycisphaerae; order UBA1845; family UBA1845; genus JAFGJQ01. Next base: position 911 of record JAFGJQ010000359.1, on the reverse strand, counting down.
GGCAGCACAACGGCCGAGCACAATCGTAACCGGTGCGTCTGGACTGCCCTCGCCCCCGAGGACAATCGACACGGACGCGGATCTGGGCGGCGTGGCCGCGTTCCATCCGGTTCTCGCAATGCTGTAGTCGGCACCGGCAGCAATCGCGACCCGATGGGACCGGTGGCCCGGCGAGAACGCGGTCGCTGGACCGCACGCGCCGGTCCGCGCGTTGGGCTGCAAGCCATTGATTCCGACCCTGCTTTTGCCAATAATGAGTGGGGCTGTAACGAGGGTCGAGGCCGTGCCGGCCGTAACGCGGGGTGGGTCCTTCCGATGACATCTATGCTTGGTCGCCGTCGAAACTGCCGTCGAATCACGGTTTGCGTCCTGCTCGGGACGCTTCTGTGGGCGCTGCCGGCCCCGGCGGGCATCTGCGACGAAACCGCGCCACCGCTGATCCCCCTGGGCAGCCCGTCCGGATGCGATCATTGCCGGTACAACCTGCTGCCGGGCGGGCTGGAGCCCCACCCGGACACGCAATACTACATCGAGTCGGACGTGCCGGAGCGGCTTCTGACGCCCGGCGTCCTCTACGCTACCGTGCCCGTGCTGCCGCCGGACCTGCTTGGCGAGCCCATCGTGTCCATGCGGACGCAGGTCGTCAGCGGCGGCTTCACCACCATCGACGGCGATTTCGATGTCATGCTGTGGCACACCAGCAGCCCGGGCGACGGCAGCCAGCCGCGACGCATCGTGGTCTACGTCCGCAACGACGGCACCGGCCCCGTGCAGGTGAGCCCGCAGCAGGTGATGGTCACGGACGGCGGGTACACCCAGATGTCCGAAACCCTGGGCGTCCGCGTCATGGAGAACGACTGGGACGCGCCGGTCGGACCGGTCAGCCTGCCGGCCGGGGCCGGCAACGTCAT
>JAFGJQ010000029.1 GCA_016929015.1 Phycisphaerae bacterium | reverse complement strand
GACCTTCCCGATGACATTCGCGCGCGCATGCTCACCGGCGCGCCGCGGTCGTCGCACGAGATTCCCGGTAATCCGTTCGGGGTCCACACAACGCTGCTGATGGAGCGGAACCGGGCCGACGCGAGGGTCCAGAACGAACTGGTCGCAGCGGTGGTCGAAGGCGGCTACAAATGGGTCGCCGATTACATCAGCGGCCATGCCGCGCTGACGTCGCCCATCGAGGAGATTCCCGACATCGTCGAGCCCCTGCTGCCTCCGATGATCCAGTACGCGGCCCTGCTTCGGGCTTATGACGTGAACCTTATCATTCGGGTTGATTTCCCGAACTGGTCGGCGGGGATCCAGCGGGCGATGACCGACGACGATCGGGCCCGCATGCGGGTGTTCGTCGCGCCGATCGTACGCGCGCTGAGCCCCTACTGCCGCCACTGGCAGTACTATAACGAACCGAACATCGGTAACGAAAACCCGCGGGCCGAACCCGAGGCCTACGTGGACTGGCTACGCTTCTTCCGGGCCCTTGTTCTCGAGGTTCAACCCGATGCGATCGTCGCCGGCCCGGCGCCGTCGATGATGCAATGCATGACCGAGAAACCCTATCCCTGGTTACGCCTGGCCTTTGAGGCGGGCATGGCTGAGCATCTCGACATGTTCACCTACCACCCCTATCGCCAGTTCTATTGGGTAGCCAACATCCCGGAGCACGCCAGCGAATTCCATCCCTGGGAGCATTGGGGATCGTACTACGCCCAGGTCGAAGACCTGAAAGGAATGATCCGCCGCGCCAACGGCGGCCGCGACCTGCCGCTGGCGATTACCGAGGACGGCATGCCGAACGATATTGCCGCCACGGGCGAGCAAGAGATCACGTGGATCATCGGCGCCAAGTACGAACTGCGGCGGATGTTGCTGGACCATTGGGTCGGGGTCGATCCCCGCGCGACCTTCATCCTGTTCCGCGACATCCCCTCGCAATTCTACGAAAAGGAAGCCTCCTTCAACATGGTCACGCGCGACATGGACAAAAAGCCGGCCTGGTACGCCGCGCAAAACCTGAATGCCGTACTCGACGACACCTATGCGCGCAACGACGGCATCGACTTGAACCTTGAGCTGGACGAGCCTCCCGCGGAGGGAACGGGCCGGATGATCCGCACCGAGGCCGATGCCGCCGGCATGAAGCCCGGCGGGATGGAGGGGCTCTACGTGCAGACCTACACCAAGTTGCACCCGGATTTCGACGAGCTGCTGATCTTTTTCTGGTCGGCCGAGCCGGCCGGGGACCGGCATGCGCGGCGCAAGGCCGTGCTGACGCTGCGCGACCCGGAGTGGATGGCCCCGCTGGAGATCGACCTGATAGCCATGCCGAATCCGCGCCTGGCGGTGAAACAGGCCGGCCGCGACGACCTGATCAACCCCGAATGCCCCGACCGCCTCCAGCCCCGGCCGCTACACGCGGAACTCAAGGACGGCGTGATCTTCCTGCCCGTCGAGGCGCGCGACTACCCGCTGCTGATCAAGTGGGTGCGGCCGACGCGATAACGCGACGTACCGCTATGTGCGGTTTCGCCAGGGCGTCCGTGCCGCGACTATGGCCTGTGCGGAACGGCACGTCGCCTTTCTTCAGGGGACGGGTGCGGATGCGCCTCGGCCCGGAAGCGCCCCATGGTGACGCCGTAGCGTTCACGAAAGATTCGTCCCAGGTGCGTTGGCGAGGCGAAGCCGCAACCGCGCGCGATGTCCGCCATGCGCCGGTCGGACTCGGCCAGCAGTGCACGCACGCGCTCGAGGCGCACGTGCTCGATCTCCTCGCGCACCGTGCGTCCGGTCGCGCTGCGGAACCGTATCTCCGTGGCCCGGCGCGACAGCCCGATCGTCCGCGCAATCTCCGGAACACGCAGCCCCGGGTTGGAGGCATTGAACCGGATATAGCTCAACGCCTGCGCCACGCGCTGGTCCGCGATCGCGGTCCACTCGGTGGACTGCCGCGTGACGACCTCGACCGGCTCGACCAGGTACTCGTGCTTCTTCAGGCGCTCGCCGCGCATCATGCGGTCGAGCTGGGCGGCGATCGCATGGCCGGCCGGGCGCGGATTGCACCGCACGCTGGAGAGCGTCGGCACCGATGCTTCGCAGATCCAATCGTCGTTGTCGACGCCGAGCACGGCCACCTCGTCCGGGACCGCGATTTCGGCATCCAGGCAGGCGTCCAGCACCTGCCGGCCCCGCCGGTCGTTCGGCGCGAACAGTGCGATCGGCCGTGGCAGTTCCTTCAGCCACGTCTCCATGTGCGGACGTTCGATGGCCCAGTCGGCGGCGTCCCCTTCGTGACAGGACCGATACACGTGACAGCGCCGGTGCCCTGCCTCGCGCAGTGCCGCCCGGTAGGTCCGCAAACGGTCGCGCGACCAGTACGTGTCGGGATCCACGGCCCCGACAAAGGCAAAGTGTTCGTAGTGACGCTCGACGAAGTACGCGGCCGCCATGCGCCCGATTGCCGCGGAATCCCAAACCACACAGGGATAGCGAAAGAGCGGGTACGATCGGCGGCGCATGGCATGCGGCTGCAGCAACACCACCACCGGCACACCGACGCCGGCAATCACGGCGGCCTCTTCGGGCGAGTGATGGGCCGCGGCGATGATACCGGTGCAGCCCCATTGCTTCAGGTCCTGCAAACGCGGCATCCACAGGCGGTCTTCCTGCTGGTAGATTCGCCACGGGCCATGCTCGCGCGCATACTCCAGCACGCCCTGCAGCATCTCGCTGAGCCCCTTCACGATCGTCGAGGTCAGGATCACAACACGGGGAAGGTCGGTATGCGTCTTCAAACGGGCCATGGAAACGAATGCTACCCGCACCCGCGCCGACACACAAGCGCCATCTGCGCATAACATAGAGAAGCAATACGCATAACGTATATTGCCAGCATCGCCGCCCTGCTCTACGATTCCAGGTATAGATCGGAATGTGACGCAGGTGGAGCGAGGAGACCCCATGAACAGGATAAAATTCATCAAAGCAGCGAGCTTTTGCTTGTCGGTCGTTCTTGGACTGAATGTGGCAACGGCGTTGGAGGAAGGCGACGTCATCTACTCCGACCCGCTCAATGGCGCCGACACCACGCTCACCGGCACCGCCCCGCGCGACCGGGGCGGCGTGGGAGCAAACCCGTGGACCGCCAATGCCAGGGGGGTTTTCCGGGCGAACGGCCGCGTGGAAGGCCGCGGCCGTTCCGGCGTCTTCCTTCCCTTTACGCCGGAGGCCGGCAAGGTCTACACGCTCAGCGCCGAGGTCGACGCGACCGGCGATGACGCGGGGTGGATCTCGCTGGGTTTCGCCGCCCGCAACGGTGACAGCGTCTTCAATGCGCGCTCCGTCAAGGGCTACGGCACCATGATTGTTCGCGGAAGGCGGGGGGACGAGGCCGGCATGTTCTATCCCGGTGAGGGTGTGGCGGGCTACACGGCCTTTGCGAATGACGACGGCAAGCAGGATCTCCGAATCGTCTTCGATGCCGCGGATTCCAAGGCGGCGAACTGGTCCATGACCTTCTTCAACAACGGCATCGAGGTCGGCACCCCCCGGGCGGCAGGTCGAGGCACCAGCTATGCCAATATTCGATATGTTGGCTTCTCACGCCATGGCGCCTGCACCGGCACCGTGAAGCACTTCAAGCTGAGTCAAAGCGCATCGGCCAGGATTACGCTGCCCTTCGGCGCCTGCTACCTCGAAGGTCAAGCCGTCACAGGGACCGTGTCGGTGGCGACAGAGGAGAGTCGCCGGGCATCCCTCGACGCCGCGTGGACAATCGTCGATGCGGGGGGCGCAACCGTTCACGAGGGTGCCACGGTCTACGCCATGGGCGATCGCGCGACCCGCCCCGTTACCTTTTGCGACGGGTTG
>JAFGJQ010000358.1 GCA_016929015.1 Phycisphaerae bacterium | reverse complement strand
TGAACTTCTTCGACAACGCCTGGGAGTATCATGGCGGCAGGTCCGAGGAGATCCTCGGCAAGGCATTGCAGGGCCGCCGGGAGAAGGCCTTCGTCATGACCAAGCACCACGGCCGGGATCGGAAGACGGCCATGGCCCACCTCGAGGACAGCCTGCGTCGCCTGAAGACCGATGTGATCGACCTGTGGATGTTCCACGAGGTCGTCTATGACGCCGACCCCGACATGATCTTCGCGCCGGACGGCGGCATCGAAGCGGCCGTTGCGGCAAAGGAGCAGGGAAAGGTCCGGTACGTGGGGTTCACCGGCCACAAGTGGCCCTGGCTGCACCTCAAGATGCTTGCCTATGGCCACGTGTGGGATGCGGTGCTCATGCCGCTCAACATCCTGGACGGCAGCTTCCGGAGCTTCGAATCGCGGGTGCTGCCGGTGTGCGCCAAGCGCGGCATCGCGGCGCTCGCCATGAAGACCCGCGCCTCGGGGCTCATCGTGCGGGAGAACCTGGCCACCGCCGAGGAGTGCTGGCGCTACGTGCTGGCCCTCCCGGTCGCCGCCATCGTGAGCGGCATGGAATCGGTGGATCTCCTGCGCAAGAACATTGCCATGGCCACGAGCCTCGAGCCCATGGACGCGGCGGCCTGCGAGGCGATCCGGGGACGCACGCGCGAGGTCGCCATGACCGGCGCCGTCGAGCCCTTCAAGACGACGAACAGGTTCGACGGGCTTGTCGGCCGCAGGCTCCACGGCATAGCGCAGTGAGTCGCGGGGCGGCCCCCTCTGCGAGCTTGGCAAAGGTCCGAGCGAGCGGCGTCCACGGCCGTTCGTTCCGATGACGGCGCCCACGACCCGATCGTTCGCCCCGCCGGCGCGCGCGCCGGGTGATGGCCGGTAGGGCTGCTGCTTTCGCCGGGCGCCGGTGTGTCTGGATGCCGCAGACGCGCCCGACGACGGGCTCATCGATCTCTCCGACGCCGTGGCGGTCGTCCTCCACCTCTTCGGCGGCCGGGGCCCTCTGCCGGAGCCCTTCACGGCATGCGGCGCCGACCCGACGGCGGACGGTCTGGACTGCGCGGCGTTTACCCCGTGTGAGGAGCAGTACACCGTTTCATGAGTTCGTCGGCGCCCCGACGCGGGAGCCCGGGACACACGCAGGAGGCTCTTGCCGCGGCCTCGGGAATATCGATCCACACCGTGCGTAGCGGGGAGCAGGACCGCCGTCACCCTGAAGGCCCTGCCCTGGCGCTGCTGCGCATCGCGGTGCGCCATCCTCGTGTTTACGAGGGTAGGCGTACGGCCAACTGCATCGGGGAACCGATCGCTGGTCTGTCGTTGATGTGGCCAAGGAGGTAGACTATGGCAACGAACGACACCTTCGCTGGGACTGACCAACCCGCCGGATCAGACCTCCCGGCGAGAGGGTACCGACCGACCGAACGAACGGCCGACCGGGTGTGCTCCAGGCGCCGAGGCGGGATGTACTATCGCTTGGATCCGGAGAATCAGATGGAATACTCGACCCGAATGACTCATGCCGGATCAATGGAGGCTGCCGCATCTCCACCGCGGGGCATATCCTGGAGTTTCGCCATTTCTCGCCGGCCTGGCCGGGCATTCACGGCCCGCCGACGTGCTCCGGGACCGTGCCGTGCCTTTTCGTCCCAGCCGGTCGGTGGGAGGGTGCGCAGAAGATGCCCGGCTCCTCCCAGACTCGTCGATACATGGCGAAACTCCAGCCTATCAGGGAAAGAAAAAACTGGATGCAATGCCGGATACGCTCTTCAGCGGTTCCTCCAGGAATATTTCATCGAAGGACACTGTATGAGATCCATGGTATTTCGTAAGACGCTCTTTTGCACTTCTCTCGTATGGGTCTTATTGGCGGCGAATGTGGCGCTGTCAAGACCGATACGCTACTGCCTGGATGAGCAGGGCTTGCGGTTGGAGGGGGTCGGGCCGGACAATCCGATCATCTACGACAACGACTGGTGGTTCGATGTGTTCGACAATAATTACCTGTGGGCGCAGGCAAGTCTGGGGCGGGCCGACGTGCGGGGAAACATTGTGACACGGGACATGTGGGATTGGCAGAAGGGCTATCATTACAAAATGCGGCAATGCGTGGATGACGCCAAGAAGGCTTTGGCCTTGGCGCGAGACAGCGGTTTGCGCACCATACCCGAACCGACGCTCGGTTCGGAACAGGTGCTGGAGCGTCCGCCGAGCGGGCGTATCGAAGACACCCTTGTGCATCCGACGGCGGGCAGCCGTCTGATCGTGGCCGAGGCTCGAAAGGCCTCCCCGGCCAAGCCGTTGTTGATCATCGTCGGCGGTGCCCTGACGACGGTGGCCAACGCCTTGCTGACCGATCCGGACAGTGCGCCGAACATTGTGGTGTTTGGGCTGACGGTGAGCTACTACGGCTATAACGGCAAGGATGGTTGGAGCACATACATCGTGGCCAGGAAAGCGCGGCTGGTCGAGTGGGCTACTCGTTCGTTCTGGGACAAGGACTCGGTGTTCCGGGCCGAACACTTTGAAGGGTTGCAGGACAATCCGTTCACACGGGACATGAAACGCTTCATCAAGACGGATCTGGGGCGTGCGAATCAGTTGGGTGACGGCGCGCCGCTGGTCTGGCTGTACAATCATCGGTGCTGGCGAGGCGCGAAAATGCGCCGGGCCGTGTGGCGGGGGCCGGCGACCGATTTCATCGAGATCGCCGAAGGAGAAACCGGGGATGTTCTGGACATCCCCAAGGCCCAGACAGACCTGGAACAATGCCGCAAGGAGTTCTTCCGCGTTCTGTCCGATCCAGGTCTGTTCAGACCCTTTGCACGGGCAGAGGACCGCATCCGGCCGTTTGAGAAGAATCCCTATTACTGGCAGTACAAGGGCAAGCCCGTACTGCTGCTGGGGGGCAGCGATGACGACAACCTCTTCCAGTGGGAGCAAAAGAGACTGGCGGCTCAACTCGATCGGCTTGTCGCGTGCGGGGGGAACTACGTCCGCAACACGATGAGTGACCGCGATGAGGGCAACGTCTATGCTTTCGCCCGCGTCGGAGATCGCTACCACCTGGGCGTATGGAACGAGGAATACTGGGAGCGGCTCCGGTCGTTCCTGCGTTTGGCCGCCGCACGCGACATCATCGTCCAGATAGAACTGTGGGACATGTGGGACCTGACGCGTGACAACTGGGTTCGTCACCCGTTCAACCCGCGCAATAACCTCAACTACACCGCTGCGGAATCCGGCCTGCTGACGGAGGTTCCGTTCGCTCCGGCCGAGGATCCCACCAAGCACAATTTTTTCCACACGGTTCCGGAGCTGGAGAACAACACGCGGGTCCTCCGCTACCAGGAGGCGTTCATTGACCGGGTACTGGAGATCTCGCTGCCGTATCCCAACGTGCTGTACTGCATCAACAACGAATCGGGCGAGCCGCCTCAGTGGTCGCGGTACTGGGCGCAGCGCATTCATCAGCGGGCGAAGGAGCGGGGTATAACCGCCCAGGTCACGGACATGCGCCGCCGCGAGGACATCACCCATACCACCCACCGCACGGTATACGACGACACCGAGGTTTATACGTTCGCGGACGTCTCTCAGAACAGCGGGCACCAGATACGGGACCGCCGATTGCAGTATCAGCGTCTGCTTGCGGCCCGCCGATATCTGAGCCGCGCCCCGCGTCCGATCAACCATGTGAAGATCTATAACGATCACCTGGGCGGGGCGCCGAAGTTCCTACGCAACATCTTCGCGGGTCTGGCGTCGACGCGGTTCCACCGCCCGGTTCCCTGGAATACCGGGACCCGCGGTCTGGGGCTGAGCGAGGAGGCCCAACGGACGCTTCGCAGCGTCCGCGGTTTTACCGGCGCGCTGGACTGGTTCGCCCTGGAGCCGCGGCCGGACCTGCTCAGCCACGACAACGGTGTGTATCTCATGGCCGATCCCGGCCGGCAATACACGTTGGGATTCGACGGTGGCGGATCGGTCGAGCTCGACGGGCGTGTGCTGCGCGGTCCGGCCCAGCTGCGGTGGATGAACGTTCAGGAGGGAACGTGGATTGAAGGCGGCCGCATCGACCCCGGCCGAATCTCCCTGAAAACCCCGGACGATGGACTCTGGATGGCGCTGATCCTGGCAGGTTCCGACGACAGCCCCTAGCGCGTGGATTCTCTGCACGAGTTCGCTGCACCGATGCTACGCGGCAAACGCGCCAAAACCGTGACGGGGTGAACGCCTGAGTTCTTGTTTCTATCGGCTGCCGCCTTCTTCGCAAGTCCGGCTTATGGCAAGCCGCGGATTATCGCACAACCGACGGAGAGTTTGATGAATCGGAGAAGTAAGGGGCTGCGAAAGAGTAAACGACCACGGGCATAGCCAGCGATCGTTTACTCGTGGGCGGCTCCTTACACGGCGCAAAGCTCTCGCACCCGAGATCGTCGCCCGTCGGGTCCACGCCGCACCCCCCGGAGGGCTGCGGCAGATCGCCCCCGCCGCCGAACAGGTGCCCGAGCAAGGCGATCGCGTCCGCTATGTCGATCTTCCCGTCGTCGTTCGCGTCCGACGCGTCGAGACACGAGGTGCGGGCGCCGGAGAGGAGGAGGGCCAGCACCTGGACCGCGTCGGCCACGTCCGGTTTGCCGTCTCCGTTCGCGTCACCCCGGATGAAGCTCCTCTCGCCAGGGAGGACGGTCAGCGTCGCGCCGCCGCTCGTGACGCTCCCCTGCGCGTTCGTGGCGACACACCGGAACACCGCCCCGTTGTCGACCGCCGCCACGGGGTGCGTGGTGTACGAGTCGGCGAGCGCGCCGGTGATATCGACTC
>JAFGJQ010000357.1 GCA_016929015.1 Phycisphaerae bacterium | reverse complement strand
TGACCCGACTGCCGGCCCCGCCGGAGATGAGAGCGTACGTGACGTAGGGCACGTTCACGCCGTCCGATATGGTGCCTCGGACGTAGTACGTGGCTTCCGCCAGCAGCGTTGTGTCAATCGACCAGACATCCGGACCGACCAGATCGTCTTCCTGGATGCCGTCGATGATGACGGTGGCCACGTTGTTCTCCGTCTGCACCATCTCCAGCTTGATGAGGGCGGAGGAATCCGTATCGGAGTCGCGCCAGGTGACCTCGAACGAATCGCCCCGGTTGACGGAGAAACTGCTTGTCGGAGAGAGGAACTCCAGGAACGGGGCCTCGTTTCCGACGGTGGCCGGCCCGAGCACCTCTGTCGGCGAGGACGCGGGACACGCCAGCGACAGCAGCAGAGCAACCAGGCCCAGTCCCAAGAGGGCGACGCGGGCACGACCGACGAAGATGCGGAACTTGGACATCAGGCGGACTCCTTGGTGTTGCGTGCGGCACCTTGCGCGGCACGACACGATGGAAGCAGCCGGACCCCCCGTTCCCGGGGGTCCGCAGCGACCCTGGACTGTGGAATACGGCGTGAACGCGGCAAGTCTATCGACAACCGGAAGGTCCTTCTGGCCGGCATGCCCTTGTCTGAGGGTTCGGCCGAATCACGCGCTTCAGCCGCACGCCGAGGCACCCCCGTAATCGGCCGGACGGAAGGCGTCCTTCCGCCACGGCTCCCGCGCTTCTCCCCGGGGAATATACTTGTGCCGCAAATGTCTCGTCAAGGCTCTAAGCGTAGCGGAGCCCGGACCTTGGAGCAGCGCGCTTCACGCGGGCGGCGCGGCCGTGCAGGCGCCGGCAGGGAACGTCGGCCCGGGGGATCGCATGCCCGGGCCGATTGACTACCGGCCACGCGGCAGGCGTGTCGGGCAGCGCCGACAGCCTCTTGTGCCTGCAAGGGTTGCGGAGTCTAATACGCCGATCATGAGCCAGTTCCAACACCCAGAACAGGGCCCCGGCGGGGCCGAGCCGTGGACCGAACCGCCGTCCGAACCGAATGCCTATTACGGACGACCGCCGACCAGCAAGGCCGCCGTCGTGGGACTGGTCAGTTCCCTGGCGGCCTGCGTTCCGGTGCTCAGTCCGTTGTTGGGGCTGATTTTCGGCATCGTGGGCATCCGGAACACACGCGCCGGCCGGATGAGCGGCCGGGGCCTGGCCATCGCCGCGGTGATCGTAGCGGTGGCAGGTGCCGGTTTGCAGGGCGTGGTGGGTATCGGGGCATACTTCTCGTACCGCGTGTTTTTGGACTCCAAAGAGCTTGCTGAGGCTGCCGTGGCGCCTCTGAAGAGCAGCGTTATCCGCGTGGAAGAACTGGGGCCGAAGGCCTACGCGCTGGGCTCGGCGCGGTTCCGGCAGAGGGTTTCGCAGGAGCAGTTCAATGATTGGCTGAAGGAAGTGCTGGGCAAGCACGGCCAGTTGCAGTCGTTCGTTTTGGGGCAGCCGCCGATCGAGAAGTCTGACACGGCAGGCGTGGTTTCGGCGCATTTCGTCGGACGGTTTGTCAACGGTACCACCGCGATCGATTTCAAGATTGCGCTGACCGGCGACCGGCCCGAGTTTGACGACATTCGCGTGGAGGGGGACTCCCCGATTCCGGAGGACGCGGGCTCGCCGTAGCTGGACCAAACGCGGGAAGGGCCGGGCAGCAACGCGGTGACGGAGGACGGACGGGGATCCGGCCGGTCATTCGGGTGGCATGCCCGTTTCCGCGGAAGGCGGATCGGGCATGCGGAGGCGTGCCTTGCCGTCCTGTACTCCGAGCATGCCCGAGGCTGAAGCCTACGGGCATGGCACCCCGGCGGTCCCACAGCGAAGGCAAAGACCGGCTGGAAAGCCGATCCCACAAAAAAGCCGGTCCCGCTCGTCAGTTTCCTGCAAACGCGGCGATGCCGTCGGCGATGGCGCGGGCCAGCCGGGCGCGGTAATCGGGAGAGTTCAGCAGCCGGGCGTCTGCCCTGTTGGACATGTAGCCGCACTCAATGAGCACGGCCGGGCGGGGGTGTTTGGTGAGGACGCGGAAATTCCGCCGTCGTGTACCATTATACCGGATTCCGTGCCGTCGGAGGGCGCCGGCGATCGAATCGGCGGCGGAGATGCTCGCCCGCGACGCATTTCGGGCAATGTAGAGTGTGGCCCCAGTGTTGGATCGCTTTGTCGAATAGTCCGCATGGATGGAGATGAACAGGTCCGCGCCTGTGCGCTGGGCGACGCCTGCCCGGGCCTCCAGCGTGAGGTACACGTCTGTCGTGCGGGTGGGGACCACGTTTGCCCCTCGCCGGGTGAGCTCCTGGATCAGTTCCTGCACCATGAGCAGGTTGAACACCTTCTCCGAGATCGGTGATACGCCCTGTGTGCCGGGATCCTTGCCGCCGTGGCCCGCGTCGATCACGATCGTCTTGGGGCCGATCATGCGCAGCGGCTCGGGCTTGGATTTCTCAACGGGGGAAGGCGGAGGCGCGGGGGCGGGGCGAGCCACGTAGTTCGTGTTCATGACCGGCGGCGGCAGATCACGGACCACGCCGCGCGGCTGGGCGCATCCGGCCATTCCCACCAGCCAAATTGTCAAAGCAAGCCGCTTCATGCGTATCGCGACAACTGTACGGGATCAGACTCCGCCGTCAATCTTGATAATCGGTTTTTCGGGGTCTGAAGAAACAGTCGACGGTGACGAATCCCGCCGGGCGTCTGGAATACCCGCGCGGATCAGATCACGCTTCGGAGGGCCGCGTGCCCGGCGCGGAGCAATTCCGCCGTCTTCTCCCAGCCGATGCACTCGTCCGTGATGGAAACGCCGTAGCGCAGCTTCGACGGGTCCGACGGAAACGGCTGGTTCCCCTCAAACAGATTGCTTTCCAGCATCATCCCCACGATGTTCGTGTTTCCCGAAACCCGCTGTTGGATCACGCTGTGCCACGCCCGCTCCTGGTATTGCTGCTTCTTGCCGCAGTTGGCGTGGCTGCAATCGACGATCAGCCGCGTGGGCAGCCCCGCCTGCCGCAACGCCTCGACCGCCCCGGACACGCTCGAGGGGTCGTAGTTCGGACCGCCACGACCGCCGCGGAGAATGACGTGACCCCACGGATTGCCGCGCGTCTTGATCACGGCCGTCCGGCCATTGTCGTCAATGCCCAGGAAGCTGTGCGAGTGCTGGGCGGACTGCAGGGCGTTGATGGCGATCTCCAGGTTGCCGTCCGTGGCGTTCTTGTACCCGACGGGCATGGACAGGCCGCTGGCCATCTGTCGGTGCGTCTGAGACTCCGTCGTCCGTGCCCCGACGGCCGCCCAACTGATCAGGTCGGCGATGTACTGCGGGGTGATCGGGTCCAGAAACTCCGTGGCCGTCGCCAGGCCCAGCTCCGTGACCGCCAGCAGAATCCGGCGGGCCTTGCGGATGCCCGCCTCCATGTCGAACGTGTCGTTCAGGTGCGGGTCGTTGATCAGACCCTTCCAGCCCACGGTGGTCCGCGGCTTCTCGAAGTACACCCTCATGCCCACGCACAGACAGTCAGACACCTCGTGGGCCAGGCCGGCCAGCCGCTCGGCATACTCGATGGCCGCCTCGTCATCGTGAATCGAACACGGCCCGACCAGCACCAGCATCCGCGGGTCTGACCCGTTGAGGATCTGCTTGATCGTCTCCCGGCTTTCGACCACGGTCTGGTACGCGGCGGGCGTGAGCGGGATGTCCTCCTTGATCTGGAACGGCGAGATGAGCGAGACGGTGGCGGCAACGTTCAGGTTGTGTACCGCCGGGTGGGACTCGCCCCAGCCCGCCGCGGCGCTGCCGCCCGAGTTCTGCGGCGTCGAACCCCACCCGAACCCCTTTGCCTGTCCTGCTTTGCCCATGACCCTCCCACCTGCATGATGCCAACACAGCCGCCGGGCCCATTCCGCCAGAGCGGGCCCGCGCGCCATGTCCTTATTCTATCGTCAGTCGGCCTGTGAATTCACCCCTGCGCGTGGGTCAGATAACCGTGGATGCCGGCCGCGGCCGTTTTGCCGTCCCCCATGGCCAGAATCACGGTGGCGCCCCCGCGGACGATGTCGCCACCCGCGAAAACGCCCCTCATGCTGGTCATCCGGCTCTCGTCCACCTCGATGTTGCCCCATTTGTTGAGCTTCAGCTCGGGCGTGGTCTGGGTGAGAAGCGGGTTCGCCCGGGTGCCGATGGCCTCAATGAAAACCTCGCACGGAATCTCGAATTCGCTGCCCGCGATCGGCACCGGCCGCCTGCGTCCGGACGCGTCCGGCTCACCCAGTTCCTGGCGGATGCAGCGGACGCCGCTGACCCAACCGTCCTGCCCGCCCAGTATCTCCACGGGATTGACCAGCATCTCGAACACCACGCCCTCTTCCTCGGCGTGCTTGACCTCTTCCGCACGGGCCGGCATCTCCTGCCGCGAACGCCGGTAGACCAGCGTGGCCGGCTCCGCCCCCAGCCGCCGGGCGGTCCGAATGGCGTCCATGGCCGTATTGCCCCCGCCGACCACCACGACCCGCGTGGACTTCACCACCGGGGTCGGCGTTTCGTCGCCTTTCCAGGCGCCCATCAGGTTCACCCGGGTCAAATACTCGTTGGCGGAGTACACCCCCTTCAGATGCTCGCCCGGGATGCCCTGAAAAACCGGCAGGCCGGCCCCGTTAGCGATGAAGACGGCGTCGAAGCCTTCCTCGTTCATCAGTTCGTGGATGGTGTAGGTCTGCCCGATGACGACGTTGCACTCGATCTTCACGCCCATCTCGCGAAGCTTCTGCACTTCCTCGTCCACAATCCTCTTGGGCAGACGGAACTCCGGTATGCCGTACACCAGCACGCCCCCTGGCCGATGCAATGCCTCGAACACGGTCACCCCGTGCCCCAGCTT
>JAFGJQ010000356.1 GCA_016929015.1 Phycisphaerae bacterium | reverse complement strand
CGACGGCGTCGCGGGCCGCCGCGGAGAGCTGGGCCTGTGGCCGGCGATACTTGTGGGCCAGCGTTGCGAGGAAGTGGTCGGCCAGCAGAAACACGTCGTCGCCGCGTTGTCGAAGCGGGGGCAGCTCGATCATGAAGACGTTTAGCCGGTAATACAGGTCTTCACGGAACTGCCTGTCCCGGACGCGCTGCACCAGGTCGGCGTTGCTGGCCGCGATGATGCGTACGTTGACCGGGAGGTCGCGCGTGCCGCCCACGTGGCGGATCACCTTCCTTTCCAGCGCGGTCAGGAGCTTGGATTGCAGTTCCAGGGGCAGTTCGCCCAACTCGTTGAGGAACACCGTGCCGCCGGACGCGATTTCCAGAAGTCCGCGTTTGGAGGTTTTGGCGTCGGTGAATGCACCGCGCTCGTGTCCGAACAGCTCCGACTCGATCAGCTCGCGCGGCAGGGCGGCACAGTCGATATGCACCAGCGGTTCCTCCCGCAGCGGCCCGATCGCGTGGATGTGCCGGACCAGCAGGTCCTTTCCCGTGCCGGTCTCCCCGACGATCAGCACCGGGGGAAGCTCCGAGGCGACGGTGACTCCCGGATTGGCCGCCTTGCCGGCCAGCTCCAGCGCCCGCCGCAGGCTGCCGTGCTCGCCGATGATCGGCTCACCCCGGCCGGGCTCCGGCTGCGTGCGGTCGAACAGTTCCGCCCGGCCGCGCAGGCGTTGGGTTTCCAGGTTTCGCTCGATGATGAACATGAGCTGGTCCAGGTCGACGGGTTTTTCGACGTAGTCGTCCGCGCCGTCGCGCATGGCGGAGACGGCGTTGGGGATGGAGCCGAAGGCCGTCAGCACGACCACGGGGAACGAGAACCCGTCGCGCCGGATTTCGCGGACGAGGTCCAGGCCGTTGCCGTCGGGCAGGCGGATGTCGACGATCATCAGGTCTGGGGCACCGGTCTCCAGGAGGGCGCGGGCCTCGGTGAGGGTTTGGGCGCAGCGGCACTCGTGCCGAGCCCGAGTGAGTTGCAGCTCAATGGAGTGCAGCACGGAGGTCTCATCGTCCAGCAGCAGAATCCTGGCCATCGCGGGCTCCCATCAGGTCGCGCGTCGGCAGCCGGAGCGTAACGCTCGTGCCGCCCCCGGAGGGCGAGTCGAAGCGGATCTCGCCTCCGTGAGATTCTACCGCCTTCTTCGCCAGATGCAGCCCAATCCCCGTTCCGCCCGGCTTGGTCGTGAAATAGGCCGCGGCGATCCGGTCTTGTACGTCTGCCGGGATGCCGGGCCCCTGATCTCGCACGCTCAGGTCCACCCATCGGTCGGAGTCGGGGACGTGAGCGGCCGTCAGGACCACTTCGCCGTGCGTCGGCGAGGCGTCCAGGGCGTTGTCCACGAGGACCTGGATGGCCTGTTCAATGTGTCGGGGGTCCACGTGGACGGTGCAGCCGCCGTCCGGCTCGTCATATCGCAGGGCGATGGATCGGCGTGCGGCATTCGCCCGCTGCGTGGCGAGCACGGCCTCCACCATTTCGCGTACGGGGGTGGGCCGACGGTGAAGCTCCAGCGGCCGGTTGACCAGCAGAAGCTGCTTGATCCACTGGTTCAGGGAGTCCACCGTCTCCACGATCTGCCTCTGCTGCTGGTATTCCGCTGAGTTGTCGGGCAGCGCGTTCATGGCCGACTGGGCGGATGCCCGGATGCCGGCCAGTGGGTTGCGGATGTTGTGCGCGACGATGGACGCCACCGCTCCCAGCGCGGCGAGCCGTTCCTGTTGCACGAGCCGCTTCTGGATCTCCATCAGGGAGTCGGCCATTCGGTTCATGGCCTCCGACAGGTTTCCCAGTTCGTCCTTCTTGCGGACTTCGATCCGGTACGAGAGATTGCCGTTGGCGTGTTCGCCGGTGGCGACGGCCAGCATCTCCACCGGCTTGAGTACCCAGTTTCGCACCAGCAGCACGCCGATCGCCGACAGAAGAAAGGCCCCGATCGCATTGGCGGACAGGAGGGCGGTGACGCGGCTCTGGGTCCCGGTGATGCTGAGTGTGGTTCTGGTGATGGCCCAGTCGTCCGAGACGGCCGCGGAGGCGAGGGCCGTGCCGAGCGTCTTGGCGCATCCGGCCTCCAGGTGCTCACGGTGGAAGGCGAGTGCCCGATCCTTGTCTCCCGCATCGGCGAGAAGGAGGTATTCCTTGGTCAGGCGGCGCAGGTCGTTCGCACTCTGCACGATCCAGTCCTGCCGGCTGAAGATGGGATCGTCCTGATGTTGTTGGGCCAGCCGGCGAAACCGGTTGGCCACGTCGTCCGCCGCCATGAGGAGCGAGGACGCGGGTTCGGCGTGGGGGTCCGTTGCGTACGCCGCCAGGCTCCGCATGAGCTGGTCGAGCTGGCTGCGCGTAAGCCCGACTTCGTTTGCACTGTCCATGTGCTGGCGAAACTGCGTGACCGCGCCGCCCAGGTACGCCTGGATGCACCACACGGAAACCAGCACGTTGGCCATGATGGAGATGCCGAAGACGGCCAGGAGAAGACGGAATTTGGTCTGAAGTGACATGGAGGGAGCGCTGTGCCGTTTACCCGGGGCCCTCGACGGGCGGGTGATAGGCCCAGTCCCAGTTCGTGTCGGCGAGGGGATCCGACGTGGTCACCACAAAACCGCCGACGAAACCGATGTTGATTCGCCCGCGGTGCCGCTTGCCGGGATGCCAGTAGGCGCCGGATGAATACGGCGATCGTTCCGTGGACAGAGGGGGCGCGGCGAACAAGGCGTCCGTCACGCCGCCGCGCAGTTGCACGGACCGGGCCCCGTCGCCGTCGAACATCAACGGCACCTGCGGACGCTCCAGGACTCGCTCGGGCACCCGCACCGCCGCCAGCATGCCGGTCCGGGTCGGTCCCTCAAACAGCCGGCGGTTCATTGCGTAGCTGATGTTCTGCTGAGGTGTGATGCCGCCCAAATGGGCCGCCTGACCCTTCACCCGCGACAGTTGTCGTGGGCCGGCCGGACAGAGGACCGGCTCTTCGCCCGGCCGAAAGTTGATCCGGACCTCGCCCGCGTTCTTCCAGAACTCCTGGGTTTCATAAAGACTGTCGAGGAAGTCCGCCGCGTGGAATCGAGATGTCAGGTTGGAACTGTCACCGCGATCGGCGGCCGTGTACGGATCGGCAAAAAGGCGGAAGCGGAAGGTGGTGGTTCGGAGGTGATCCATGCAGATCAGGCTCTTGGCCTGGTCTCGGACGCTGCGGAGTGCGGGCAGAATGATCGACACCAGAAGCGCAATGATCCCCACGCATACCAGCAGCTCAATCAGCGTAAAGCCGCCACCACGCCGCGCCCATCCCAGCGACCCTGGTTGTGCAGGGCTCGCCACGAATTCCTCTCCGGAGCCACACCCGCCGGTCTCCAACAGGCCGCGCCCCCAACACCGACGGTAGCCTCCTGTCAGTTGGAGTTTAACGCCCTAGACACTTTTTGACAAGAAAAACCACGCCCAACGGCTTGGGAATGGGGGATTTGCCTCGAAAACCGCGTTCCTGAGCGATTCATGCGGACGGTGGTGCGGGGCGTCCGCGCTTGCCCGGCCAGCCTTAGCCGCAAGGGAATTCGCCGATGACCTTCGGATCAACCGAGCACAGAGGGCCGGAGAACGCCGCCCTGCTCAAGGCGGCTGCGACCTCGGCGGGCGGGGCCGCGGTGCGTGCGTCGGCTTGTAATTCTTTGTGGTGTATGAGGATACAGCCAACGCGCCGGCCAAGGCAATCGATCCAATCGGCAGGGTGGCCGATTCGATGACACGCGGGTATGTCCAGGGCGGCGGTGATGCCCGAATCATGCTGCTCGTCCAGGAGGTTCCGGAGTTCCACCGGGCTGAGGAGGAATCGCGGTTGGGGAGCGGCGATGGCCAGTTCCACGCCAAGTCGCTGAGCGGTGAGGCGAAGCCGCTGCAGCGCGGAGTGGGTGCCGTTGAGGGCTGCCGCGTACGTGCAATCCGCAGAGACGATGGCCACGGCGTCCAGCACCAGCACGCGGGCGCCCAGCCAGGCGGTTCGCTCCAGGGCGTCCATAACGCGACCCATGGCCGTGTTTCGCGCGACGGGCTCTGACCGGCCGAAATGAGCTTGGGGCGTCAGTGACGCCAGAACGGTGCTGATGCCGTTTTCCAAGCCGGTCAGCGCCTCGCGAACGCGGCGGCACTCGTCCATGGAGACGCTGTCGCTGAGTGCGTCTTGCGGCCCCATGGCCGGGGCGACAGCCGACGCACCGCACGCGCGTGCCCGCGTGCACAATGCGTCGGGCCGTTCTGCGATCGGTTCTCTGATGACGAGGGTTGGAATCACGCCGCCGCCTCTACCCGGGGGGTCCATCGTTGCCCGTCACGATCCGGCGAATTATAC
This sequence comes from Phycisphaerae bacterium, assembly GCA_016929015.1. Lineage (GTDB taxonomy): Bacteria > Planctomycetota > Phycisphaerae > UBA1845 > UBA1845 > JAFGJQ01. Next base: position 2,179 of record JAFGJQ010000356.1, on the reverse strand, counting down.
TCGCTACGGGCGGGTGCGACAGTGTTTTCCACGAACCAACGGCACGGGCCCCCGATTCTCACCCGCGGGCTGGAGTCTCGGACGGTTACCGATGGATGGGCGGGTGACATGGGTCGCATTCACGTTCTATCGGATGAGCTGGTCAAGAAGATCGCGGCGGGCGAGGTCATCGAGCGGCCTGCCAGCGTGGTCAAGGAGCTCATCGAGAACGCCCTGGACGCCGGGGCCGGCCGGATCAGCGTACACATCGAGGACGGCGGTCGGCAGCTTGTGCGGGTCACGGACGACGGCGGCGGGATGGCGGAAGGGGACCTTCGCCTGGCTGTTCTGCCGCACGCCACCAGCAAAATCTCGACGCAGGACGACCTGTTTGCCATCGGCACCATGGGGTTTCGCGGCGAGGCCCTGGCGAGCATCGGCGCCGTCTCGCGTCTGCGCATTCGATCTCGGACGCCCGAGGCGACGGCCGGACACGAGATTGTCGTCGTGTCGGAAGAAGTGGAGCTGGCCCAGGCCGCCGGCTGCCCGGTGGGCACGTCCGTGGAGGTGCGCGACCTGTTCTTCAACGTGCCGGCGCGGCGAAAGTTCCTCAAGGGCGCCAGCACGGAGGCGGCCAACGTGAACGAGCAGTTCGCCCGGATCGCGTTGGCCCATCCGGAGATTGCCTTCGACCTGCAGCACAACCAGCGCGTCACGTATCGCTGGCCGGGCAACGAGTCGTTCCGCGAGCGCGTCGGCCGCTTCTGCGGTCCGGAGCTGGCGAACGAGCTGATCGCGATCGACTGGGAAGAGCGGGGCCTGCGCGTGTATGGCTATGTGGCCCCGCCGGCGCGGTCGCGGTCGGCCAGCAATTGGCAGTACGTGTTTCTCAATGGTCGGTTCATCCGCGACCGTTTCATACAGCACGCGGTTCGCGAGGCCTATCGCGGGCTGATGGAGCCGAGCCGGCACCCGGTGGTCTTTCTTTTCCTCGGAATCGATCCGGGCATGGTGGACGTGAACGTGCATCCCACCAAGATCGAGGTCCGCTGGCAGGATTCCAACCTGATTCACTCGCAGGTGCTGGCCGCCCTGCGTGAGAAGTTTCTTCGCAGCGATCTGACTCCGTCCTTAAGAGCGCGTGATCCGGAGGAGCCGGTCGCGGGGGGGGCCGGGCACCGCGCGACGCGGCCGGACGGGGACGACGCCTGGCCCGCCTGGACGGACCCGTCGGATCGACGCGTAGAGGGCGTCGGGCGGAGCGGGGCCGACCGATACCGATCGGCGGAAGGAGGCGCCGGCGGAGGGATGCCGTTGGGGCGTTCGACGGACGATGCGGAGTTTCGGGGCGGCGCGGCGGGCGGCCAGGGGCACGGGGCGGCCGAGTTGTGGCGATCCCTGCACGACGCTTCGGACCGCTGGCCGGCGCGTGCGGGTGACAAGGAGCTGTCGCCACCACCACCGCCGCCGCGGACGCGTGCGCTGCAGGTTCACAATGCGTATCTGGTGGCGGAGACGGACGAGGGCATCCTGATCATTGACCAGCACGCGCTGCACGAGCGTGTGATGTACGACCGGCTGCGCCGTCGCCTGGCCGAAGGGGTGCTGGATTCGCAGCGGTTGCTGCTGCCCGAGACCGTCCGCGTGACGCCGGAACAGATGGAGGTGATGGAAGTCCATGCGGAGTTGCTGACGCGGCTTGGCCTGGAGATCACGCCGTTCGGGCGGGACTCGATCGCCGTGAATGCCGTGCCGGCGGTCCTGCGGGACTCGGAGGTGACGGCGTTTGTCCGCGACGTGTTGGACAAGCTGGCCGATCGAGGCAACCAGCCCACGCCGGAGGTCTTTCTGGAGGACATGCTCTCCATGATGGCCTGCAAGGCGGCGGTGAAGTTCGGCGATCCGCTGACCCCCGAGGAGGTGGAGGCTTTGGTGGCGCAGCGCGAGGCCGTGGAGAAGTCCACGAACTGCCCGCACGGCCGGCCGACCGCGCTGCGCTTCACGCTTGCCGAGCTGGAGCGTCAATTCAAACGCGTCTGAAGACGAAAACGCAGAAACGCAAAAACGCAGAAACAGGAAAGATACCTCGGCCGCAGGCCGGCGCGAGGATAGGCCGGCCAAGCCCCATCGGGGCGTCAGGGCATAGCCAGTGGCGTGAGCCGCTGGAAACGTGCGCCCCAGACAATATGAGCCCCATCGG
>JAFGJQ010000355.1 GCA_016929015.1 Phycisphaerae bacterium | reverse complement strand
GGAGGCATGCCCCCGAAACGTGGTGGGGGAAGTCCCGGGTTCCGGGCCGTTGGCGGACCAGGTCGTGCTCGTCGGCGCTCACCTGGACAGTTGGCATCTGGCCGAGGGGGCCATGGACAACGGCTCCGGCGCCGTGACGATTCTCGAGGCGGCCCGGGTCCTGGCCCGGGTGGGGCCTCGTCCGCGCAGGACGATTCGCTTCGTCTGGTTCATGGGGGAGGAACACGGGCTGTTTGGCAGTGAGGCGTACGTCAAGGCCCACGAGGAAGAGCTGGATCGGATCGTGGCTGTCATCAATGTGGACATGGCGGGCGAGCCGCGAAAGTTCGTCACGCACGGCCATCCGGAGGTGGTGTCATTCCTGCAGGCCGTGGTCCGGGACCTGCCCGGCTACGCGCTGGAGTCCGACGTGGCCAGCAATATGCACACGTACAGTGACCACGCGGCGTTCATGAAGCAGGGGGTTTGCGCTCTGGCGATCTCCGGCGAGCTGGGACCCGGAGCGCGCTTCTACCACACGCCCGGCGACAAATACGACACGGTGGACCGGCGCGGGGTGAACGGCCATGCGGCGCTGGTGGCGGTCCTGGCCCGGCGATTGGCGGATGCCGACCCGATGCCCGCCGTGCGAATGGACCCGGCGGCGTTGGCGGCCGAGCATGGCTGGTGACCGGGACGGGTCAGGCCGCTCGTCGACGGGCGATTCGCCGTGTTCCTTCGGCCGGAGCTGGTCGGCGGCGACGGCGCAGCCAGGCGATGGGGCGCAGAATGGGTTTGACGATCAGGTTTCGATAGAGCGACCGACCCACCCGATAGATCACAAACGCCACGGAGGCGAACCGGCGGCGGTCCAGGCACCAGCGTACGAAGGGGTTCAGGGCGAAGCTCACCGCGCGATGCGCCGTGTGTGCCGACAGGCCGGCGTTTCGCAGGCCCAGCACGATCATGAGCCAGATGTCGAGATACCCCAGGGTCAGGAGGTGTCTCTTGCCCTTCCCGGCGGAAGCGAAACGATACGCCTCTTCGTGACGCTCACCGATGACGCCCTCGGTGCGGGCCCGGTCGTACAGGACGCTGCCCGGATAGAACTGCAGCGGGAAGATGCGGATTCGGGCCGGACCGCGGTGGTGCTCGGCGGCAAACCGGAGCGTTTCGACGCGGCTTGCCTCGCTCTCGAACGGGTTGGCCACCAGGTAGTGATATTCGGCGGGCAGTCCGTGGCGGGCGATGATGTCGATAGCCTTCGCGACGGTCTGGGTGTGGGTCGGACGGTTGTAGAGGTTCCGCAGCGTGTCGGGCGAACCGCTCTGGATCCCCATGCTGATCAGCGAAACGGGCAACCGCGCCAGTTGCGCGATCTTCCGTTCGGTGATGGTGTTTGGAAAGGCGTCGAACTCGATAGGCAGGTTCACGCGCGCCCGGTACGCTTCGACGAACTCCTCGATCTCCGCCTCGCTGCGGATGAGAAACAGATCGTCGATCAGGTTCACGGCCTCCACCTGGGTGTAGCGGGCGCAGATGCTCTCCAGCTCGACAATGACGCTTTCCGTGGATCGCTTGCGCACCCATTTGCCCAGCCCCGGCCCGCGATACACGCGCATCTGGGTGCTGTTGTTGCAGAACGAGCAGGAATACGGGCAGCCCCGCGTGGATGACGTGCGGTATCTCTGCAGCACGCCGCCGAGCAGCTCGGGCCGGGCCTCCATCAGGCGGCCTCGTTGCACCACCCAGTGTCCCTCCATGTCGTAATCCGGGAACGGAAGCGTGTCCAGATCACTCGTGAGGGGAAATGCGGGGTTCTGCACGAACCGCCCGTGGCGGATGCAGGCGAAACCGCGCGTGCCGCCGGGATCGCGCCCGGCGGCCAGCGCATCCACGAATGCCAGCATCGGGTTCTCGCCCTCACCGACGCAAACGTAGTCCGCAAACTCCGCCGATTCGCGAGGCGCGACCGTGGCGTGTGTTCCACCCCAGACCACGGGCGCTCGCAGGCCCGCCTCACGGATGATTTGAGTCAGATGGCAGGATCGCTGAAACGAGTGTGTCATCAGACTGACACCGATCACGTCCGCCTCGCGACAGTGATCCACGAAATCGTCGCGCAGGCCGGGAGGCAGCTCCATCTGCGGCTTGCCCGGCGGCGTATTCAGGAACAGGACCGTCACGCGGTGCCCCGCCCGTTTGAGCACGGCGGACACGTATCTCATGCCGAGGGCGATAGGGTAGACGTACGTCGAGACCAGGATGACGTGCATTGTGATTGCCTCCCCCGGGTAGACACCCGGTGTGCCGAGGCGGCCCTTGAGGATTCCCGCGACCGAACAGGCGCATTGTCCGTCGTCCGTCGGACCCGTCAAGCCCCGGCCCGTCGACTTCTCTGATTGCCTCGCAACGCCAATGCCGGTATAGGAGAAGGACTGGAAAACGTTCGCGATTGCGCTTTCGATGGAGTTCACCGTGCCCGACGCCCTGAATCTCGTATCAAACTCCCGCTTTACGGAGGGCCAACGCCGGCCACAGGACTGGCGCTGGATCGCCCAGGATCCGTCCTGTACGTACCAGCGACTGCCGTCGAAAAACGGCGATCCGGCCGGAATGCAAATCACCGTGAACGGAACGATGCCGCGTTCCGGCCGACCGGATGGTGCGCGGCTCGTCTGGTCGCAGCGTGTGCGGGCGGCGGGCGGGCAGTTCTATCGCATCGAGGCGATCTTCACGCTGGGTGGCGCGCCGGACCAGGAGGTCGTCTCGACGGCCGGCATCGTGCTCTCCGTGCAGCCGCTGAAGGGACGCGTACCGGTCGGTGAGCGTCTGGAAACGCCGGCGGCCGCGGCGGTGGACGGCACGCTGCGCGCCTTCTTCCGAACGCCGGCGGGCGCGAACGGGCTCGACCTGCGCGTGGGCATTCGAGGGCCGTTGCCGGCCGTCGTGGTGCGGGAGGTGCTCGTGCTGCCCGTGCTGGAGCTGGAGCTTTGTTCGCATCCGGCGGCCGTTCCCTCGCCGTCCTATGCCTGCGCCCCGCCGCGCGTAGTCAAAACCATCGGCCTGTGCGGAGAGGTGGATGAAGACCGTCCGCTGGTCCGGGCGCTTCGCACTCGTTTCGGCCGCCAGGCGGTTCGTGTGCTGAACGCCGACGCCCTGCGGAAGGGGCCGTCTCGATCCGCGGCGCAAACGGGATGCGATGCGATCCTCATTCAGGGTACGCCGCCGCCGCCGCTTCGCAGCATGGCGGCGTTGCAGACGCTTGCGAAGGACCACCTGGTGGTCATCGGTCTGTCCGGACTGGCTCGTGTGGCCCGCGGGGCGGTGGAGGTCCGTACGATCCGGCAGAAGGACGATCTGCTCTGCGCGACCGTGTATGAAGCCAACTTCATCACGCGGGGATTCGCCCTGCGTGACTGCTTTCCGTTTGCCTGGAGCGGCCTGAACGGGGCGGATCCTCGCGTGTTCGTTCACAACCAGATCCGGCCCACCAAGGCGTTTGCGGCGTTTTGCCGCAAGCACGGGTTCACCGTTCTGCTGCGCAGCGAGACGGATGCAGACGCCAGCTCCGATCGGCCGCTCAGCCTGTTTGCGGGCACGCCGGCCGGCGGTCTGCTCGTGCTGGACCTGGAGCCCATTGACACGGCCCCCTCCACGCTGAACGAGCCGAGCATCGTGCTGCATCTGCTGCTGAACGCGCTGGGGGCCGACTCGACCGCCCTCGGCCAGTACGCCGTGCCCGCCTGGACGCACCGGGAGTTCTGGGAACAACTGCTGGACGTGGAGCAGCGCTTCGACTCGTACGGAGCCGCGTTTGAGGACCTCGCCGCACCGTACCGTCCGGACATGCGACCGCGGTTGCACGTCGGCCGGCCGACGAAGACGCTCGGCCTGCCGGTCGTGGAACGGCCGGTCATTCTGATTCGGACCGGTCTGTCCGGCTCCGATACCGACGGCGTGTACGGCGTGATGAACTGGATCAAGGCCCTGCTGCGGCCCGCGCCCTACGCCTGCCCGTATGCGGCTGCGCTCTTCTCGCGGTTTCGGTTGACCTGGCAGACCCTCTGCGCTGATTGGCCTCGGGACGTGGGTTGGCTCCGGCCGGAGGCAGAGCCGGCGACGCCCGGGCGGCTGGACCCGGACCGCATTGCGATGGTCATCGACATCACGAACGCGAACACGCAGACCCTGCGCGTGGCCATGCCGGGGGCGTCTGTCTTGCGTCGGCGTGCCGCGATCGGCCTGCCCGCTTTATGGAATGCGGTCTTCGCCGGGCGGTACTTCGGCCGGCTTCCCGCGGCCGGCCAACCGCTCGCCGATCAGCGGCATTACGCCTGGCAGTACGACCGGCTTCTTCCAGAGGTGGTCACGGATGATTCGCCGTTTGACACGGCGTTTCACCGAAGCGCCCTGGCTTCGGGGGCGGAACTGGTCCGTCTGGAGACGCCCAGCTCGCCGGCCGATTTCGAGTGCAATTCCATCCTTCGGACGGATCGTGTGGCCACGCTGGTGGAACTGCTCATCGGCCTGCACGGCGGCATGCTGGTGACGAACCGTCGCGTGTCTGATCTGACATTGCGCCTGCCGGAGGGCCTGGTGTCACCCCGTGACGCTCTGCAGATTCTCCGGGCCACGCCGGACCTGGCCCGGGTGGACGCGCGGGCGGCGGCGGTCAGGGCCGCCGGCCAAATTGCGCTTCGACCGGGCGAGGCGCTCTGTTCGTTTCGACCGGTGTGAGTGCCGCCGGCGAACGCGCGGCCTTTCGGCTACGGTTCGGTCGTCGCGTTTGTGCGCGCCAGTGGGTTCGGGAGGATCGGCGGCGTATCAAAGTCGCGATCGATCTTCGCCAGGTCCAGTTCCTCAAACAGCAGGGCCGGGACGACGAAGGTTTTTCCGGAACCGCCGCCGGTGTTCAGGACGTACGGCTGGTCCCCGGCGGCCAGCATCCGCTTGAACGCCTTGAGGTCAAACTGGCCGATCTCGACGCCCCGCACCAATTCTTCCCGACCGTCCGGATAGACTTTGTATACGACCAGCGGTGCCCGGAGTCCGGCGGCCCCGGTCGCCTCGATCCGGATCGCATATTCCAGGCCCTCGTCCTCCGCGGCCTCGATCAGCTCTTTCCGAAGGGATTCCGGGTCCGCGGGGTCGTCGGCCGTCACGATCAGACAGCCCACGGTCGCCCGTCCTCCGCGGCCGTGCCCGGTGGATTCCGAGAACTCCCGCGACGGGTTCCGTGACATGAGCAGGGCCTTGAGCCGCCCGTCCTCCACCAGCGACACGGAGCGGGCCTTCACACCCTCGTCGTCATACGTGTAGTGACCGAGCACCGGCTCGCCGTGCAGGGTCTCGACCGAGGGGTCATCTACCACGCTCATGAACCGGGGAAGCACCCGGCGGTTCAGCTTCCGCGAGAAATCGTCCGGCGGCGTCCGGCTGCCGACCGGGCGCTGGCCACCGGCGAAGTTTTCGGCAAGCCGTTCCTCAAACAGTTCCGCGGCCGCCTCCGCCTCGAAAAGGACCGGTCCGGTGTACGAATCCAGCTTGGGCGCGCTTCGGATGGCCAGCAGCCGGTCCGTCATTTGCCGGCTGCGGCGGATCAGCTCATCGACGGGGGGCAGGTCCTCCAGTCGCCGGGCGTAGACCGTCAGCACGTCCGCCAGGGGCATGCCGTCGTCCGCCTGCACCACCGCGTAGACGTTGCACGTGTATACGCGGCCGGCCGTGCGGATTCGGGTCCCTTCGGAGTTGACCATGTATCGCGTGCCGCCCTCCGCCTGCACCCACACCTGCGAGGCCTGCACGTCGGGGTAGTCCCGGAACACGGCGGATACGTCGCGTACGATCTTCTCCAACTCGGCCACCTCCGCCGGCGGATCGGCGGGCGGTTCGAAGTGAACCGCCGCCGGGGCGGCGGAAAAGTCGTTGGGCTTGTCCTCGATCACCTTCGTCTTCATGAAGGCCTGTTTTTGGGCGAAAGCCTCCAGAACGTCCTTGTAGTTTCGATCGGTGGCCCACCAGATCGCCTGTCGGACCACGGCGTAGTCGTTCTCCAGCGGGACCGCCGCATCCCGGCCGGCGCGGTAGTAGCCGTCACCGCGGTAATTCGTGTTGTCCAGTTCGTACGAGCCGACGCGCACCTGGGTGGTCAGGTTCCGCGATCGGTTGGCATTGCTGCCGAGGATCGCACCCAGCGAGGCCACGGCGTACGCCTGCGCGGAGTCGTCCAGCCGGTACTGCAGGTGATAGGGATCTTCCAGACCCTCCAACCGCAATTTCTCCTGGTTGCGGTTCAGTTCATCGACCAGCGCCCGCAGCAGCACGTCCTTCTCCAACTCTTCCGTGATGCGCGCTTCGGTCGCCGTGGCCGGCTGCGTGGGGGGCACGTCGCTCCACAACGGCGCCGTGATCAGACATCCGAGAGCCAGGCTCAGCAAGAACCGCTTCATGAGTTGCATCTCCACAATTTGTTGGGTGCGCCGCGCGTCCCCTTCGGAAAAATCGGTTGTCATCCTCGTGAACGCTGCGGACCAACTTCGCATTTTGCACGCCGCCGTCTTCCCATCACCGATGCGTCACGACTTGCCCTGCGTCTCCGCGTTCCCGGCCTTTGCCGCGGTCGGCTCCGCGATCGGCGCGGGCAGAATGGGCGGGCGGTTCTGGGCCTTCTGCTTTTTCTCGATCTCGATCTGCTCCACCAGCAGGCTGGGGGCCACGGCCGACACCGGTATGCTTCCGGACTCGGCCCCGCAGAAACCGTTGAAGATGGCCGGATCGTCCGCCGTGCAGAGGATCTTCGAAAAACACGTCAGCGGGGTGCCCACAATGTCCACGCCGCGCACCAGCTCATCCGGCCGACCGTCCGCATAGACCCGGTACACGAGAATGGGCAGCACCTTGAACGCCTGCGGCCCGCGCACCTGCGTCGTGGTGAACCCGCCGGATATGTCCTTGAACAGCAGCCCATAGTCTTTGCCCTGCTTCTTGCACTCTTCAAGCAGCCGGGCGCGCAACTCGTCGTACGGTACCTCCTGGGACGACTGGACAAACAGGTTTCCCTGACGCGACACGACGCGCAGACCGGGCCGCCGCCGCCCGTGCCCATCGGACTTGGTGATGCCCCGGGCCGGCGTGCGCGACATGAGGAACGTCTTGAGCACGCCGTTCTCCACGAGCCGGGAGGCTCGCCCCGGCACGCACTCCTCATCAAACGGGTAGTACCCGTTGAGATCCTGCCCGTGGAACTTGCGCTGGGACGGATCGTCCACCACGCTCAGGAAGTCGGGAAGGATGGATTCGTTGAGCTTCTTGGCGAAGGTTTGGCCCTCATCCACGTCCTTCTGTCGATGTCCCTCGATGCGGTGCCCGAAGATCTCGTGGAAGAACACCGCCGCCGCCCGATTCTCCAGAATGGCCGGTCCGGTGTACGGATCGACGATCGGCGCCGCCCGCAGGGCCAGCACTTCCTCGATGACCTGGTCCACCGCTTCCTCGACTGTCTTGTCGTCCGGCAGCCCCTGGGGCGTGTGGGCGTCGAACGAAGTTTGCTGCGAAAGCTCCATTCCGTCCTCGGCTACGGTCCCCGCGGAAATGCTGATGCGCCACCAGCTTTGTCCGAACTGCAGCCGGCTCCCCTCGGAGTTGACGCTCAACCGATTCACCGTCTGCACCGACAAGCTGACCTGCGAGTTGTAGATCAGGGGGTGCTCGCGGAAACGTTGCGAGTAGGTCCGAATCCGCTGTCTCCAGGCTTCCTGATCCACGTCGTGGGAGACCCATGACTCGATCCCCACGGATGGTTCCTCACGCGAAAAGTCGTCCGAAGGGTCCTCCTCCTCCACCTTCACCTTCAGGTTGGCCTGAACCTGGGCCAGTCGCTTCGCCGCCGCCTTGAACCGCTCGTCCGTCTTCAGCCAGATGGCCTGCCGGGCGGCCAGCAGATCGTCCGTTACCGGCAGCCGAGCCACCCCGCCGCCCGCGTCGTACGAGCTGCCGAACGAACCCCGGATCTGACGCGTGTTGTCCAGCGAGTAGTCGCCGCAACGAACGTCAACATCCAGCACCCGCTGGTGCGTATCGCTGTCATAGTGAATCGCACCGAGTGTGGCCGCGATACTCGCGTTTTTCGTGTCCGTCACCGAATACTGGATGAAGTACGGCTTCGTGCCGTCCGGCGAAACCAGTTTCTCCATCGACAGCGCCAACTCGTCCGCCATGACCGGCAGCAGCGGGTGCTCCGCAACCTCCGCCCGCACCGAGCGGACTAGAACAAACGCCACGAGCAGGGCCGCCCCGGCGCCGAGGCGCCAGACGGGCCGACGGAAATGATGAGGCTTGAACAGCATGATCGGTTCCTCGTTACGGAATACGCCGGGCCCCGACGGCCCGGAACGCAAGAGTATATCCGTGCCCTGCGCCGCCGGCCAATCGGCTTGATCCATCCCGCAGTCTCCGCCGACTGGCGACGCCCGGTTCCGCGGCTACAATCCCATCGCCCGGTCGGCGCGTGCGACACAAATCGTAATGCTACACACGCCGGCGCTCGTTTGTTGTCGAGAATTGTACGAAATGGACGTCGCGCTGTTCATCACGTGCCTGACCGACACGTTCGCCCCGCGAGTGGGAGTGGCCGTCGTGCGCGTGCTGCGGCACTTTGGCTGCACGGTTCACTTCCCGCCGAATCAGACCTGCTGCGGCCAGCCGGCCTACAACAACGGCTTTCTCACCGAGGCGGCTGCCATGGGACGTCGCATGATCGACGTCTTTGAGGGCTATCCACACGTCGTGACCCCGTCCGGCTCGTGCGCCTCGATGGTGATTCATCACACGCCTGAGCTGCTGAAGGACGACGCCCGCTACGCGGCTCGGGCCCGCGATCTGGCCGGCCGGACGCATGAATTCGGCGGGTTCCTGCGGGACGTGCTGAAGGTCGACGTGGCGG
>JAFGJQ010000354.1 GCA_016929015.1 Phycisphaerae bacterium | reverse complement strand
CCGCCTGCGCGATCTTTCCGAATCCCTGGGAAGCCTGCGCCGGATATCACGAGACTTTCACTGATCCGGACCGGCGACCCCCCCCCCAACGGCTCGCGGCGAAGCGATTGCCGCTATCGTTCCCACGAAGCCTCGCCGGGAGGACGCAGGGCGACGGGCGGGCCGAGCACTTCCCGCAAGAGAATAGCCCGCCGCAAGTCTTCCGGCGTCAGGACGCCCAGGCCCACGCTTGCCCGCGACACGGCAAGACTCGCTCTGTGGATCCGCGCGACTTCCTGCTGCGTATCGGCCCGGGGGCGGCGATCCGCTCGCGGCGACTGAGGCTCTCGAGCCGCAACAGGCGGCGGGATGAACAACGGCTGCCTCTGCGGAGGCTCCCACGGGGAAACGGGGCCTGGCACCGGCCGCACCGGGGGCGCAGCCGGCGCAATCACGACGACCGGCCGTATGGGTGCCGCTGGCCGGGCCTGGGGAATCGGGGGACGCTGCACCGGCGGCTGGGGCAACAGGATAATCTCCTCTTCGGAAACGTCCTCCACGTCGCCGACCAACTCCCCCGTTTGCTTCTCGGATCGCTTGCGAAGCCACGTCCCCAGACTGCTCAACAATGGCAGGATCAGCACGATCAGCAGGTAGAGCAGGCTCTTCCACCCGTCGGTATCCGATTGGGCCACCAACGCGGGAAGACATGTTGTCACCCAGAAAAGGGTCATAGCCGGTTCGCCGTTTCGTGGTCAGGCCTTGGGCTTATCCGTCCTCTGCTCGACGGGTCCGCCGCCGATGGCTCCGCGCATGGCCGTATCCGCCTCGATGTTCCGCATTCGGTAAAAATCCATGATGCCGAGGTTTCCGCTTTGGAACGCCTCCGCGATGGCCAGCGGCACCTTGGCCTCGTTCTCGACGACCTTCGCCCGGTTCTCCGCCACCAGCGCCTGCATCTCCGCCTCGCGGGCCCGCGCCATCGCCGCCCGCTTCTCCGCCTCCGCCTGGAACCGGCGTTTGTCCGCGTCCGCCTGCTCCGCCTGAAGCGATGCACCGACGTTCGCCTTGTCCGAAACGGCCGCCACGCTCACGTCGGCGATGTCCACGGATACGATGAGGAATGCGGTTCCCGGGCTCAGGCCGCTCTCCAGCGCCTTGCGGGCGATGCGATCCGGGTTCTCAAGCACCTCCTTGTACGTCTCCGCCGAGCCGATGGCGCTTACGATGGCCTGGCCCACGCGTGCGATGACCGTGTCTTCCGTGGCACCGCCGATCAGGGCCCGGATGTTCGTCCGCACGGTCACGCGTGCCTTCACCAGCAGCCGAATGCCGTCTTTCGAGACCGCATCCAGCCGATCCAGCCCCGTCTTCGGGTCCGGCTTCGGGCAATCGACGACCTTCGGGTTGACCGACGTGCGCACGGCGTCCACAACGTCGCGGCCGGCCAGGTCAATGGCGCAGGCAACCTTCCAGTCCAAATCCAGGTTCGCCCGGTCCGCCTGAATCACCGCCCGGCACACGTGCGTCACGTTGCCGCCCGCCAGGTAGTGGGCCTCCAGGTCGTTCACCGTCACGTCGTGGATGCCGGCCTTCACCAACGCGATCTTGTTGCCCACGATCACGTTCGGGCTGACCTTCCGCAGACGCATGGTGGCCAGCTCGACCAGCCCCACGCCCGCCCGCGTCAGCACGGCCTGCACGTACAGACCGATGACCTGGGCCGCGAACAGCACGAACACCAGCACAAAGCCGATGACCAGTATCGCCCCGACGACCCACCAAACACTGCTCTCCAACGCCAATGCAAACGGCATGAACATCTGCAACCGCCTTTCCTCGTTCCGCGTCGTAGCTCAGCGACCCAAGCCGGTCTCCGCGCCCCACGCCCGACCTACTCCCCGTCGCGCACGGCCCGCACAATCAAATCGCGACCGCTCAGACCGCAGCCCTCGACCGTCGCGTCCTTCTCCATCATACCCATCTCGGCCACGCAGCTCACGCGCCGCCCGTCAAACTCGCATACGCCCACCGGGCGGAGCGGTGTCACGGCCCGGCCCCGCTGCCCGATCAGGCCCCGCAAAGCCTCCACGTGCTCGGTCGTCCGGCCGCTGGAGGATTCCGGGTTCGGCGGCGCCAGACGCTTGCCCATCGGAAGACGCGTCACGTGCTTCAGGAAAATCAGGAACATCGCCGGAACCAGAATCCCGCACGACACGGCCGCCGCCAGACCCGCCCGCGGGTCGCGCTGCCAGGTCAGCACCACCGCGCTGACCAGCACGATGACGGCACCCGCCGTCAGAAAGCCGCCGGACGGGATGAAAAACTCCAGCACCAGCAACAGCACACCCGAGGTGAAAAGCAAGATGAGAACTGTGTCACTCTGCCACATGCCTTGCCTCAACCGCACTCCACCCGACCACGGAACACCTCAGGACCGGGGCCGACGCACCACCACCGTGTTCCCGTGCCGCTCGATCACCTCAACGTCCGAGCCCGCCTCAATCCACTCCCCCTCCGTGATCACATCAACCAGGGTGGCACCAAACCGCGCACTGCCCCCCGGCCGCAACGGAGTGACCGCCTGCCCGATGTCACCAAGCTGCGCGGCCCCGTGATACGGGTCGGCAACGGCCACCGTCTCCCGCGTGGGGTTGACCGGTGCGGCCAGCCGCAACAGGGGAAGCTCCGGCAGGTATTTGCTCAGGGCCCACGCCCCGACCAGGGCCCCCGCCAGGCCGGCGGCGAGCGTCACGGCACCATACCGCAGTCCATCCAGTGATTCCGGCAGCGACGGCCAGTAAATGGGGAAGCTGCGGCCCGGTTCTTCCGGAATGAACGTGGCCAGCAACCCCACCAGCATCACCAGAATGCCCAGCAGCCCGATCACGCCGAAGCCCGGTGTGACGAACAACTCGATCGCCAGCAATGCCACGCCGATGAGGATGATCACGAGCTCCCATATGTTGGCCAACCCGGTCATGTACGGCGCGCCCACGAAGATGGCCAGCGCAATCAGGGCGACCAGGCCCGGCACACCCACACCCGGCGTGTTAAACTCCACGTATGCGCCCAGGAGAATGATGATCAGCAGGAAGGCCCGCACGGGCATGGAGGTCATCCAGCCGGTGAATCGCTCGAGCCAACTGAAGCCGATCCGGGACAGTTCACCAGACAGGCTGTAGCGGGCCTGCAACTCGGCCGCGTCACTGACGATCGCCTTGGCGAAGCCGTACGCGTAGGCCTCGCTCTGGGACATGGTCAGCAGCGCGTTGGAACCGACCACCGGGTTCACAAACTCCACGTCCTTGTCGGAAACCGGGTCAAAGTACGTCGTCACGAGCTGCCAGTCCGGCTCGGCCGGCTGCGTTGTGCTCCCCGATTCCGGGATAAGCCTTTCTTTCTCGGCGGTGTCGACGAATCGGCGCTCCCCCGAGGCGGCATTCTCGATCCACCAGACCTCGCGTTCCTTGAGGACCATCGCCTCGCACAACAGCCGGTTGTAGCCGTTACGGTTGGCCGACTCTCGGAACTCCGTCAGCGCCGGCGCCTCGGCCTTGGCGCGCAACTCCTCCGGCACGGGTTCCGCCCCGATGGGCGTGCCGAGAATGACGCCGCAGTCGCCCAGCGTCGAGCGCGAGGACATTACGATCTCGTCACAGGCCACGGCGATCATCGAGCCGGCGGAGTACGCCTGCGTATGCACCCATGCCACGGTCTTCGCGTTCCGCAGCCCCTTGATGTAGTCGCAGATGTCCAGGGCGCTGGTGAGCATGCCGCCGGGCGTGTTCAGCTCGAACACGATTACGGTGGCCCCGTCTTCCACGGCCTGCTCCACACGCCGCTTCAGACTCTCCGTGGTGACATCCGAAATGTCGGTGTCAATGGGAATGATCACCCCACGCGGCTCCGCCTCGGGAGCATCGGCCGACACCGGGAATGCGCCGACCCCTGCCGCCACCAGACAGACCCAGGCGATTCGACGTGTGAACCGATCCATGGAACCCATTCTCCTGTCCCCATGTTTGCGGGCCCAAGACGCAACCCACGCTCGCACAGCGGATTGTAAGCCTCGTCCACCCCCCGGGCAAGGCGGCGCCGCCGCCCGTCACGGCCCGGTCGGTCAGCGCAGTTTCGGGTTTCCAGTCTCCAGTGTTTGTGGGACCGGCATCGCCTGTGTGGGACCGGCCTCTTCTGTGGAACCTGCCTCTTCTGTGGGACCGGCTTTCTAGCCGGTCTTTCCTGTAAAACCGGCTTTCTCGACATCCCGGCGCGCCGAGACCTGCGGAGACCAGCCGGTCTTGGGAGGCTGGGGGCTGTGGGCTGTGGGCTGTAGGTCTCTTCCCCGTCACTTCATCCTCCGTCCTCATCCGGGGGGCGGGACATGGGGCGCGCCCGCCTGCCACGGGTTCCGCCCCGATCGTCATCGGGACTCCACCCGTGGCCAGCCGCCTCGACCCCGCCGGGGTCCAGACCTCCGCGTACGCCGTGCCGTCGTCGGAGGTGAGGGACGCGGTGTAGTCCAGCGATGGCCCGCTGCTCGTCTGCTGAGTCAGCCGGTCGTGCTCGTCGTACTCGTAAGTAGTGAGTCGCTGGCCGGTGTCGGTGCCGGTGCCGTCGGACTCGGCCATGGTCAGCCGGTTGCCCACGCGGTCGGCATGCAAAGTGTCGGCCGGCATGAAGACGATGCTCGGGCGCAGCGGCACCGCAGGATCGGAAGAACCGTGCTTTGCCGCCGCCCGACAGCCCGGACTGCCAAGGAAGGGCAGAGCGGCACTCAGCACGAACATGACGGCAAGACGTGGCATGGAAGTTCTGAAGCCTGCGCCGGGCTGTGCCTCCGTCACGCATGGTATCTCCCGGGTTCGATCCTGTCGACGCCGCGTTCCCTGAATTCCGCCCTTTGGCGACCGTTGCCACCCGTGTACAATGCGGCGAACGGAGTTCAGCGAATCGAGTCCTCAGGATACGGAAGAGAGTCATGTACACCTGGAACGTCGGATTCATCGCGATGGCAATCGCTGTGATTCTTCTCTTGGCGGCTGAGAATCTGACTGCCAAATCCCGCTCCGAAGACGCGAACGCGGCGGTAGACGCGCTGTATGTCCCCTACACCGCAGCATACGAACCGCTCTATATCGAACAGCAACAAGCCTGGTGGGATGCCAACATCACCGGAACGGATGAGGCGTTCAACCGCCGGCGCGACGCCGAACGGCGCATCCTCCAACTGCGCGCCGATCGCGACACCTTCGCCCGCATCAAAGCCCTGCGGGACGGCGGCAAGGTGACGGACCCCGTCCGCCGCCGAATCCTCGATTGCCTCTACCTGGAATTCCTGCCCGCGCAGGGCGATCCGGAGCGGGCCAAGCGCATCGTCGACCTGGAGGCCACGGCCGAGCAGATATTCAACCTGCACCGCAGCCCGTTCGACGGCAAGGAGCATACGGAAAACGACGTTCGCGAAATCCTGATCGGGACCTCCGACCCCAAAGCGGCCGAGAAGGCGTGGAAGGCCTACATGGAAGTCGGCGCCAAGGTGGATTCCACGCTGCGTGAGCTGGTCCGGCTGCGCAACGAAACCGCCCGCGAGCTGGGCTTTCCAAACTTTTTCGCCATGACCCTGGCCACGCAGGAGATCGACGAGGCCGAGCTGTTCCGTCTCTTCGACGAGCTGGACGCGCTCACCCGCGAACCGTTCGAGCGATTCAAGAAGGAGTTCGACGCACAGCGGGCGGCCCGCTTCGGCATCACCCCCGCACAGTTGCGCCCGTGGCACTATGGCGACCTGTTCTTCCAGGAGGTCCCGGCGGCCGGGCGAGGCGTGGACCTGGACTCGCTGTTCGCCGGAAAAGACCTGGCGGCCCTCGCGCGGAAGTACTACTCGGCACTGGGCCTGCCCGTGGAAGACATCCTCGCCCGCAGCGATCTTTTTGAGAAGGCCGGCAAGAGCCCTCACGCCTACTGCACCGACATGAATCGCGCCGGCGACGTCCGCATCTTCTGCAACCTCAAGCCGAACCTGATGTCCATGGACACGCTGCTGCACGAGTTGGGCCATGGCGTGTACGACAAGCACCTCGATCCCGAGTTGCCGTTTGTTCTGCGCCAGGCCGCCAGCCCCATCACGACCGAGGGGATCGCCCTGCTGCTCGGCTCCATGGCCAAGAACGAGGAATACCTCGAAAAGGTGGTCGGCGTGCCGCCCGAGCAGGCCAAAGCCGTGGCCCAGGCCGTTCGCCAGACCCTGCGTGACGAGAAACTCGTGTTCTCCCGCTGGGCCCAGGTGATGGTCCGGTTCGAGCACGGCATGTACTCCAATCCCGATCAGGATCTGGGAAAACTCTGGTGGGGCCTGAAGCAGAAGTACCAGTTGCTGAACCCGCCGGACGACCCCAGCCGGCCGGACTACGGCGCGAAGAACCACATCATCGCCGCCCCGGTCTACTACCACAGCTACATGATGGGCGATCTCTTCGCCACCCAGCTTCAGGAGCACGTCGCTCACCGCATCCTCAACGTGCCCGACCCGATGGCCACCAGCTTCCTCGGTCACACGGAGGTCGCCATGCTGATGCGTGAGAAGGTCTTCGCCCCCGGCCGGCGCGAAACCTGGAACGGCCTGACCCGTCTGGCCACCGGCGAGCCCCTCAGCGCCCGTGCGTTCGTCCGGCTCTACCTGGGACCCCAGCAAAAGGCAGGCAGAGAGAATTAGTCCCGCCCAATGACGGGCTTCGAAGACCACCGCAGACAGCAGGGTTGCCCTTTCGGCAATCCGCCGACATAATCCAGTACCGGAATCTGGCGCGGGGTCACATAAGAATCCATTTCGCGTTTGAGCGCAAGGTCTGGAGCAGCCCGACCTGGATCTCGCATCGGTCTTTCGTGCCCTCGAATTCGCAGTGCGTCACGGAATCAACATCCAGGGAGCGACCACCATGAACAGGCATCTCTCGATCTCTGCAATTCTGCTGATCCTCTCATTCATGACTGTCGCGATGCCGGTGCAGGCACAGGCGGAGCCGGGCGATTCGCCCTCCGCGCAGTCCGCGTCCGATCCGCAGATCCCCGTGGACGAGCTGGAGCTTGTGCTCAGGCCGCTCACCAAGGCGGAAATGGAGGCCGAAGCCGCCGCATGGACAGACCTGCTCAAGGCCAAAGTGACTGAAATCAGCCAGGCCAAGCTCCAGGTGAAACGGCTGGCCCGAGATGCGGAGAAAGCCAAGGAAACCGCGGAACAGCGAGAGAAACTCCAGGAAACCATTACCCGTCTGGAAGAAGAGAGAATCGCTCTGGCCGATCGTCTGCAGGTCGTTCTCACGTCGCTGGAGGAGAAAGGGGGCGATCCCGCCCCGCATCGCGCGTATGTGACGGCTGTCTCCGGCCCTGCCGTGGCGATTGACGTGACGGATACCGCCGCGACCTGGATCGCCATCCGCGGCTGGCTCACCTCCAAGGAAGGCGGCCTGCGGTGGGGCAAGAACATCGCGCTGTTCATCGTCACGCTGATTGTGTTCTGGATTCTGTCTCACATCCTGGCCGGCGTGACCCGGCGCGGCCTCGCCCGATCTCAGAAGGCCTCCGCTCTTCTCAAGGACTTCTTCGTGCGGCTCGTCAGCCGGACCACGCTGCTGGCAGGTGTGCTGGTGGCGGTGACCATGCTTGAAGTGAACATCGGCCCGGTGCTGGCCATCGTGGGTGCGGCCGGCTTCGTGGTGGCCTTCGCCCTGCAGGGCACGCTCAGCAACTTCGCCAGCGGACTGCTCATCCTGTACTACAAGCCGTTTGACGTGGGCGATGCGGTCACCGTGGCGGGCAGCGTTTCCGGCAGCGTGGAGTCCATGAATCTCGTATCCACGCACATCAAAAGCTGGGACAACCAGCGCATCGTCGTGCCCAACAACTCCATTTGGGGCAACGTGATCACGAACATCACCGGCCTGCCCATCCGCCGCGTCGACATGACCTTCGGCATCGCCTACCACGACGACGTGGATCGGGCACGGCAGGTCCTGGAGTCGATCCTGCAGGAACATGAACTCGTACTGAACGACCCCGCCCCGGTCGTGCGGGTGCACGAGCTGGGCGACAGCTCCGTGAACTTCATCTGCCGGCCGTGGTCGAAAACGAGTGACTACTGGACAGTCTACTGGGACGTGACGCGCGCGGTGAAGAAACGGTTTGATGCGGAGGGCATCTCCATCCCGTTCCCGCAGCGTGACGTGCATCTGCACCCCGCGACCCCGGCCTCCGGATCGGCATAGCAGCCCACAGGGCCACGCGGTCCGTGGCAAAGGCCAAGACTCTTCAACTCACGCACCTGGAATGGTATGCTGATCGGACGGCAGAAAGGTGGGCACCGGCATGTCTCGCAATGGTTGCCAAGGGAGCGCCGCCCCTCTTCTCGCGCGGCGAGGACCCCGATCGCACAGGTGCCGCACGTGCTGCAAGGCAACGACCGAATCATGAGCCGGCTTCCCGCCGGCGTGAAGACGGATGCCCTGGGAGTTGAGAAGTCACGGGGCCTCGCGGTCGCCGCGCTGCGCCTTCTCCTGGGTTTGATCGGGCTGCACAGCATTGGGCTGGGTCTCATCATCTACATGCGGCCGGACTGGTTTGCGAGGGTCATCCTGGCCGCTGAGCCGGAAACGCCGTTCTTCCTCAGGCAAGTCGGCGTGTTTTTGGTTTGCCTCGGATTTGTGTACGGGTTCCCGTTGCTGGACCTCACACGCTATCACCGGCTCGTCCTGCTCACGATCGGCACCAAGCTCATTGCCGTGCTGTTTCTGCTCACGAACGCACGACTGGCTCCCGCGTCCGGGGTGATCCAGTTGGCCGCACTGGGCGACGGCCTGATGACCGCATCGCTCGTATTGACATACGCCTTGGCACGGCGTCATGTATGGACGCTGAGTCGTGCCGTTTCGGACGAGACGAATGACGTGTCTGGCTGACATCCAAGGCATCGCACTCTTCGAAGGAGTGCCGGACACCGTGGCGGAGGCGGCAGCCGGCCGCGTGCGGAGGCGCACCTTTCCCCCCAATACCACCATCGTTCAGCGCGGCAACCCCGGGGAATCGATGTTCATGCTCCTGAGGGGCACCGTGGCCGTCGTGCTCACGAATGCCGAAGGCGCTGAATACACGGTAGCCACCCTCTCCGCGGGCGACGTGTTCGGCGAAATGGCTCTGCTCACCGGGGAACCGCGGTCGGCCAGCGTCAAGGCAGTGACGGAGGCAACGGTCCTCGAGATTGCCCAGTCCGACTTCGAAGAGCTGGTCGCGCTGGACCCGGAAATCAAGAACAAGCTCCTGCGTCTGCTGGCCCAGCGTCTGGGAGCGACCACCGTCCAGCAGCAGCAGGCCCATTTGCAGTCGCGGGAAATCATCAGCACGATCCTGAATCACTCGCAGCGCCCGCCTTTTGACTCGTTCCCCGGCAATACGAAGTGGGCCCGTGGCCTGAATCGGACCATCGACGAGCTGGCGGAGACGGAAGACTCCGTGCTCATCCTCGGTGCCTCGGGAACCGGACGGAGTACGGTGGCCCGACTCATCGCCCTGGGCCGCCGCGGCCGCGAGCGACCCGTACTGTACCTCAACTGCGCAAACCCCCCGCCAGTGTTGCCGGAGGAGGCGATGGACGGCGAAGACGAGCACTCCGGAATGCTCATCGCTCTCGCCCAGGAGGCCGCCCTCATCGGCCACGAGCCGGGCGCCACACCGTACGCGAAGAGCAGAAGGCTCGGCCTGCTGGAGCTTGCGGACGGGGGCACCTTGATCCTCCACAATGTCGAATACCTCGCACCCTCCGTCCAGGCCCGCCTAGTGCAGTATGTGCAGTCGGGTCTCTGCCAGCGGATGGGAGAATCCACTCCACGCCACACCTCCGTTCGCGTTCTGGCGACGGCCAGCGAAGATTTGGAAGATCGTGTCAGCCACGGCCGCTTCGATGCCAACCTCTTCAAAGCACTGAGCATCACCACCCTACGCGCCAAGCCACTGCGCAAACGGAAACAGGACATTCCCGTGCTTGCCGAGCGATTCCGCGAACACTTCGCCCGCAAGGTGCGCAAGGACATTCACGGTTTCTCCCCTGAGGCGCTCAACGCCCTGGTGGACTACGAATGGCCGCTGAATATGCACGAGCTGGGCGACGTGATTGAGCGGGCCGTGGCCATATGCGAAGGGCCGCAGATCACAGAGCAACACGTGTTCCTGGACTTCTCCCCCTTCTCCGCCCGGCAGACATTCAATCTGCTGAAGCTCGGGTGGATCTCAAAGCTGGTGCAACACCCGTGGTTTCCACGCGGGCTGAGGATCGTGACGGTACCCGTCGCCGCCGTGCTTCTGTTATATCTGTTGTTCGGTCCGCAAGATGACAATCTCGCAAACCTCGTGGTCTGGGCGGTCTGGTGGCCGTACCTGCTGCTCTCCACGGCCTTCAGCGCCAGGGGGTGGTGCGGATACTGCCCCTTGCCCACCCTGGGAGGTGCCATTCGACCCAATCGCGCGAAAGAGGACTCCCCACCCGCATTCCTGAAGCGATACGGTGCGTGGATCGGAGTGGCAGGTCTCGTGCTCATCGTGTGGGCCGAGCACGCCATGGACATGTTTCACCGCGCCCGGCCGACAGGCATTCTCCTGCTGACAATCATACTCGCGATCGCCCTGGTCAAGTGGCTCTACGGGCGCCGGGTCTGGTGCCAACATCTGTGTCCCCTGGGCAAGCTGGTCTCGCACTACGCGATGCTCTCTCCCGTCATCCTGCGGGGGAACACCAACGTCTGCATGAGCCAGTGCCAGACGCACGATTGCGTGAGAACCCCCGTTTGTCCGATGGGCCTGCACCCGTCCTCGGCCGCCATGAGCCAGGACTGCATTCTCTGCCTGTCCTGCGTGAAGATCTGCCCGCAGAAGGCGGTTCGCCTTGACCTGCGGATTCCCTGGCAACACCTGCTCAGCCAGCAACGCTGGGATGGACTGCGTGGCTTCCTCTCCCTGGTCATGGTGGCCATGGTCCTTGCGGTCAGCCTGCCGGTCTGGCTTGCCCGTCACGGTCTTGTCCACGCGTCCGCCTCTCTGGTCGATGCGGTCGGCGCCCCCATGGCCGGTCTGCTGACTTTCCTTGTCGTAGGAACCGGGTTCCTGGCTGCCGTGTGCCTGGCTTCAGCTTGGGGCGGTCGACGTGCGGCTGGCACCCACCTCGTCCAGTTTGGGTACGCATATCTCCCGCTTGGCTTGGCCGGCTTCTTCAATCTCTACTTCCGGGAGTTCATCCTGCGCGGGGCAGACCTCCTTCCGGGCCTGCTCGCCATGGTCGGGCTGGCAGACCACATTCCGGCCGATTGGGTCACGCCAAACCTCGGGACACTACGCGCCTTGCCGCCGCTGGTCACGTTGGCCGGTGCCGTCATGTCGTTGTACATCCTCCGTCAGATCGCCGGCGTCGTACCGTTGCCGCGGACCGCCGTGCGCGCCCACGCGATCGTTCTGCTGATCGTGTCGGCGGTTTTCCTGGTGTGCATCTGAGACCACCGGGCTTGACAGATGAAGCCCAACACGGCGGACGATCGCGCTCGCCCTTGGCGTGGTTCTTGGAGCACCCTTGGGAGCCTGGTTCTCCGCCCGCTTGCGCGGGGAATGGATTCTGCGCGGCCTGGCCCTCGGCCTGCTTCTGTTTGGGGGACGCCTCCTGTATACCAGCCTGCAACCGCAGGCGTCGGGACTGGGGGGCCCGCGAGGGGTGTGAAACGGAATGGGGCGACCTCCAAGGCCCCCGCGGATACAATCTCGCGGGCGTCCCAAAGAACAGGGGGGTGTCGTTATGCGGCTGCTGGTAATTGAAGATGACCCGACGATCGCGGGTTTCGTGCGTCAGGGGCTGGAGGAACTCGGCTATAGCGTGGACGTGGTGAACGACGGTCGCAAGGGCCAGTTGGAGGCCGGCTCGGGGGAATACGACCTGATCATCCTGGACATCATGCTCCCCGGCCCGAGCGGCATCGAGGTCTGCCGGTATCTCCGGCAGCACGGCGTAGGCACGCCCATCCTGATGTTGACCGCACTCTCGTCCACGGGCAAGAAAGTGGAAGGCCTGGAAGCCGGAGCCGATGATTACCTGGTCAAACCGTTCGAGTTCGAGGAACTGGCCGCACGGATCAAGGCTCTGCTGCGACGCGGTCAACCCACCGAGGCCTCCAATCTGCGTTTCCAGGATCTGGAGATGGACCTTCTGAAGCGCCAGGTGACCCGGGCTGGCAAGCGGATTCACGTAACCCCCAAGGAGTTTGCCCTGCTCGAGTACTTCATGCGACGACCCAACCGGGTGCTCACAAAAACGTCCATCGGCCAGCAGGTCTGGGACATGAACTTCGAGTACAGCGGCAACGTGATTGAAGTGTACGTATCGACACTGCGTCGGAAGATTGATAAGGGCTTCGATCGACCCCTTCTGCACACGGTGGTCGGGGCCGGCTACATGCTCAGCGACGAAGACCCCAACGTCTGACCCTGCAGGTGGATGTATGCGCATGGTCAATCCATTCCGTTCACTTCGGTTCCGGCTGGTCACCCTCAACCTCGCGGTTTTCGGGGCACTGCTTGTGGCCCTCGGTGTGGTCGTACTGTTCGTCGCGGAGCAGTTCCTACGCCGCGAATTCGATCAGCGACTGGAGGACGGAGGCTGGAGCATAGTGGAAGCCATCGAACTGGTTGCCGAAGAGGCTCCGGAAGGCAGCCGGATGACACGGATGCGTCCGCTGATCAGCCCGTCCCATTTCCTCGAATTCGTCTTTCAAATTCGGCGAGCGGATGGGAGTGTCGTGGAGCAGTCCACGAATCTGAATGACATCACGTTGCCGTTGAGCGAGGCCGCTCGGGAGACCGCCAGGCAGGCCGATCGCCCAGTGGTCCGGGAAACACTGACTGACGACACCGCCCAGAGTCTGCTCGGGCCCGGCCAGTCGTTGCGCCTGCTCACAATCTATCATCACCCCGCGAACATGCCGCCGTTTTACCTCCAGGTTGGAGTGAGCACGGCTCCGATTGAACACGCCGTGAGGGCGCTGCGCCGGACCCTGCTCGTGCTGGTTCCCGTCGGACTCTTGCTCGGAGCCCTGGCCTCCGAGAGGCTCGTCGCCCGCTCGCTGGCTCCGATCGGGCGTGTGGCCCGGGAAGCGCGGCGCCTGACCGCCGCGCACCTGGATCGCCGGCTGCCCGTGCCGCCCGGCCGAGACGAGATCGTCGAGATGGTTCACATCCTCAACGACATGCTGAGCCGTCTTCAGGCGGCCTTTGACGCGCAGGAACGATTCATCGCCAATGCCGCGCACGAGTTGAAAACGCCGATCACCCATCTTCTGGGTCAGGCCCAGGTGCTGGCGCGACAGGTTCGTCCGCAGGAAGAATACGATCGTTTTATCTCGTCCATTCAGGACGACATGCGGCACCTGGCGATGATCGTGGAGAGTCTGCTGCTGCTCGCGCGCGCCGACGCCGGATTGCCACTGGCGAGCCATGTTCGGGTGTCCGTCAACGAAGTAGTCACCGATGCCGTGGAACGCTGCGCGCCATTTGCCGATCAGCGCGAGGTGAGACTGGAGCCGAAGCTCTTCTCGCCGACCGCTGAGATGGACGAGCCGGAGGTGAGCGGCGACGCGGAACTGCTGCTGTCGCTTGTCAGCAATCTGCTGCGCAACGCCATCCGCTTCTCGCCGCCTGGTGAGCGAATCGAGCTGGAAGTATCACGGGCCGAGGAAGTCGTACGGATCACCGTACGTGACCATGGACCTGGCATTCCCGCGGAAGAGCTCTCGCACATATTCGATCGCTTCTACCAGGCAGAAAGGGCCGGAAAACCTCCGGGAACGGGCCTGGGTCTATCGATCGCTCACAGCGTCGCCAAGCTTCACCAGGGCCGGATCGAAGCCGGCAACCTGCCCGCCGGCGGCGGCCAGTTTGTAGTGATGTTGCCGGTCGCTCAGGAGGACGGCACGCGGCCCGACGGATCCGATTCGCGCCACCTACAACACC
The DNA here is from genome assembly GCA_016929015.1 of Phycisphaerae bacterium. Taxonomy (GTDB): domain Bacteria; phylum Planctomycetota; class Phycisphaerae; order UBA1845; family UBA1845; genus JAFGJQ01. The sequence goes on along the minus strand of JAFGJQ010000354.1, from coordinate 22,149 downwards.
CATAACCTACTGCGGCCTCGGACGTTGGCTCGTACCATCTCGCCGAGCGCGGCCCGGCAAGTCCTCCTCTCAACCGCTGGTTCGCGGCCTGCGGCCGCTAGTTCGCTCCGGAAGACGAACCTGAAGAAATCCTTACGTGCATTTCAGGCCCCCATCAGGCCCGCCACGAATACTGTCGGTAGGCACGCGCACAATGCAGAAGACGGGGCGAAGCATGCGTTCAGACCATCCAATTCGATTCCATGGTGTCGCCCTTCGCGTCCGCGACGCCGAGGCAAGCGCAGCCTTCTACCACGGAGTGTTCGGCCTGGAAGCCAGACCCTCGACCGCGTCCGCGTCGAGCGTCCGTACTTGTTCTGCACCTGCGCGGGTCGCGGGTGCCGGGGTGACCATCGTCCTGATCCAGGGATTCCCCACCGGAACCCAGCCGATCGGCATGGATCACCTGAGCCTGTGGGTGGATCGGGCGGAGGACGTGTTGCAGCGCTATCGCCGCGCCTTGGCGGCTGGTGCGGATGCCACCCCGCCACGATGGTACGGTGGCCGGTACCAGACGTACATCTTCGATCCGAACGGCTACAAAATCGAGGTACTGTCTGAGGGTGGACCGGAGAGTGGGCCGGATCGTGATGATGTAGATACGAAGAACCCGGAATCCGCTCGAGTCGTGGACGGACGCTCACGTCTTTCACGACCCGGCGTTTGCCCGCTTTGCCGCAGTCCGCCTCGAAATCCATCGCGGCCGACGAATTCTCAAGAGGAGTAGCGCTATCTATCCGGCCAAGGTTTTTGCACAGGAGAATCCTGATGTTGCAGCACGCCAATCGCATCCGCCATCAACTCGGCAGTACATTCATTGCCGTCTTTGTGGAAGTCGAGCAATGTGAATCCGACCGGCGTGAGGGCCATGGACATGCCGCCGACTCCGGCCACCGTCGGCGCTCGCGCCGCCTGACTCGGAATCCATCTGCACGGCAGGGCCCGGGAGGCGAACCATGACCGCAATCGGTTCGATCCTCCCTCGGGCTGTGACACCTGAAACGCGAATATCGCGCCACGGGAACGAGTGCCCGCATGCCGGCGAGAACGCTGGCTGTCCTGTCGTGCTGCTGGCCACCGCTCGATATTCTCTGGTCCGCGTGTTCGGCCGGATGGCCATCCACCTGGACTTCGCCTTGCTGGTCTCGCCGGATGGTCTGCACGCGTTGATGGCGGCACTTCAATGGACACCGGACCTCGTCGTCCTGGACAGCGCATTGCCCGGCATAACCGTGGAGCAGGTGGAAGCCGGGCTTGCCCGCGATGCACGAACCCAATCCATTCCTCGCGTTTGCATTATGGGATCCGTACGCCCCGCCGGTCCGTCTTCGCTCTCTCCACTCCCGGCCGCCTGATCGACCATCGCAACGCACACCGCGGCACGCGTGCCGTCTTCTCTCCGGGTCTCCGGGATCCGGGCCCGCCCGCGGCGTGCGTGCCGCGCGTGCACACCTGCCTGCGGTCTTAAGAAACGCTTACCCGCATTTCAGTCGCATCTCAGCTCTCGCTCGTACTCTCAGAAGTGGAAAAGAGAATTCAGGACCAAACCGATGACCGCGAGAAACGCTTACCATCGATATACCGGGATGAATGCAGCCGGGATGTTGAAACGGCCGGTCAGACCTGGAACCCGTTGTGACCGACGTCCGATTTCTCCCACGGTTCCCGGCTGCCATCCAGCATGTGCCCGTTGGGGCACTCGGGCCCGCGGCGGCGGCGACGGAACAAACACAGGGAGAGCATGGAGAGCCTCTGTTCACGCCGCCGCCGGCCGACCCGGAGATCCCCTGCGGCACGCACGTGCCTCTGCGAGCATCAACGCCGCGCGGAAAAACCCTGGGTGTTGCCCGGTCATCGATAATGCCACCAGGACCGAAGTTCACACACCAGAAGAAGGAGGTACCCAATGACCAGACAAACACAAAGTCAGTTTCGCAAGACGTCCGTTCTGCTGTCCGCTTCGTTGCTCGCGCTGCTCCTTTGCCTGTGCGGTGCAGGAGTGACCTGGGCTTCCTCGCGAAACACGCAGGACGGCATGACGCCGGAAGAAGCCATCCGGTACGCAAACGGGCTGTCCATCGCCTTCGAACACACCGCAGACGTGATTCAGCCGTCCGTGGTCACGATCAAGGCGGTGAAGCACTTCCAGCCTGCTCAACATTGGGAACGACGTGAGTTGCCGTCACCCGGGTCGGCCGTACCGTGGCCGTTCAATGATGACCTGCTGCGCCGATTCTTCAACGAGGGTATTCCCCGAGAGATGGTCCCTCAGCAGGGCATGGGCAGTGGCGTGATCGTGGACGCAAACGGCTACATTCTCACGAACAACCATGTCGTGGCCGGAGCAGACGAAGTCACGGTTACCCTGGCCAACGGCCGAGGCCTCCATGCCAAGGTGATCGGGACCGACCCCATGAGCGATCTCGCCGTGGTGCAGGTCAATGAGAAGGGCTTGCAGGCGGCCAAGCTCGGCGATTCGGACGCTCTCCGGGTGGGCGAGTGGGTGCTTGCCGCCGGCAACCCCTTCGGACTGCGCGACACCGTGACGGCCGGCATTGTGAGTGCCAAGGGACGCTCCAATGTCCGCATCGCAGAATACGAGGACTTCATTCAGACGGATGCCGCCGTCAACCCGGGCAACAGTGGCGGTCCGCTGGTGGATCTCGAAGGAAACGTCGTTGGAATCAACACGGCCATCGCCAGCCACAACGGCGGAAACAATGGCGTGGGCTTCGCTATCCCCATTAACATGGCGAAGTCCATCATGGACAGCCTGATCCATAAGGGCCAGGTTGTCCGCGGGTGGCTGGGTATAGCAATTCAGCCCCTCGATGAAACCATGGCCCGCTCCTTTGGCTACGATTCCACGAAAGGAGCACTGGTCGGCGACGTCTTTCCCGACGGTCCCGCCCGGGACGCCGGCCTGAAGCCGGGCGACATCATTGTCCGCTTCGGGGACACGCAAACCGATGACCCGAACCAACTGCGTAACCTGGCCGCCGCGACGGAGCCCGGCACAAAAGTGGCGGTGGAACTGATTCGGGAAGGAAAGCCGCTGACGGTACACATCATGGTCACTCAGCGTGAAGGAATGCCCGTCGCCGCCGGCGAAACCGACGTGTCCAACGATCTGGGATTGACCGTGGAAGACCTGACTGCCGATCAAGCCCGCTCGCTCGGTATCAATCGGGATGTCCAGGGCGTCGTGGTGACGCAGGTTGATCCGAACGGGATCGCCTATCTGGCTGGAATGCAGCCCGGCAACGTCATCGTGGACGTCCATGGGACACCCGTTCACAACACCAGGGAATTCCAGCACGAACTGGCCACACACGACCTGAAGTCCGGCGTGCGTCTGGCCGTGCAAGCAGGCGACAATCGCTTGTTCGTAATGCTGCAAAAACAAGAGGATTGAGTCGTCCCAGCCCCAGTGCCCGCCCTCGGGAGGTGTGTTGCCTTCCGGGGGCGGGCTGCAGCCGGCTGGAACGAGAACGAACGAAGAATCGTCGCACTCTCGGTCGCCTGCCGAATACGCCTGAGGAAAGCCTTATCTGCATTTCAGCCGCACCTCAGATGCCGCCTCTATGCTTATCAGTAGAGGCCCCGACCCGAGGCCGCCGGATGGACGGGAACGCTTGCTCGGTTCTGCGTTGTCCCGGCCTCGCTCGCTCAGTCTTGCCTCAACCTTTGACGGAAAGGAGAGAAACCGATGTCAACCAAACACCTTGCGATAGATGGAGCGGAGAAGTCCCGCCAGCGAGCCGTCGAGGAATCGATGTCTGTTCTCGGCGGCCAGGATGCCGGGCAACGACAGCGCGCCCGTCGCGCCCTGGTGGCCATCGGCGAGGCCGCAGCGCCCGCACTCATCAAGGCACTGTCATCCCCGCAGCCGCTCTTACGGTGGGAGGCCGCCAAGGCTCTGACGGAACTGCATACACCGCTGGCGGCACCGGCCCTCGTGAAGGCCCTGGAGGATCGCGACATCGACGTGCGCTGGCTCGCTGCCGTCGCCCTGGCCGGCCTCGAGCGCGCCAGCCTGGTCCCGCTGTGTGAGGCGCTGCGCGATCGTGGTGAATCCGTGTGGCTTCGGGAAGGAGCCCACCACGTGCTACGCAGCCTAAGCCAAGGCGAGTTGGCGGACCTGCTCGAGCCGTTGCTGGATGTCCTGGAAAGCCCGGCACCCGACCTGGGCGCTCCCCTCATCGCCGTGGAACTCCTGATCACCCTCGGCAACCAATCAACGCGGCTCGAGTCGATGGACCCGCACCCATAGGCGCAGCCGCGCAAGCGATGCCCCCGCGCATCGAGAGGAAGGAATGAACCATGACTCTCGCCACAAACAAGCCGTTCCCCGCCACGCGGAACTCGGCCGCACCAGAGCCGATCGGCCACCCCGAGAGGGGGCTCACGGCAGATGAAGTACGCCGCCGTCTCCAGGAATTCGGTCCCAATGAGCTTCAGGAGCAAAGAGAGAATCTGCTGTTGAAGTTCCTCCGCTATTTCTGGGGACCGATCCCCTGGATGATCGAAGTGGCGGCCTTACTCTCTTTGATCGTCAGACACTGGGTGGACCTCGTCATCGTCCTGGTGATGCTCGTGTTCAATGCGGTGGTGGGATTCTGGCAGGAGCACCAGGCCTCGAACGCGCTGGCCGCGTTGAAGAAGAGCCTGGCCGTCGATGCTCGGGTCCGCCGGGACGGTCAGTGGCAACTGATCCCCGCCCGAGAGCTCGTGCCGGGGGATCTTGTCCGCGTGCGAGCGGGCGACGTGATTCCCGCGGACATTGAACTGCTGGATGATGAGTACCTCAGCGTCGACCAGTCGGCCCTGACCGGCGAGTCTCTGCCCGTGGACAAAGAACCCGGCGACGACGCCTTCTCCGGGTCCATCGCCCGACAGGGCGAAGCGGTCGCCTGGGTGACCGCCACCGGGCCGCGGACGAAGTTCGCCCGCACCGCACGCCTCGTGGAACAGGCCGGCGCCGTGTCGCACTTCCAGAAGGCCGTGCTGGCGATCGGCGACTATCTGATCTTCGTAAGCCTCGGCCTGGCCTGCCTGCTGGTCATGACTCAACTTGCACGCGGCGAATCGCTGCTGAGCGTATCTCAGTTTGTACTGATCCTGGCCGTCGCCGCAATCCCCGTTGCCATGCCGGCCGTGCTCTCAGTCACGATGGCGCTGGGGGCGGTCACCCTGTCCAAGTTCAAGGCGATCGTGTCCCGGCTGCAGTCGATCGAAGACCTGGCCGGCATCGATGTGCTGTGTTCGGACAAGACCGGCACGCTCACGGCAAACCGATTGTCGCTTGGTGAGTCCGTGGTCCTCGATGCCGATGACGAACAGGAACTGCTCCTGGCTGCCGCCCTGGCTTCCCGACCCGAGAACCAGGACGCCATAGACGAAGCAGTCCTTGGCGGCCTGACCGACGTCAACGCTCTGAAGGAATACACCCAAACTCACTTCGTCCCCTTTGACGCGAAACGCAAGCGGACTGAGGCCGACGTCCGCGCACGAAACGGCCAGACCTTCCGGGTCGCCAAGGGCGCCCCGCAGGTGATCTTCGACCTCTGCGGCCTGTCCGGACCAGAGCGTGATGCCGCGCAGCGGCACGTCGATGCATTCGCCGCTCGGGGCTTCCGGACGCTCGGTGTGGCCCGCCTGCGTCCGAACGATCATTGGCGACTGCTCGGAATCACTCCGCTGTACGACCCCCCGCGCGAGGATTCCGCCGACATCGTCGCCCGCGCCCGTGCACACGGCCTCACGGTCAAGATGGTCACGGGCGACAACCTGGCCATCGCCCGGGAGACTTCCCGGCAACTGGGACTCCAAACCAACATACTCCACGCCGACGAGGTCTTCGCGAAGGTCGACGGCTCCCCAACGTCGCCGGATCTTGACGCTCAAATCGAAACCGCGGACGGATTCGCCCAGGTATACCCCGAGCACAAATACGCGATCGTTCAGGCCCTCCAGCGACGCGGGCATCTTGTGGGCATGACCGGTGACGGCGTAAACGACGCTCCGGCCTTGAAGCAGGCGGAGGTGGGCATCGCCGTTTCCGGCGCCACGAACGCGGCGCAGGCCGCCGCCTCGCTGGTTCTGACCGCGCCGGGCCTGGGGGTGATCATCCAGGCCATTGAGGAGTCGCGCCGAATCTTCGAACGCATGACCAGTTATGCCATGTACCGAATCACGGAAACCATCCGTATCATGTTCTTCGTGGTGCTGGCCATGATCGTGTTCAACTTCTATCCCATCACCACGGTGATGATCATCCTGCTGGCGCTCCTGAACGACCTGCCCATTCTGACCATCGCCTATGACAACACCTGGCTCGATCCTCTGCCCGCACGATGGAACATGCGCCGCGTCCTCACCGTCGCGACCATCCTGGGATTGATCGGGGTCGTTGAAACGTTCGGACTGCTGCTCATCGGCAAACTCTGGCTTGGCCTGGGACTGGCCACCCTGCAATCCTTGATCTATCTGAAACTCGCCGTCGCAGGGCACCTGACGCTGCTCGTCGTGCGGACCCGCCACCCCTTCTGGACCCGACCCTTCCCGGCACGCGTCCTGCTTGGCGCCGTGCTGGGAACGCAGCTCGTGGCCGTACTCATTGTCTCCCTGGGCATCCTGGTCGCGCCACTCCCCCTGTCCTACGTGGCTTTCGTGTGGGCGTATTGCCTGGTCTGGGTGGTCATCGAGGATCGGGCGAAGCTTCATATTCTTCGCCACCTGGATTGTTGCGGGAAGCGACACCGCTCATTTGTCGAGCGCCTGCAGCAGAATCTGCACCCGCATCAGCACGTGATGGGCTGACGGCCCTGTCCGGTGCGGCAAGTGAAGCCGTACTACTCTCGAGCACCGTCGAAGAAGGCATCCAGTGCATCGGCCACGGCGATGGCCTGCTGCCGATGGTAGTCCGGGTCCAGCAGGCGTGCCTCGTCGCCCGGATGCGACATGAACGCCTGTTCAATCAGGATGGCCGGCACTCGCGTGTTGCGCAGCGGCATGTACGAGAAGTTGCCCACCACGCCGAACTCGTCCCATCCCAGGCCCAGCAGTTTCTCATAAACAAGCCTGGCCGGCCGCTGGCAGTGAATGCCGTGGTAATACGTGCTCGTCCCGGACGTACGCAGAAAGCCGCCCGCGCTGCCGGCCGCATTCGCATGAATGCTGACGTAGAAGTCTGCGTTGGCCTTGTTCGCCCGCTCCGCCCGCTCCTGCAACGTCGGCGCTTCGTCACCCCGCCGCACCTGGACCACCCGGGCCCCGCGTGATTCCAACTCACGTTGCAGGGCCTTGGCCGCCTCCCAGTTCACGGTCTTCTCCTTCGTGCCGAAGTGGCCCACCGCGCCCGAGCCCGTCCCCCCATGACCGGCCTCCAGGGCGATGGTCAGCCCGTCAAGCGGCGAATCCGGAAACGCCGCGATGGTCGGCGGACGCCGCACGTGCAGCGTGAAGCGCCCGTCGCGCATCTCCGTCCAGTATCCCCAGTTCTGCTTGCAGTTCAGCGGCACGGTCAACCGCAGCCAATCCTCCTCCATCTGCTCCGTCTGAACCGGACCGATGACCTTGGCCCCACACTTCTGCGTGATCCATGTTGTCGCATCGTGCGTATTAAAAAAGTCGACATAGAGCCGATTCGTCGGATCAATGGCCGGTCGCACCGCCACAACCACCGGCGCGCTCGTCCCAATGGACAGAACGTCGTGATCGCCGCGCGCATCCACGCCGCACGACGTGAAGAAGTTGTGCGGCACGGCCGTGCCTGGCGGCAGCCAGCGGATGTCGTCCTGCGAAACCCAGCCCGTCATCGACGCGGAGAGCCGCACCTTACAGTTCTCTCCCCGGCGACCTACAACCTCGAATCGCGTCCCCCGCGGCACCCACGCCATCCAGGGGCCGCCAAGTCGGACTCGGTGCAGCCCGTACGTAATTCCCGTCTGGTCAGACGTCGTTTCCGCCACGCGAACCTGGGCCGGGTCCCACACGTCCACCGAGCCGGGCGCATCGCCCTTCAACGCCGGCGCCTGCTCACCCCTGGCCAGTTCGACCTGTACCCCTGTCTGCTTGCCGATCATCGATTCCGGTACCCGCATGACCGCGGAGTACGTTCCGCCGGACTTGCCCTCGGCGTCGACCTCCTCGGCCAGCGGCAACTGGAACCTCCCGTCAAACACCGAAACCGTTCCCGTTCGCCCGGGCGGACCTTCCAGGCGAACCTCCAGCAGTTGACCCGGTTGAACGGTGGCGTCTTCCGCCGGCTGCAGGAAGCGCAGCGCGGTCACGGCCTCCGCGGGTTCGGGCTCGATGCGGGTGACGGTGATCACGCGGGTATGCGTGCGGCGGCGTTCGGCCACCGTGATCTCGATGCGATTCTCTCCCAATTCCAGCGGAATGCCGTCCTTGGCAAAACCTCCTGTACTGTAGACCTCTACGTCTTCGCCGTTAACGGTCACCCGATGCCCCAGCCGTGCGCGGCCCAGCAGGTGAGCCACGGGGCGAGTGGTGCGGAAACCGTCCGGAGGCTGAAGGATGGCCAGGAACGGCTGTCTGCGTGCCTCGCCCGATTCCGGCACGGTCACACGGATGCGTGAGGTCTGCCCGACCTGGACGTCCACGGGCTCCGTGGTGACCGCCGGCGCGCCGACGTACTCCACCCGGCATCGCGCCGGGCCGGGCGACACGTTGAGGAACGCGAATCGGCCATCCGCGCTGCTGGTCCACGTCTGCCGAAAAACGCCGCGACGCCGAGCGTCCTCATCGACCGGCTCGAGCGAAACCCAGGCGTCTTCCAGTGGTTCGCCGTCGTCTGCCAGAACAGTGCCCAGAATGATGCCGTATTGCGGATCTGTCACGCGGGCGGGCACGGGCACGGGAGCGCTTTCCTGGTAAAGCTCCTCGTGAGCGCGTGCAATGACACCGCGCTGCTGCGCGGATCGGAAGTTCCACAGCACGGTGCCCAGGGCGCCGGCCTCGCGCGTCAGGCGGATTTGCTGCAGATTCTCGTCCGGATTGAAGACGTTCTGGCCGCCTACGAAGTGCTCCGGCCCCACGCCGCGGATGAAGTCTTCCATCAGCTCATCGTAATTCGGCTTGGGATCGGCGAGGTCCCAGTAGATCATCGGCATCAGCACGTCCATTGCGCCCAGGCGGCACCAATTCCACGTGTCCTGGCCGTAGTCGTGGAAACCGCTGCTGAACCCGCCGTATCCATCGATGTGGTATCGGTTGTAGATACCCCACGCCGCGCACGACATCATGATTTCCGGCTTCTCCGACCAGATCTCCGCGGCCAGGTCGTTGACGAACTTGTCGAGCTGTTCCCGCTGCCAGTCGCTCCATTCCAACAGGTTCGGATTGCCCCGTTCCATGAACCGGCGGCGGCTGACCAGATCGTGGCTGTAGTCGGCGCCGGGATAGCGAATGCGGTCCAGGTGGATTCCATCCACGTCGTACCGCTGCACGAAGTCCATGATCACATTGCGGACGTACGCATGCACGCCGGGTATGCCCGGCGAAAGGTAGTAGTATCCCTCCCGCGCGGGCCGACCCTCTGCGTCCACGCACACCCACGGCTGAGACGCGACGGGCCCGTGCCGATAGAAGAGGTGCTGCGGATCCTCCGGAATGTCCGGCCGGCGCACGGAACGCAGCGGCATCGGGTTGATGTAGGCATGGAAGGCGATCCCGCATTCATGGGCGTGTTCGAGCGCGAATGCGACCGGGTCGAAACCGGGATCCTGCCCCTCAAACAGCACCGACCACGGCTCGAGATCGCTGGGATAGAGCGTTTCGGCCTCCCCCCGGACCTGGAACACCGCCGCGTTGAAATTCGCTTCCGCGAGCGTTTGGAAAACATCGACAATCTTTGCGCGACATTCCTCCGGGTCCCTCGAGGTCCACTCGAAGCGCGAAACCCAGGCCGCACGAAACTCCGCCGGCACCTCCGCGGACGTGACCGGCGACGGCTCCATACCGGCGGACAATGCTGCAAGAAAAAGGCAAGCCCACATGTCTGTTACCTCCTGAGACTCGGGCACAAACGCGCTGCTCGGCCCACGCACGCGCGACCAATGCCACTATACCCCCCGCGATCATCGCCTCAAACACGGCGATACGAAAAGTCCTCCGCAATCCCGGCCTTTTCACGCGAACGCGCCACGCGGGAGCGCTCGCCGTCCCCAACTCAGAACCGCGCGTCCACCTGGACACCCAATGCGGTTATGATCTGCAGATCGACCCGCGTATCGTGGTGAAGCGGCCCGCCGTACGGCTGGTCCCGGAGGAATAGCGTGATCCATCGCATTTGTCTGAGCCTGTGTGTTCTGTTCGGAACGAATTGTGTTGATCTCGCTGCCGCTCGGGCCGAGTCCGACCTCAAGCTGGAGAACGCCTTCGTCCGGCGTGTCTTCCAGGAGACGGACGGCACCTGGCGAACCGTGCGACTCGAGCGGGCCGACGGGTCAGACCGGCTGGACCTGGACAGCGATGAGCTGCACGTCACTCTGCTGGACGGCACCACGCTGACCCTCGCGGATTGCGGGTGCGACGGCAGGCCGAGCCTCACCCAGGACGGAGCGATGCAGACGCTCACGATCCGCTATGTGCCCAGACGCACGGGACCCTCGCCGCTGCGTTACATGACGATCGAGTACCACCTGGGCAACGAACCGTACCTGCGAAAAACGATTCACCTGACGCTCACGCCCGGAGAAATCGTCGACCGACTCGACGTGGAGCGGTTCCGCGTGAGCGCGCCGCTGGACCGCGGCGGACGTGGCGAGCCGGTGTTCATCGGTGATGCCTGGTTCGCCGGACTGGAGTACCCCGGAAGCCAGACAAGCTGCGACGAGAACCATGTGCGGCTGGCTCATTTCCCCGGCCGGCCGCCGCGCCCGGGCGACGACGCGGAGACCGCCGTCATCAGCAAGACAGCCGTGCTGGGCGTCGGCGCCAAGGGCGACCCGCTGGAACTGGCGTTCGCCGACTACCTGGACAGGATCCGCCGACCTTCACGCATCATGCTCCACTACAACAGTTGGTATGACTTCCGTGGAACGGAAATCACCAACGACGCCATCGTCTCCACGTTTGACGCGTTCAAAAAAAACGTGCTGGATCCGTATGGAATCAGCATGACTTCCATGGTGCCGGATGACGGGTACCAGGAGCCGAAGTCCATCTGGGTCCCCCGACCGGCACTCTTCCCCGACGGCTTCCGAACGCTGCGACAGGCACTGGAGGAAAGGGGCACACGGCTGGGACTGTGGCTACCCTTAAACGGCTTCAACCTGGACGTGGCGTGGGGCCGCGAGCAGGGATACGAGACCTCCGATCGCGGCCGCTTCTACTGCCTGGTCGGCCCGAAGTACAACGCCGCCATTCGCGCCGCCCTCGAACGCATCATTCGTGAGGGCAACATCAACTACTTCAAACACGATTTCAACCAACTCCAATGCTCCGCAGAAGGCCACGGCCACCTGCCCGACGAACGCCACGGCCACGAGGCCAACCTGGACGCCCAGCTCGACCTTATGGCCTTTGAACGCACCCTACAGCCCGACATCTTTCTGAACGTGACCAGCTTCGTATGGCACTCCCCGTGGTGGCTAATCCATGCCGACACGGTCTGGATGGCCTCCAGCGATTACGGCTACAACAAGACGTGGCCGCAATTGTCGCCGCGCGAATGGGACATGAGCTACCGAGACGTGCACTTCCATAACGTGTACGTCCGTCAGCGCCGCCTGGTCCCGGTGTCGGCCATGATGACGCACGGGATTATCCACGGAAAGTATCAGCCGCTCGGCGGCGCCCACGAAACCCTGCGGGAATTCGCCGACAACGTGATGATGTACTACGGCCGCGGCGTGCAGCTCATGGAATGGTACATCACGCCCGACATGATGACGGCCGACCGCTGGGATGTCCTGGGCCGGGCGACTCGCTGGGCCATTCAAAACCGCGACGTGCTCGAACAGTCGGTCTTCGTCGGCGGAGACCCCGCGGCGGGCAAACCGCACGGCTACGCCCACTTCAAGGGTGACCGCGCCATCCTCGTGCTGCGGAACCCGGACCTGGCCCCCCAGGAGCTGAGCATCCCGTTCGACAAGACCACGCGCTATCGCGGACGGCCCGGCCAGTCGTTCACCGGCCGCGTGATCTATCCGTACGTGGACCCGCTGCCGGATCGCTTCACCTCCGGCCGGCCCATCACGGTGACTCTGCCCGGCGCATCCGTGACGGCCATCGAACGGGTGCCCGGCGAGCCGAGCGGACCTCCACACGCCCCCCTCGCTCCTCTGAATGGCCGGGCCGAGCTGTCGGTGTCCGACAACGACCAACCCGTCATCGACATCGAAGTTCCCGTGCCGGATGAGGCCATGCCCCGATGCGACGTGCTGATTGTCGCGCGGACCGACAACGCAAGCCCGCCGGCCCAGGCAACGGTGACGCTGGATGGTGACGCCGTTCAGCCGCGTCAGGCCGACGGCCCGACCTGGCGCATGCAGAGCGTGGATTTGCGGGCACATCGTGGCCAGACCGCCAAGCTCCGCTGGTCGCCCGACCGTGGCGCGTCGGTCTTCAGTGCACCGCCGACGAGTGTCGACGTATGGCTGCTGGCCGATCGGCCGATTGAGGCTGTTTCGGCTACCGATGACTCGTTGCCGCCCGCCATCGCACAGGTCTCGCGAAGACAGACGCGCCGCCTGGCAGAGGGCCTGACCCTTCGCCGTGAGAACCCGCGCCGCCTGCCGGACGCGGCGCTGGCCGACATTCGGGCCGCCAAACTGCGCATTCGCGTGTTTGACTCGAATCCGGAACCCCGCTATCGCGACAAGTTCATCCACCTCAACGGCCAAAGGCTCGCCGCCGTGCCCGCAAACACCGGCCCCCTCTCTGCCTGGCAAGAGCACATAATCGACGTCACCGGTCCTGCGCTGACAGCCCTCCGCAGGGAGAACGAGCTGATCGTGGACAACCCCGTCGGCGACTTCTTCAAGATCGGCGGCCTCGCTCTGGCCGTCCAACTGCCCGACGACTCCTGGGTCGAGACGGTCCCACACAACACGGTCTACAGCAGCATCCGCGAATGGGCCCACTTCGAAGGCACGCCCTTCGACCAAGCCCGCACCCCGGCCATCCACCTGGAGTTCCAGCCCTGACCCCCAAACCCCGCGTTCGCCAGCGGACACCCCAAGAGCTTTTGATTGCATCCCGTCCGCACCGGGGGTAGCCTGCTCCGCATGACTGGAAAGATCATTCCGGCAGGAATCGGACTGGTGGTGCTGGCCGGCTGCGCAACACCGCCGCGGGCCGCAACCTCAACGGATCGCGTCACAGACCTGGACCGCCGCTACGCCGCGATGGCGGCGCAGTGCGAGCCGTACGGCGACGGCGGGCGCCTGGTACTCCAGACGGCCTATCGCGTGCTCCGCGAGGGATACGCCAAGGGCCACTGGCCGGCGGTCGGGCTCGAGGACCTCTTCGCCGAGGCCGTCCAGGAAGGAGCGGGCCTGTTCAACGATCCGGACCGCCGGTGGGGCCGCACCACGGCCGTCGAGACCAAGGACATGCTCGGCCAGACCACCATCGGGCCGTGGCAGATCACCATCGACAACGTCCGCCACATCTACGGCCGGCCCTACGGAATCACGCCGGACTGGCCGGAGGAAAAGGTGTATACGTACTGCCGCGATCACCCGGACGTTCAGGCCCGCATGATCGCGGACTACATCCAGGAAGCATACACGAAGTACGGCCGGCGAGGTCCGTATGGTATTCAGCGGTACTTCTGGCTGGAAGCGTACGTGCGAGGCCGGATCGGACAGGGCCGGTGGGATGAGCCGGTTTTGCCCACGCCGCCGGACGGCGACTGGACGAAGCTGACGCCGGAAATGAAAGCGGACACGGGCTTCTACGCAAAGCAGATTCTGCTCGGCTGGCGAGGCAATCCTCGCGGGCTGCTCTATTGGCTGTGCGTAACCGGGGATGAAGACGCCATCCGGGCGGCGCTGCGCACGTGGCGCGACCAGCGGCGGATGGAATGGGACGAAACGACGGGCGATGCCGTGCTCACCAATCAGCCGGGGGGTTTTGCCGTTCGCCCGGAAGACCTGAGGCACATGGAGCGGTTCCCGGAGTGTCACGCGATGGTGACCCGGCTGGCCCGAGAGGTGCTCGCGGAAAAGGGGCGGTGACCAATGGGTGACATTCACATCCGCGCGATGGAAGGCGGCGACCTGGCGGGCGTGCTGCGAGTCTGGAACCGCACGATGAAGCGCGACCCGATCGACGCCATGCGATTCGCCCGCTTCATTCTGGCCGATCCGGACTACCGGCCGGGGCCGGACTCGGGGTTCTTCGCGGCGTTGCGCGGCACGGAGCCGGTGGGCTTCTGCCGCGCGGTGGTGCGGCGGTGCCCGGACGATGGGCCGGGCGTGGAACGGAACGAAGGCTGGATTCCGGTTCTGGCCGTCGATCCGGGCTGTCGTCGGGCCGGCGTGGGTGTGGCCCTGCTGGACACGGCGTTGGACTTCTTCCGGCGGCACAAGCGCAGGCGGATCTGGGTCTGCGGGACGCCGCTTTCCGCACCGGGCGCCCTGACGCCGGGAATCGATGATGATGCGTATCCGGGCGTTCGAGAGTTGTTCGCGCGGTTCGGGTTTGTGCTGGACCGGACGGTGTACGCGATGGCCCGCGACGTCATCGACTTTGACGCGGAGGCGGCGCGGGCCGCGGCGTGGGCGAGCGGTCCCGCCGTGGACATCGAACCGGTGGCGCCGGAGTGCGTGCATGACCTGCGCGCGTACCTGGCGGCGGTCTGGCCGGTCGGGTGGAACGCATCAGCCCGCGAGAAGCTCCAGCGCGGAGAGTTGCACGAGATGCTCATCGCCCGCCGGCAGGGTATCATCGTTGGATACTGCCAGTGGACCGGCGAGCACTTCGGTCCGTTCGGTGTGACCGAAGCGGATCGGAATCAGCAGATCGGGGCAAAGCTGTTCGTAGAGTCGCTGCGCCGCATCCGCGAGGCGGATGGCCGGTATGTCTCCATGGACTGGGCGGATGATCAGTCTCGCCGGTTCTTCGAGCGATTCGGGCTTTCGGTCATCCGGCGGTTCTCCGTCATGCGCAAGGACATGCCCGGCGCGTGAGGACAAGACCGGCCGGGTGCCCGTAGTCTTCAGCCTCGGGTCGAGTGCCATGCCCGTAGGCTTCAGCCTCGGGCATGTTTCGCTGGGCAGAGATTCCGTTCTCGACCCCACGGGCGCGACCTATTGAATCGAACGCACTGCCCATCCGGGGCCGCAGACGGTCTCCCGCAAGCCGAGCATCACGCTTCTCACCTTGCGCATGGGCCTCGCCAGGTCCAGGCTCGCACCGTCCTTGAGCCACAACGGCATCAGTTGCACAGGAACCTTCTCGTCCACCCACGTCGGGCCGGTGAGCGTGCGGTTCGCAAACGCGTCATGCCACGCGCCCGGGGGCAACCAGTAGCGGACCTTCGCATCTTCCCGTGTGACCGGTGCCACCAGCAGACACTCACCCAGCATGTATTGGCCCGTGCATTCGTACGCTTCGTCCGAATCGAACTCGAACCACATCGGGCGAAGCGGGGGCAGGCCGGTTTCGTGGGCCTCGTCAACCAAGCGGTCCAGATACGGCATGAGCCTCATGCGAAGCTGCATGAATCGCCGCGTGACGCGCAGCGTGTCCGGTGCGAACCGCCAGGGCTCGCGCACCCCGTTGAAACTGTGCAAACGCATGATCGGGCTCAGGCAGCCGAACTGCAGCCAGCGGGCATACAGGTGGTCGGGCGGCTGGTTCGTCGGCCGGTCTTTCGTATCGTGCCAGAAACCGCCGATGTCGTGCGAGACATACGCGATCAGGCCGCCGGCCGCCCGAATCGACGCCTCCACCTCAAACGCCAGGACCTCCCACTGCGAACACGCATCACCGGTGAAGAGGATCACGTCGCGATGGCCGCCCAGCCCGCCCGCGCGGGCCAGCACGATGGGCGTGTGACCGGTGCGATTGGCAAGGTGCGATCGGTACACATGGTTCAGCCACGAACTGTCGTCGCGACCGTCCGGCCGCAGCACGCTCCCGTCGATCCACCAGAAGTCGCAGCCGGCGTCTTCCGCGCGGCCGTGCAGCTCCAGGTACGCCTGGACGTGCCGCGGATTCTCGATGTCAATCTTCAGCGTGTTCGCCTGGAACGGATGCCAGTCGCCGGCCTCGCCGAACACCTCACCGGAGTGGCCGGCGGCCTGCTTGAACTCCTCCAGCCGCGGCTCGGTGGCCGGGACGTACAGCGGGTGAATGTTAAACGTGGCCTTCAGGTTCTCCCGGCGAAGCCACGCGGCAAATGCGTCGGGATCGGGAAACAACTCGGGATTCCATCCGTACCCGTACCAGCCCCCGTCGTGCCAGTCCATGTCCACGCTGATTGTGTCCAGCGGCAGGTCGTGTTCCGCAAAGCCGGCGACGATTTTCTGCAAATCCGCGGCGCCAAAAGGAGCGTAGTTCGAGTACCACACGCCGAGCAGCGACGATGGAATCCGCGGGATCGGCCCCAGCAGCCCCGTCAGTTCCCGAACGGCCAAACGCCAATCGCAATCGTGGTACACGAGATACAGGACAAACGGCTGTGGATCCGGAATCGCCCCGATCCATTCCGCCTGCGCATCCCACGGCGGCGTGCCGTCGCGGAAAAGGCTTAGGCCCGACCGTGTCAGCAATCCCGGCGGACTGCGACGAACGATGTCGTACGCCTTGCAAACCTCCGCCGGCCAATCCGGAAACAACAGCGGCGGCCTGCCCGTCACAAGGCGACGGACGTCTGTGTTCCGTTCCTCGGTTTCCGGGTATTTGCCGTGGATGCCCTTGTACGCCTTCTCGATGGCCGCCGTCAGCACCGCGGTGTTCCAGATGTGGTCATCGTACCCCACCATGGGATCGGCCGGACGCACGCCGGCCGGCACATAGTCACGCCACAGATTGTCCAGCGCAAAGAACGCCGCGCCGAGGTTCTCATGGTCCAGCTCGCCCGGCCGCCAGGTCCGCTTCTGTCCGCGAGACGTCCATTCGATCCTCAGGTTGTCCGCGTGTGGGAACCGGCCATCGGGCCGCACGCACACCTGCACGCGCCCCTCGCAGACGGTCACCGCGCCGGTGTCAGGAATCGGCACGGGCTCAAACCGCGGCTCGCGAACCGCGAATGTGGGGCCGGCGGAGACGCCGGTCGGACAGAACACGACGCGAGCGGTGTTCGGCCCGCTCTGCTCGATCGAAATGGACCAGGGCATGGACATACGACGGCTTTCCTCTTCCTTGCGGGTTGCGCTACATGAACTCACTGCGCCCGCACGGGGGGACCCAGATCCGGCGGCACCCGGTCCTCCGGGGCCGGCAGCTTCGGGAACGGGCGATGCGGTTCGGCCTGATACCACAGGGCGACGGACGAGTAGTCATCCGACCGGTCCTGCACGTCCCAGCCGTGGCAACGCATGACCACCCGAATGCTCCGATCAAACCGGATCGGGTCCAGGACATGGAACCGATACGCACTCATCCGATCCCCCACCGGCCCGAAACTGCTGCCGTGAAACAGCAGCTTGTGATCCGGCCGAAAACCCCACGCCAGGCCCATGTAATCCTCGGCCCCGGTGCCTTCCAACGTCGGATGCTCGTCGCCGTCGATGTAGATCAGCTCGCCACCCTCCACCCAGGAGCCCGGCTCCAGCAGATGGTAGTTCATGATCGTGCCGGCGTACCGGCCGCGCCCCTCGGCCTCCAGAATGACGTAAGGCCCGCCGCGGGGCACGGGGTTCTGCCGGTTCCACTGGGCGTGAAACCGACCGCAGTCCGCCGGCAGCGCAGCCACTCTCTCCCAGTTGATGATCCAGAAGAACAATTGCACGGGCTCACTGCCCTGGTGTTCAATCTCGATGCGAGCGGTCTCGAACGGCATCGGCCACCAGCAGTTCAGCGCCGCGTGGTTCGGCAGAATGGCCGGAATCATCTCCGCGACCAGGCTGCTGACGTCACGCTCTTCGCCCCAGCCGACCGTGAAGAAATCACCCAGTGGGACCTCCACACTGGGGCTGGTCTCGTCGTCCCAGTACATCCGGAGCACCAGGTCCTTATAGAGCCGGTCGCCGCCCTCCCGAGCGGTGATCCAGATGTGCCGGATCACGCCGGGGCCTTTCAGGTCTGCAAGCTCCACCACCGTCCCGGGCGGGATGTCAACCACGTTTCGCGCACGCTGTGGCTGGTCGTTCGTGAGCAGGGGCAGCCCGTCGAGAAGGCCGATCGGGATCGACGGACGAGCCGTTTCCTGGCATCCGGCCGACAGCAGAAACACGAAGGCCAAACAGGTTGTGATGGATCGGGCTCGGACGGTCATGGCAGTCTCCAGGTCAGTGGCTTATTGAACGGTCCGCCGGGGCGGACCCACATCTTGCGGCGTACGATCGAGCCCCTCATTGCTTCACCGCTCCAAGGGTCAGACCGCTGATGAACTCTCGCTGCAGCGCCATAAACAGCAGAATGATCGGCGCAATGCTGATGAGCGTGCCGGCCAGAATCACGCCGTACTCCTGCTGGTGAATCGAAGCGACCACGTTTGTGACGGCCACGGTCAGCAGATAGTTCCGCTCGTCTCGCAGAACGATCATCGGCCACAGATACGCATTCCAGCTCCCCAGGAACGTGAAGATGAGCAGCGCGCTGCTGATCGGCCGGATCAACGGCAGAATCACCGACCAGAAGATGCGCCACTCGCCCGCCCCGTCCAGCCGGCCCGCGTCGATCAGGTCGTTGGGCACCGACCGCAGGTACTGCCGCATAATCAGCACGCCGAACCCGCTCGCCGCCCCCGGCAGAATCAGCCCCCAGAAGGAGTCGATCAGATTCAGCGCATGCACCAGTCTGAACAACGGCGCCAGCAGCACAACCGGCGGCAGCAGCATCGTGCCCAGCACGACCCCCGTCACCAGGCTCTTGCCCCGGAACGCGTACTTCGCCAGGGCGTAGCCGCCCATGGCACTGACGAGCGTGGTCAACAACGCCGTGACACTGGCCACGTATACCGTGTTCACCAGGTACCCGCCGAAGGACACCCGCTCGAACAGGATTTCGTAGTTGTCCGTGGTGGGGTGTTTGGGCCTCAGCGGCCCGCCGCCCGGCTGGTTGATCTCGTCCTGCGTCTTGAATGAGCCGGACACCATCCACAAAAACGGCCCCAACGAGAAGAACGTCGTGACCGCCAGCAGCACGTAAATGACCAGACGACCGGCTCGCATGGCTGCCATTGCTCCCGTCAGTCACTCCAAGCCCGCGACACCTTGAGTTGCACCAGCGCAACCACCAGCAGAATGACCGTGACCATCCAGCCGATGGCGGCCGCGTAGCCCAGGTCGCCGGACACGAAACCGCGCTCGTACAGGTACACCATCACCGTCGTGCTCGCCTGGCCCGGCCCGCCCCGCTGGCACAGTATCCACGGCAGGTCAAACAGCCCGAAAGAGCCGATGGTGGACGCCGTGATCAAAAACGCGGCGATGGGCCAGATGCCCGGCATCGTCACCGCGCGGAACTTCTGCCACGTGTTCGCCCCGTCGATGGTGGCGGCCTCGTACAACTCCGTGGGAATCCCCTGCAGCCCCGCCAGAAAGTACACCATGTTGAACCCGGCGAACATCCAAACGCCGGTCAGCACCAGCGTATTCATCACCCACTTCGGATCGCGCAGCCAGTCAACCGCCGGGATGCCGAACAAGCCCAGCACCGCGTTCAGGCTGCCGTACTGCACGCCGTAGATGCGTACGAAGCTCACCCCGATGAAGGCCGCCCCTACCAGCACGGGCAGAAAGAAGACCGTTCGGAAAAACCCTCGCCCGATGAGCTTCTTCTGATGCACCAGCAAAGCCAGGCCCAGCGCCACGGGCAACTGCACCAGCAGCGACAGAACGGCGAAATACGCCGTCCGCCCCATCGACGCCCAGAACACGCGGTCGCCGACCAGCCCGGCAAAGTTCCGGGCCCCCACGTAAACGTCGATGGCCGTCCCCACGCGCTGTCGCAGCGACAGATGCACGGATGCGAACAACGGATACACGGTAAACGTCAGGAAGATGGCCAGAAACGGAAACAGGAACAGCCAGGGGGAAACGCCTGCTCGTTCCGGACTCGTCGATCGGGCCATGATGCGCTGCGGCTGCTCACGGGGACAACGGTGCCTTCAGTATCCGCACGGAAGATAGCCGCTTGGGGGCAGCGGTTCAACACGAACAACACGCCGCAGAGCAAACACTTGCGAGAATCGGATGACCGATTCCGGTCACAGCCGGCCCCGCTTGGCACGTGCGAAACGGTCGGACCACTCCAAGGGAAAAGGCATGTTCCGGCTTACCGCCCGCCCACCCGCTCCACCGCTCTCTGATCGCGGGCGATCGTCTCGCGCAGCCGGCGGGCCACGTCCTTCAACGCGGCCTCCGGCGCCAGCCGGCCGGCCATCACGTCGGAAAACACGGCGTTCAGCCGATTGTACGCCTCGGAGATGTACGGCGAACCCTGGACCGGCGGGACCTCCATCGCCAGCTCGGTCAGCAAGCGGCCCACCTTCTGGCCCTGGAAGAACGCAACCTCCTCGTCAAACACGGGATCGTCGTACACCGTGTGCAGCGCCGGCACGATGGTCTGCCGCCGAAACCGCTCGATCAGAGAGTCGCGATCGAAATACAGAAACTTGGCCAGCGCCCACGCCCGGTCCTCGTCCGCGCAGCCCTTGGGTATGAACATGGCCGTTCCGCCGGACGTGCTGGTCCGCCGCCCACCGGGCTCCCAGGCCGGCAGCGGCATACAGCGAACCTTGCCCTCCAGAAGCGTTTTGGCCTCCATTTGCATGCCCGCAAGCATCCAGTCCGGGGCCGGATACGCCACGAACTGACCGCGCGACAGCGCCGCGTAGTCCTCCGACCAACTGCTGAGCCGCGCACCCGCCACCGGGTGCTCGCCCTCGAACAGCGACCGATAGAACTCCAGCGTGTCAACGGCCAGCGGACTGTCGATGATCACCTGACCGTCCGCGTCAAAGATGTCCCCCCCTCGCTGCCAGAGCAGGGAGAGATAGTCAAACCCCTCGATGGTCGATAGCACGATCCCGCGCCGCCATTCCTCCGTGCCCATGGCGCCGGGGTGGTAAAGCTTGTCGGATGCACGAATCCAGTCATCCCAGGTGGCCAACTGCTCCGGGCTCAGACCCAGCGATTCCAGCACGTCCGGGCGATAGACCAGCACCATCGGGTGCAGGTCGTGCGGAATGCCGTAGATGCGGTTGCCGTGAGAATACCGGGCAAGCCGGGCGTAGACGCACTTCTTGTCCCAGCCCTCACCATGGATGCGATCGGTCAAGTCAACGAACGGAGCGTTCTCCACCGGCCCGCGCAGGAACTGCCCGGCAAACGTCTGCTCGATCTCGACCAGGTCCGGAAGCTCCTTCTGCGTCATGACCGCCAGCGACAGACGATCGAACATCGCGTTGCCGAGGTTCTCGAGCTTGATCTCGCTACGGTCCGGGTGGTCCTTCAGCCGCCCTTTGAATTCCTCGGCCGAAATGTGGGTGAACGTCCAGATCGTCAGCTTCGGCTCGCGATGGATCGCGCTGCGCACCGCCACCACGCCGCCGGACACGATCGCAAACACGATCAGCAGCAGCGGCACCCGGCCGGGCGGAAAATCCTCCATGGCATCCCACAGTCGACGAAACACGCGTAACCTCCCGTAACAGACTGCAGAAGTGTAACGGAAGACCAAAGCAAAAAGCAAAACCGCTCGGCCAGGAATCCCTTCTCGACCGCACGGGTGCCGGGTGCCACGTTCATACGCTTCAGCCTCGGCCGGGTGCCATGCTCGTAGGCTTCAGCCTCGGGCATGTTCCGCCTGTACCCCCCGCTGCGATCCCGCTCCGCGCCGGCATTCGCAATTCGTAATTCGCGATTCGCAATTCCTTCCGCCGGGATCCATCCCCATAGCCCCCACCCTCGGCCATGTTCCGCCCGTCCCCCGATGTCACTGCTCTCGCGCAGCGTCCATTCT
>JAFGJQ010000353.1 GCA_016929015.1 Phycisphaerae bacterium | reverse complement strand
GCTTCAGCACCAAGCCGTTCGACTCGTGGACTCACCTGGGCTACTGGGGCTACCGCTGGTACAGCCCGAAGCTGGGACGGTGGGTGAACAGGGATCCGATCAGCGAAGAGGGCGGCATCGCGCTCTATATGCACGCAGGAAATTCCCCGCCTACCCAGTATGACCCGTCGGGCTTGCAGACCAGGAGTCAGCTTCACGCCCAGTTATTCAGCCTACTCATGACCTGGGAGGCTCAAGGAAAGGTCTTCTCTGCACGCCTGTTGAGAGTGTTTTTGAACAAGAGCGGTGCCGCTTACCAACGTGAGGGCAAACCGATGAACCTGTCGAGTTTCAGCAACGTGATCAGCAGGAACGCTCGCTATCGACGCTTCTTGGCCTCCTACGTAGCGAGTAAATTAGGCCCCTATCCTTCCAAAACCGGCGTGATTCGACTCGGTGACAGGATTCCCAAGAGTTCAGAGGCATTCGCAGTCGAGTTCGCAGGGAGTGGCGACATTGACTGGTGGCACGGTTTGGCTTCCAGAGTCTCAGGGTCGGACCTCTCGTGGGCCCTGGGGACTGGGCATTTCGGTCACACAGGCGCCTCGGTAACTGTTGGAGGCAGTAGTGTGGTACGGCAGGGTTGTTGCCGGACTGTTACGTTCAGTGGTATGATGATCCAGAAAGACCACTACACTTTCAACAAGGGCACTCTGAGGGATTTCTTCTACCAGGATTATAAGGCTGCACGGGAGCTCGAGACAACGTACGGATACCCCGCGTTTTGGCATGAGGAGCGATGGATCGAATCGATGTCACTGACCTGTTGCCCGAGATACATTAGCCGGAGTCAGTTTGGTTCGGGTGGAACGCTAACGGGTTATAAAGTGGTATTTGACGGATGGAACTGCGTTGAGAGTAGCAACTGACCGTTGTTGGTTCAGCCGTAACCGTTCGCAGGACAAGAGACACTGATGCCGGCCTAAGGACGCCGGTTTGGAGGGGCAGAACCGCCAGACTACGGCTTTCCCAGCACCCGGATCATCGTTTATGGCCCAAGAAGCGCGTTTTGCCCGTGAACGATTACGTTCAGCCAGTCGACACGATCGGGCAGGTGCAACGTGAGACCACGCCGTCGTTACATCCTTTGCGCATTGTTGTGCATCTTTACTCTCGCATCTGTGCCGTTCGCCGTTGTCTACGTGCGAACGATCCGCCCGCACCGCAGTCTCGCCAGACTGCTTAACGGGTCCGAACAAGTCGCCATCGAGAGTGTCCGCCTCGAGGGCAACGGGCGTGAGATCACCTGCACAAATCCGGAGATCGTGCGTCTCCTGACCGACGCGTTTCGTCAGGCCAGGCCCGTGTCGGAGTTTTCGCTCGGCCGCTCATACGACATCATCATCGACATGGGGTCTCATGGCAGTTGGACGACAGGTGTGCATGCGGGCTTGGAGGGAAATTCCTTTGTGATCTATATCTGGGGTTCCCTCATTGAGGAAGTCACAACTTTTAGCGATCCCCAGGACTATCTGATATCCATGCCGACCGCTGATAGTGATTTGGTCAAGCAACTGTTCGACGCCATGAGGGGAGAGCATCAGGGCACGATCGTGATCGACTGACGCGGAATCCGGACGGTGTTGACGGTCGGGTGGCCCTAGGTGATTGCTCCGCCAGGGCTTGCACAGGTCTCCTGGCTCGCCGGGATGGGCCGTTCACGCGTGCGGTTCCTCAAGTCACGGCTTCGCCCTGGAAGCCGCACTGAGTACAGGGGCGGGCAGAACGGGAGTGCGCCCGGCCACCGCCGAACCACGGATGTGAATGAACTGGCTGCCGCGATTCCCTTGCTTACGCTCAGCATGGCGATTCTGGATGTGAGAGACGAGACATCCGATATGGGGGCGATGGGAGCGGTAACAGCGCCGCGTGACGCTGGGTGATTGCCGGCGACGCGACGGCATGTGGGGCGCGTCCAGAGTCCTCCCCATGCGCCCGGAGGCGCGATTCGCGTGTGCCAAGGCTCAAGCCTCCGATTCGCTGCGGATGGTACACGGAATGCACAGCGATGGCTGGTGGGGCAAGCGGTGGGACGAAAGCGGCCTGCAGCGGATGAAGGCGCGGCGAACTGCATCGCGGCGAGCCGGGGGGAAGCCGGTTGGATGCCGGCGGACGGGAAGGATTGTCGAGGGGAAAGGAGCTTGCCGGGTTCCAGCTCGCCGGCCGTAGCCGGCCACACCGGGGAGAGGACCCATCGCCTATCTTCACCTGGACGTCGTGCCGCCGGGGGGGAAGAACCGCTCCCCATGCGTTTCTTTTGCCTTCTGGCCCGACATTTCACGATCTGGCCCCCACATTTCAGCATTCTGCGCCCACATTTCGGGCGGACTGGGCAACCTGTACACACTGGGAAAGCGAATTCCTATGCACGTATGCAGACATATGCCGTTGAATATGCACAACCCGCAGCGGGCACGACTGCCCGGCCCGCCCCGGCCAGCCTCCTGCCGAACGGGTATCACATACGCCGGACACGCCCGCCGCATTCGATCTTCTCGGACCTCGCCCCCTCGTCAGCAACACACAGCAATACCCTTCGTGCGACTTTTCACAAGTAAAGTGCATGGCCCCCTTCGGTCGACTGTCTCAGTAGCGGAATTCGGCCGGCAGCGGAAAAAAGTCACACTCGGTACTCGATTTCCGGTTGCTTTCCCGCGTGACAGTAGATACGTTGGTGTAGCGTCCGACAGGGAACGTATATATGCACGGTACCCGCAATAACACGCAGACCTTCAGCCTGGCCGATCGGTCGGCCACCGGCTCCGTGGCTGCGCGGCGGATCACCGAAGCGGGTCTGTTCCCCTGCCTGGCTCTACTCGTACTGGTACTTATCCTTATTAGCGGCTGCGTGTAGCGGCAGCGGTGAGGCAAAGGTTCCAGTAAAAACGCTGTGAGAAACCTGAGGCCGACATCCGTTGCCGCGGATGCCGGCCTTTTTTGTTTGCCGTCGCTCGCCAGGCCCGCGGTGGCCGGGGCGATTCGGAATGCCGAGATGACCCGAAGAAGCGGATCCAAAGTGGTGGTCGAAGCCCTCACGCGGGCAGGCGTGACAACGGCCTGGGGCTACCCCGGCGGGGCCATCATGCCGTTGTACGACGAGTTGCTGAACTCGCCCGTCACGCACATCCTCACCCGGCACGAGCAGGGCGCCATCCACGCGGCCGACGGCTACGCACGCGCCTCCGGACGCCTCGGCGTGGCCATCGCCACGTCCGGACCCGGTGCCACCAATCTGACCACCGGCATCTGTACCGCCATGATGGACTCCGTCCCGCTGCTCTGCCTCACCGGGCAGGTGGCGTCCCCGCTGATCGGCACCGACGGCTTCCAGGAGGCCGACACGTTCAACATCTGCACGGCCATCACCAAGCAGAACTACCTCGTCCGCTCCGTGGATGATCTGCCACGCGTTCTGGCCGAGGCGATCTTCATCGCGCAGACCGGCCGGCCGGGCCCGGTGCTCGTGGACATCCCAAAAGACGTGCTGCTGGGCCACACGAGCGAGCCATTGCCCGACCACGTCAGCGTTCCCGGATACGAGCCGTCCCCGCGGCTGGACCCGGCGCAAGTGCAGAAGGCCCACGCGCTTCTGCGGGCGTCGCACCGGCCGGTGTGCATCGTCGGCGGTGGATGCCGCATCGGGAACGCGGTGGACGAGTTCCGCGAATGGTGCCGGCGCACGCAGGTCCCGGTGGTCAGTACGCTGATGGCCCTTGGTTCCGCAGACCCGGACTACGCCGGCCACCTGGGAATGCTCGGCATGCACGGCCTGCGTCAGGCAAACCGCGCCGTGTTTGAGGCGGATTTGATTCTGGGCTTTGGGAACCGTTTCGATGACCGCGTGACCGGGGCCACCGACCGCTTCGCCAGCCAGGCGAAAGTCGTGCACGTCGACATCGACGCGGCAGAGTTGGGCAAAATCATCCGAGTGGACGCTCCCGTCCACGCAGACCTGAAAGCCGCCCTGACGGCGTGGAACCAGCTTCTGGAGCAGGAGCCGATCGAGCCGAAGTCGGAATGGCAGAAGCAGGCGTCATCATACGGCACCGGCTTGGTCCGCCGCGAGAGCAGCGAGCCCGGCAAAGTGCCGCCCACCGAAGTGCTCGACGAACTGTTCAGCATCATCGGCCCGTCCACCATCGTTGCCACGGACGTGGGCCAGAACCAGATGTGGGCCGCCCAGCGATGCCGTGCGGATCACCCGAGAAAGTGGATCACGTCGGGCGGGGCGGGCACCATGGGCTACGGACTGCCGTCGGCCATGGGGGCCCAGGCGGCGTGCCCGGACACGCCGGTCGTGGCCATCGTCGGGGACGGCGGGTTCCAGATGACCATGGCGGAGATGGCCACGGTTCGCCGACTGAACCTGCCCCTGAAGGTCCTGGTCATGGACAACAGATACCTGGGCATGGTGCGGCAGTGGCAGGAGATGTTTTTCGACCGGCGGTACAGCGCGGTGGATCTGTCGGACAACCCCGACTTCGCCGCGCTGGCCCGCGTGTACGGCTTTGAGGCCTTCACGCTGACCGAGCGGGCGGAGATTCGCGGATCGCTGGAACGCTGGTTGTCGTGCGCGGGTCCGGCCCTGCTGCACGCGATCTGCCAGGCGGAAGAAAACGTGTATCCCATGGTTCCCGCCGGGGCCAGCCTGGCGGAGATGGTTGAGGCACCCCAATGAAGCTGCTTACATTTGCCATCGTGTTGCGTACTATGGCGGCCCTGCCGCGTGTGCTGATGCTCATCGGGCGGCTCGGAGGCGAAGTGACGTACGTGTCCGCCGCCGACGGCCGGGCCAACGTGGTGGTCAAGGCCCCCAAGCGGGCCGCCCATCGCTTTGCGCCGCAGGTGCGGCGGATTGTCGACGTGATCGAAATGACGGAACTGCACGTTGTGGCCGGCCGCACGCGCGACCAGGCCGAGGCGGAACGGAAACGCAAGCTTGCCTGACATGCCGATGCGGCGGTCAGGCGAAACTGGATGCGCTGCGCACCCTTAGAAGAGAGGAGAACCTGGCGGTGAACGTACTGATGGAGAAAGACGCCGACCCCGGCGTGCTGAGAGGAAAGCGGATCGCAATCATCGGGTTCGGCTCGCAGGGCCACGCCCACGCCCAGAACCTGCGGGACAGCGGGTACGATGTGGTCGTCGCTGAGCAGCGGGACGCCGCCGTGCGGGCTCGCGTGGAGGCGGCCGGACTGAAGGTGTTTGACACGCCCGACGCCGTGGCCCAGGCCGACGTGGTCATGATTCTGCTGCCCGACGAGTTACAGAAGGGCATCTACGAGAAGGACATCGCGCCAAACCTGAAGGATGGGGCTTACCTGGCGTTCGCCCACGGGTTCTCCATTCATTTCCAGCGGATCGTGCCGGCGAAGTCGATCAACGTGTTCATGGTGGCCCCCAAGGGGCCGGGGCACCTGGTTCGCCGGCAGTACGAGGCGGGCGGCGGCGTGCCCTGTCTGCTGGCCGTCCACCAGGACCCCTCCGGCAACACGCGAACCCTGGGGCTGGCATACGCCTGCGGCATCGGCGGCGGCCGGGCCGGCGTGCTGGAAACGACGTTCAAAGAGGAGACGGAAACGGACCTGTTCGGCGAGCAGGCCGTTCTCTGCGGCGGGCTGACCGAGCTGATCCGGGCCGGATTCGAGACGCTCACGGATGCCGGTTACGCGCTCGAAATGGCCTACTTCGAGTGCGTTCATGAGGTGAAACTGATCGTGGACCTTATCTACGAACGCGGCATCACCGGCATGCGTGATTCCATCAGCAATACCGCCGAGTACGGCGACCTGACGCGCGGCAAGAAGGTGATTGCCCAGCCGTCGCGCGAGGCCATGAAGCAGATTCTGGCGGACATCCAGTCGGGCGACTTCGCGCGGGAATGGGTGGCCGAATGCGAGGCCGGCAAGCCGAACATGATGGCCATGGCCCAGAAGGAAGTGAACCACCCCGCCGAGGTCATCGGCCGAAGGCTTCGGGCCTTGATGCCGTTCATCCAGGCGGGCAAGTGAGTATTCGGGTCGGCCGGGACCGGGTGAGAGCAGCCGTGCCGGACGCGGTTTCAGATTGAAGGGAAGTGCCATGAGTGACGATCACGTACGAATCTTCGACACCACGCTGCGAGACGGCGAACAATCGCCGGGGGCCACGCTGGACGCGCACGACAAGCTTGAGATCGCACACCAGCTTGCCCGGCTCGGCGTGGACGTGATCGAGGCCGGCTTCCCCGCGGCCTCGCCGGGCGACCTGGCGGCGGTGCAGCGCATCGCCGCGGAGGTCGGTACGGACAACGGCCCCATCATCGCCGGACTGGCCCGCGCGATCACGAAAGACATCGACGCATGCTGGGAGGCCGTGCGCGTGGCGAAAAAGCCGCGCATCCATACCTTCATCGCAACGTCGGACATCCACCTCAAGCACAAGCTTCGCATGACCCGCGAAGAGGTGGTCAGGCGGGCGCGAGAGATGGTGGCCTACGCCAGGCAATATGCCCAGGACGTGGAATTCAGTGCAGAAGACGCGAGCCGCAGCGAGCCCGCGTTCCTCTACGAAGTGTTCGCCGCCGTCATCGAGGCCGGCGCGACTACCATTAACGTTCCCGACACGGTGGGCTATTCCGCTCCGGCCGAGTATGAAGAGCTCATCGCCGGCGTCATCGCCAACGTGCCCGGCATCGACCGCTGCATCGTATCCACGCACTGCCACGACGACCTGGGGCTGGCCACCTCCAACACCCTGGCCGGCATCCGGGCCGGCGCCCGGCAGGTGGAGGTCACCATCAACGGCCTGGGCGAGCGCGCGGGCAACGCTCCCCTGGAAGAGGTCGTCATGGCCCTGCGTACCCGGCCTGCGCTCTTTCCCGTGCGGACCGGCATCGACACCTCGCAGCTCACGCGGAGCAGTCACCTGGTGGCCGTCCGTACGGGAATCTCCGTGCCGCCCAACAAGGCGGTGGTGGGCTCGAACGCTTTCGCCCATGAGTCCGGCATTCACCAGGACGGCGTGCTCAAGCACCAGCAGACCTACGAGATCATGAAGCCGGAGGACGTCGGCCTGACCCAGAGCAAGCTCGTCCTCGGCAAGCACTCCGGCCGGCACGCGTTCCGCAACCGGTTGTCCGAACTGGGCTACGAGCACCTCAACGACGAGCAGGTGAACCGTGCTTTCGATCGTTTCAAGAAGCTGGCGGACAAGAAGAAGGTCGTCACCGAGGCGGACCTGGAGGCCGTCCTCGCCGATGAGTTCTATCAGCCTCCGCAGGTCTTCGTGTTGGAGTCGGTGCACGTGTCTTGCGGTCTGCCCGCGCTTCCGACCGCCAGCGTGTCCATCACCGGTCCCGACGGCGGCTACCAGACGCAGGCCAGCACCGGCACCGGCCCCATCCACGCGATCTTCACCGCCATCGACCAGATCGTTCCCTTTCAAGTGCAGCTTGATGAGTACATCGTCCATGCAGTGACCGGCGGCATGAACGCCCTCGGCGAAGTGACCGTCCGCGTCCGCACCACCGACCCCACCCCCCGCCTCTTCAGCGGTCACGGGGCGGACACGGACATTCTGGTGGCATCGGCCAAGGCATACCTGGCCGCGCTAAACAAGGTGGCGATGAGTGCAGGCTATGCGCCCGCGCAACGCGGGCCCGGTTCCGATGCGGATTCCGGCGAGGGGCCGGAGGAGAACGGTGTTTGAGTCATGAGTATGACGCTGACGGAAAAGCTGTTGGCCCGGGCCGCAGGCAAGAAGAACGTCGCGAGCGGCGAAACCGTGCTCGTCGACGTGGACGTCCTCATGACGCACGACGTTTGCGGCCCTGGCACCATCGGGGTCTTCAAACGTGAATTCGGAGAGACGGCACGCGTCTGGGACCCGGATCGCGTGGTGATTATTCCGGACCACTACATCTTCACGACCGATCAGCGATCGAACCGAAATGTGGATATCCTGCGTGAGTTCGTGCGGGAGCAGGGCATCCGGCACTTCTACGACGTGATCGACGACCCGACCGGCGTCTGGCGTTTTGACCCTTCCAGGGGGCCGCTGGCGGCACAGTTCGGCTCCCGTTACGCCGGCGTGTGCCATATCGCGCTCGCCGAGAAGGGCCACACTCGGCCGGGCGAGGTGCTGGTGGGCACGGATTCGCACACGTGTACGGCCGGGGCCTTCAATGCGTTCGCGACGGGAATCGGGAACACCGATGCGGCCTTTGTGCTGGGGACCGGCAAGATCCTGCTGCGCGTGCCGGAAACCATGCGGTTCATGCTGGACGGGGCGATGGGGCCGGGTGTGATGGCCAAGGACGTCATCCTGCACATCATCGGCGAGATCGGATTCGACGGCGCCACGTATCGCGCCATGGAGTTCGGGGGAAATGGTGTGAGCGGTCTGGACATCGACGACCGCATGACCATCGCCAACATGGGCGTGGAGGCCGGGGCCAAGAACGCCATTTTCGAAGCGGATGCGCAAACGACAGCGTTTGTGGATGCTCGCATGAAGGAACACGGGACGACTCGGCCGTACGAGGCTGTTTCCCCGGACGCCGAGGCGAAATACCTCAGCACGCTCCGGGTGGATCTCGCCGAGGTGGAACCGACGGTGGCTGTGCCGCCCGATCCAAGCCGGCGTGCCGCCGCCCGCGACCTGACGGATGTGAAGCTCGATCGCGCCTACATCGGTTCATGCACCGGCGGCAAGGCAAGCGATTTCCTGGCGTTCGCGAGTATCGTGCAGGGCCGGCAGGTGAAGATCGACACGTTCGGGGTGCCGGCCACGCCCGCGATCGTGGCATCTCTCAAAGAGAGCCTGCTCAACGGCAAGTCGGTATGGGACATTTTGCGGGACGCGGGCGTACGCATGACTGAAAACCCAGGCTGTGCCGCGTGCCTTGGTGGTCCGGCCGACACGTTCGGGCGGATCAACGAGCCCATGAAGTGCATCAGCACCACGAACCGGAATTTCCCCGGCCGGATGGGCCACCCGGACGGGCAGGTGTTCCTGGCCAGTCCCTACACGGTCGCCGCATCGGCCTTGGCGGGCCACGTGGCGGACCCGCGTGATTACTTGCAGTCCTGAGCGTGATGGGAGCCTGACCATGGGTAGAGCGATCATCGGCGGCAAGGCATACGTGGTGGGTGACAACATCGACACCGACCAGATCATTCCCGCGCAATATCTGTCCCTGGTCCCCACCATCCGTGAGGAATACGAGCGGCTCGGTAGCTACGCGCTCAGCGGCCTTCCCGTGGAGAGGTATCCCCAGCGGCTGACGGAGGCTGGCCGGGTGCCCTGTCCGTACCGCGTGATCATCGCGGGGCGGAACTTTGGCTGCGGCTCGTCGCGGGAGCACGCGCCCATCGCCCTGGGCGCAGCGGGCATTCGCGTGGTGATTGCAGAGTCTTTCGCCCGCATTTTCTTTCGGAACTGCCTGGCCACCGGGGAGCTGTATCCGATTCAGAGCAGCTATCGGCTCAACGACGGCTTCGAGACCGGGGACGTCGTGGAAGTGGACTTGCGCAGCACAACGCTGCGAGGTGCGAACTCCTCCTGCGGATACCCCCTCACCCCGCTCGGCGAGGCGGAGAAGGTTGTGGCGGCCGGAGGTCTTTTCCATTACGCCCGCCGCATGGGCCTGGTCCGTGAAAGGAGCGAGGCCTCGTGATCGAGCTCTACGACACTACGCTCCGCGACGGCACGCAGGGCGAGGGCATCAACCTCACCGTTCAGGACAAGCTGCGGATTACGCAGTTGCTCGATGAGTTCGGCGTGCATCTGATCGAGGGCGGCTGGCCGGGCTCGAACCCCAAGGACGTGGAGTACTTTGATCGCGTGCGCGGGCTGAATCTGTCGCACGCCCGGATTGCGGCGTTCGGCAGCACCTGCCGGCCTTCGCTACAGCCCGGTGACGATCCGAACCTGCAAATGCTGCTGGCCGCGGAGACTCCGGTCGCCACGATCTTCGGCAAGGCCTGGATCCGTCACGTCACGCAGGTGCTGCGTACGGACCGCGACAACAACCTGCGGCTGGTGGAGCAGAGCGTGGCGTTTCTGAAAGGCGCGGGCCGGCGCGTCATCTTCGATGCGGAGCATTTTTTCGACGGGTTCTTTGCGGACCCCGACTATGCCCTGGCGGTGCTCCGCGCCGCGGCGAACGGCGGGGCGGATACACTCGTGCTGTGTGACACGAACGGCGGCATGATGCCCTGGCAGGTTCGGGAGGCGGTGGGCAGGGTGCAGCAGGAGTTGACGGTGCCCCTGGGCATCCACACGCACAACGACAGCGGTTGTGCCGTCGCGAACTCGATGGTCGCCCTCCACGCCGGCTGCACGCACGTGCAGGGCACGATCAACGGCATCGGGGAACGGTGCGGAAACGCGGACCTCTGCCCGATCATCGCCAACGTGGAGCTCAAAACCGAGCGGTCCTCCCTTCCGGAGGGCGGCATGGTTCGCCTCACGGAGCTGGCCCGGCACGTTGCGGAGATTGCGAATTACGCTCTGCCCGCGGGTGCGCCGTACGTGGGCCGCAGCGCGTTCGTTCACAAGGCCGGCGTACACGTTTCGGCGATTCAACGGGACGAAGGCTCTTACGAGCACTGCGCTCCGGAATCCGTCGGCAACCAGACCCGCGTTGTCGTCTCGGAATTGTCCGGCCGCGGAAACCTGGAGCGCAAGGCCGGCGACTTTGGCCTGGGGGACGGCAACGGCGGCGATCATCGCGAGTTGCTGGCGCGGATCAAGGAGCTGGAGAACCAGGGCTTCGCATTTGAGGCCGCGGAGGCGTCCGTGGAGCTGATGATGCGGCGCGAGCGCCCGGACTACCGGCCGTTCTTCGAACTGATGGACTTTCTCGTGGTCGTGGAGCACCGCGAAGGCCGCGGGCACCTGGCCGAGGCGAACGTCAAGATTCGCGTGGGCGAGCACGAGCACCATACGGCTGCCGGCGGCGTCGGCCCGGTGGGCGCGCTGGACCTGGCCCTGCGAAAGGCGTTGCGCGACGCGTACCCGCAGATTGAAGGATTTCGCCTGGTCGATTACAAGGTGCGCATCCTGGACAGCAGCCAGGCTACCAAGGCGACTACGCGCGTCATGATCGACACCAGCGACGGGGCGCAAACGTGGTCCACCGTGGGCGCCTCCCGCAACATCATTGAGGCGAGCTGGCAGGCGTTGTACGACAGCTTTGAGTACGGCCTGATCCGCGCGGGCCTGCACGGTCCGGACGACGCGGCTTATACCTGCGAGACCAGTGTCTCGCCCGCCCGCTAGACATGGGAGGGTCCGCTTCGGCGGTCCGCGGAAACCATCGATGAACCACACGATCACACGACTGGCCGGCGACGGCATCGGCCCCGAAGTGGTCCGAGAGGCATGCAAGGTGCTGGAGGCGGCGGCGCGTCGGTTCGGCCGGTCTTTGGGTTTTCAGGACGCTCTGATCGGCGGGATTGCCATCGACGCGACGAAGACGGCCCTTCCCGACGAGACCATCCGGCTCTGCCAGGCGGCGGACGCCGTTTTGCTTGGCGCCGTAGGCGGTCCGAAATGGGACGACCCGCACGCGGCGGTGCGCCCGGAACAGGGGCTGCTGGGCATTCGCAAAGCGCTGGGCCTCTTCGCCAACCTGCGCCCCGTTCGCGTGCACCCGGCCCTGGCGGCCGCCAGTCCGCTCAAGGCGGAGTTGGTGGCCGGCGTGGATCTGCTGGTCGTGCGGGAGCTGACGGGCGGCCTGTATTTCGGCGAGCGTGGCAGACGAAAGGACCCCAGCGGCGAGGCGGCTTTTGACACCATGATCTACAGCACGGGTGAAATCGAGCGAATCGCCCGCCGCGCCGCCGAGGCTGCCCGGGGGCGATCCGGTCGGCTCACCTCCGTGGACAAGGCAAACGTGCTGGAATCGTCGCGACTCTGGCGGGCGACCGTGACGCGCGTGGTGACGGAGGAATACCCGGATGTGAACCTGGACCACCTGCTGGTGGACGCCGCGTCCATGTTCCTCATTCAGAAGCCCGGGCGATTTGACGTGATGGTCACCGAGAACATGTTCGGCGACATCCTGACCGACGAGGCGTCCGTGCTGGCGGGGTCGATGGGGCTTCTGCCCTCCGCGTCGCTGGGGGAGGGCACGCTCGGGCTGTACGAGCCCATTCACGGCTCCGCTCCGGACATTGCCGGCAAAGAGATAGCCAACCCGATCGGCACGATCCTCAGCGCCGCCATGATGTGCCGCTATTCGCTGGGGTGGCCGGAGGCGGCCGACGCCATCGAGGCGGCCGTCGACCACGTGATTGCCGAGGGCGCCCGGACGGCGGACCTTGTCGACCCGGGCCAGACGCCGATCAGTACTTGTGAGATGGGCGACCGGATTGCGGCCGCCGTATTGGAGTAGTGACGGAAGCAGACCGGGCGATCGCCATCGTCCGGATCGTCTTGCGGACGGATGCACAACCATGCGCTCTGACAGGATCAAACGTGGCCCGGAGAGGGCCCCTCATCGCAGTTTGCTCAAGGCAACCGGCAACTACAGCGATGCCGATCTGGACAAGCCCTTCATCGCGATTGCCAACAGCTACGTGGACATCGTTCCCGGCCACGCGCACCTCGACAAAGTAGGGCAGTTCATCAAGGAATGTGTCCGCGAGGCCGGGGGCGTGCCGTTCGTCTTCAACACGATCGGCGTGGATGACGGCATCGCCATGGGCCACCGCGGCATGAAGTTCTCTCTGCCTTCCCGCGAGCTCATCGCGGATGCCGTGGAGACCATGGTCGAAGCGCACTGCTTTGACGGTTTGCTGTGCATCCCGAATTGCGACAAGATCATCCCCGGCATGCTCATGGCGGCCGCCCGGTGCAACATCCCCACCCTGTTCGTCTCCGGCGGTCCCATGGAAGCGGGGCGGACCGCGGACGGCAGGAAGGTCGATCTCATCTCCGCCTTCACGGCCGTCGCCGGTCATGCCCGGGGCGAGGTCTCCGAAGCCCAACTGCGCGACATCGAGAACAACGCCTGCCCGACGTGCGGATCGTGCAGCGGCCTGTTCACCGCCAACAGCATGAACTGCCTGTGCGAGGCACTGGGCATCGCGCTGCCCGGAAACGGCACTGTTCTGGCGACCAGCGTCGATCGCATCGAGCTATACCGTCAGGCCGCCCGCCGCATCGTGGAACTGGTGCGTGAGGACCTCAAGGCCCGCGACGTGCTGACCCTGCCCGCGTTTGACAACGCCATGGTCCTGGACATGGCAATGGGCGGGTCAACCAATACGGTGTTGCACATTCCGGCCGTTGCCCACGCGGCCGGAATCACCTACGACCTGGCCCGCATCAACGACCTGTCCCAACGAACGCCGACCCTCTGCAAGATCGCGCCGTCGGCCGGAAAGAACGGCCGGATGTATCACATGGAGGATTTGCAGGCCGCCGGCGGCATCATGACCCTGATGGGCGAGCTTGCCCGCGGGACGGTGGGACTGGTCGACGGAAACTGCCGCACCGTCACCGGCCGGACGCTGGCCGAAAACATCGCCGCGCACGACCTCCGCGCCGCGGGTCAGTCCGTCCAGGTGAAGGGCCTTGCCTCTGCCGGTCGCATCGACCCGTCCGCGACGGACTGGGCGGACCAGATTCGATCGGCCGCGCTGCGCCGCAAGCCGCTGGCTGCGGTTGAAGATCACCAGGGACCGCTCGTGCTGGCCGCCATCGCGGAGGGCGCGTTCGATCCGTACGACTGCGTTCGCACCATGGAAAACGCCTACTCCCCGGAAGGGGGGCTTGCCATCCTCTACGGCAACCTCGCCCCGGACGGGTCCGTGGTGAAGACCGCGGGCGTGGATGCAAACATGCTGGTCCACAGCGGCCCGGCCGTCCTTTTCGAGTCGCAGGAGGCGGCCTGCGAGGGTATCCTGGCTGGCCGGGTGAAGGCCGGGGACGTCGTGGTCATCCGCAACGAAGGCCCCAAGGGCGGCCCGGGGATGCAGGAGATGCTCGCACCCACCAGCTACATCAAGGGGGCCGGGCTGGGCGACAAGTGCGCTCTGATCACGGACGGGCGGTTTTCCGGGGGCACGGCCGGTGCGTGCATCGGGCATATCTCTCCGGAAGCCGCCGCCGGCGGTCCGATCGGCCTGCTGGAAAACGGCGATGTCATCGAGATTGACATTCCTCGGCGTCGACTGGACGTCCGGCTGAGCGACGACGAACTGGCCCGTCGCCGTGCGGCGTACAAGCCGCCGGAGCGCAAACTCACCGGCTATCTGGCGAAGTACGCATCCATGGTGACGTCCGCGACCACGGGTGCCGTGCTCGAGTGCTGATCACGGCGGCGGTGCGGGCGCGTGGCGGTCGCCTACTTGCCCGGAAGCTCGGTCGAGATTTCCTGAAGGAGTGCTTGGACGGCTTCCCGCTCGTCGGCCCGCAAGACGATCGCATATCCACGGCACTGGGCGCTCTCGGGATGGCCGGACACGGCCACGTTCAAGCCGATCAGGCTTCCTTCGGTATTCAGGAGCGCGCCGCCGCTGAACCCCGGTTCGATCCGCGTGGTGCTTTCCATGAGGTGCTCGTAGAGCCGCGTGCGCTGCCGATCGAGTGCTCGCTGCAGCGAAACCTCCATATGCGTGATCACGCCGTGTCGGACGGGGTCAGACTCGCGGAAGCTTGGCCCGCCTACGGCCACCACCAGATCGCCGCGTTGCGGCTCCTGGTCGGCCATGCGTAACGCGGGGAGGTCCGCCGCGACGATCTTGAGAACGGCGATGTCCAGCAGGGGGTGAACGGCGGTCCGGATCACCGGATGCGACGTGCCGTCCTCCAGCGAAACCGTGATGACGTGGGCGTTTCGGATGACGTGCTCGTTTGTGAGAATCAGGCCGTTGGAGCCGATAACCACGCCGCTTCCGGTGGAGGGGCGGGCGGCGTCGCGCGCGGCACCCGGTGCCGGGGCGGTCGTAGCAAGCCGAGCGGTCCCCACGTGAATATCCACCACGGCGGGCAGGGCGCGCAGGGCGACCGCCCGGGCGTGCAGACTATCGGACGGGTCGGATGTCCATGCGTTCAGGAGGTCGGCATCGGCGGCGTGATTGGCGTCCACCGCGCGGCCGGAGAGACGTTGCGGCCAGGGGCTGGAGCGTGGATGTGTCGGCGTTGACGGTAGACAACCGGCCACCGCCGTCCACACCAGGAATGTGCAAGCGTGAAGCCTTCGCATATAGCGTGCCCCCAACCGTCTCAGGTTGCGGTGCTCCGCTTCAATGTACGATACAGGCCGGAAGAAGGGGGAGGGCGTAACCCGCCAAGTATGCCGGCGGAACGTCTCATAATGCGGATGCTTTTGGACGTTTCCCCGCGCCAGGAAGAAGCTCTGCGGGCGGCGCATGGCCAGC
>JAFGJQ010000352.1 GCA_016929015.1 Phycisphaerae bacterium | reverse complement strand
GACTGGCCGCGGTACGAGGTCCTGTTCAACAGCAAGGACCTCGCCGGCTGGAAGGCACCGAAGGGTGACAACGGCCACTGGAAGGTCGTGGAGGGCGTGATCGACTACGACGCCCGCTCGGAGGCCAAGGGCGACAAGAACCTGTGGACACAGGAGTCATTCGAGGACTTCTCGCTCCACGTCGAGTGGCGGTTCAAGCAGACCTCCGGCCTGTATCCGATGCCCACCGTTCTGCCCGACGGCTCGCTCAAGACCGACGCGGCCGGCAACGTGATCAAGACGCCGAGCCCGAACGCCGATTCCGGCATCCTGCTTCGCGGCACGGATCTCGGCCAGGTCAACCTCTGGTGCTGGCCGATCGGCTCGGGCGAGTTGTGGTCGGTCCGGAACAACCAGGACCTGACGCCCGAGCAGCGGGCCGCGGCGGTGCCGAAGGCCCGGGCGGATCGGCCGGTGGGGCAGTGGAACTCGATGGACGTCACGGTGATCGGCGACCGCGTCACGGTGATGCTCAACAACCAGATCGTGATCGAGAACGCCCAGATCCCCGGCCTGCCCGCCGGCGGCCCGGTCGGCCTGCAACACCACGGCGGCATCGACCCCAAGACGGGAGGATACGGCCCGGCGTCCAGCTTGGTGCAATTCCGCAACGTTCTGGTCCGAAAGCTCCCACGCAAGGCCGCAACCGGGCCGAAGACCGATGCCGAGGGGTTCGTCACCCTGTTCAACGGCAAAGACCTGGAGGGCTGGATTGCAGGCCCTGCGAACTCCTGGATGGTCCAGGATGGGACCCTGACGGTCCGGCGGGACATGGACGGCCGGGAGCACAACTTCGACTACCTCTGGGCCCGCGACACGTATGGGGACTTCATCCTCGACCTGGAGTTCAAGGTGGTGGAAGGCACCAACAGCGGCATCTTCTTCCGCACGTCGGACCTGAAGGACCCGGTCTACACGGGCATCGAGATCCAGGTCGCCAACTCGTACGGTCGGGACAGGATCAGCAAGACCGGCACGGCCGGGGCCGTCTATGACTGCCTGGAGCCCTCAAAGAACGCGATCAAGCCGCCGGGCCAGTGGAACCGTTGCGTGCTCACGTGCCAAGGGAGCCGGGTCGAGGTTGTCCTCAACGGGGAGAGGGTCATCGACATGGACCTGGACCGCTGGACCACGCCGAGACAGAATCCGGACGGCACGCCCAACAAGTTCAGCAGGGCCATCAAGGACTTCGCCCGCGTCGGCTACGTCGGTCTCCAGGACCACGGCCGGCCCGTCTGGTACCGAAATATCCGGATCAAACGCCTCTAAATTGTAAAAGGAGTGATTCCATGTACGATCAGAAGCTCTCTTCGAAAGATGGGAATCCGAGTTGCAGTCGCAGGCAGTTCCTCTGTGCCACGGTGGCCGGCGCGGGGGTTCTCGCGGCGCAGCCCGCCTGGCTGGGCGCCGCGGAGAAGAAGGCCGCCGGCCGGATCCGCGCCACCGATCTCGTGACGCTGGGACGCACCGGCATCAAGGCCACCCGGCTCGCTCACGGCACCGGCTGGAACGGCGGGGCCCGTTCCTCCGCCCACACTCGCCTGGGCGAGAAGGCGTTCACCGAGCTGCTGCGCCACAGCCTGGACCAGGGGGTCATGTACATCGACACCGCGGACCTCTATGGGGCCCATCCGTACCTCGGTACCGCACTCAAGGGCGTGTCGCGCGACAGCTACATCCTGTCGACGAAGATCTGGCCGCGGAAGGAGTACTGGAATTCGCCCTCCGGCGGCGCGAAGGAAGAGGTGGACCGGTTCCGCAAGGAGATGAACACCGACGTGCTCGACATCTGCCTGATCCACTGCATGACGGATGCTCAGTGGCCGCAGACGTACGAGCGCATCCGCGACGAGTTGTCCGAGCTGAAGGAGAAGGGGGCGGTCCGCGCCGTCGGGGTCTCCTGCCATGAGTTCGACGCGGTGAAGGTCGCGGCGGTGCATCCCTGGGTGGACGTGTTCATCACACGGATCAACAACGTCGGCAAAGAGGCCGAGATGGACGTGGCGCCCGAGGTGAAGGCGCCGGTTCTCAAGCAGGCCCGCGCCAACGGCAAGGTCGTCATCGGCATGAAGCTCTTCGGCGCTGGCAAGCTGACCCAACCCGAGCAGATGGATGCCTCGCTCCAATATGTGTTCGGGAACCAGTTGGTGGACGCCGTCACGATCGGCATGATGCGCCCGAAGGAGGTCGATGACACGATTCGGCGCGTGAACCGGGCGCTGAGGGTATGATGCACCGGGTCCGGCCTCCCGTAACGTTGACCAGAATTGAGACGGGTGGTCAGAATCACCCGTATGCCATTGCGAGCGAAGCGAAGCAATCTCCATCTGAGGGTGCGAGATGGCTTCGTGACTGCGCTTTTGTTGAGAGGGTGTGTGGGAAGACGGCTCACCATGTGGCACGGGCATCCCGATCGCGTCGGGACCGGCTCCACCCGCGGGCGGTGTGGCATCGGCATCCTGCCGATGCTGCATGGGCTGGAAGCCCATGCCACAAGGAGGCGGCATCCATGATCGGGTGGCATCGTCAAGGGCGCAGCCCTTGGCGATGGCTGACTCGGGCGGTGAGAAGACCATCGCCAAGCCGGCGCTTGACGATGCCACCCGGAGCCTCGTCTTCTACCGGACACCGACCACAAAGCGGCTTAGCCAC
Organism: Phycisphaerae bacterium; assembly: GCA_016929015.1. Lineage (GTDB taxonomy): Bacteria > Planctomycetota > Phycisphaerae > UBA1845 > UBA1845 > JAFGJQ01. Next base: position 1,326 of record JAFGJQ010000352.1, on the reverse strand, counting down.
TCGCAAGGGCATAACAACGTCGTCCGTGCAGAAGGCTCTCACGAGTGTCCTTGCCTGTATCCTGTTCGCGTCGACTGCCGCCGCGGCTCCAGTGCACGTGTGGGAGACGGTGGAGATCACGCTCCAGGCGGCCGAAGCCCACGCCGACTCTCACGGCGGTGAACAAGTGTGGGTGGACCTCGAAGGGCCGGGGTTCTCGAAACGGTGTCACGCGTTCTGGGATGGCGGAAACACGTTCCGCGTGCGCGTGCAGGCGACGGCGCCGGGCGCCTGGACCTGGCGCAGCGGGTCCCAGGTCGAAGACCCCGGATTGTCCGGCCAGAGCGGCACGTTCGAGGCGGTGGCCTGGACCGAGGCCGAGAAGCGGGCCCATCCGAATCGCAGGGGCCAGGTGCGCATCGCCGCGGGCGGCCGGCACTTCGAATATGCCGACGGCACGCCGTTTCTTCTGCTGGCCGACACGCTCTGGGCGGGAAACACAGCCCGCTGCGGCCTGGGCAACGACGGAGACGGGCCGTTCTTTCAATACCTCGCCGACCGCCGGGCCAAGGGGTTCACCGCCGTACTCATGCAGTACATCCATGGCTATGGCGACTATCCCGACGCGCAGGCTCACCGCAACGAAGGCGGCTACGCATTTGCAGACCGCGATCCGGCGCGTCTGAATCCGGCATATTTCCAGGCCCTCGACCGTCGCATGCAGGCGCTGTCGGAGGCGGGCTTCGTCGCCGCGGTCCCCGCGATGTGGTGGGGCAAGACGAAGAACTGCCTGTTCTCGCCGGAGGAGGCCCGGCGGATCAGCATTTACTGCGCCGCCCGCTACGGGACGTTCAATGCATTGTGGAGCCTGTCGGGCGAATACCAGTACACATTCGCCGACTGCGGCTGGACGCCCGCCGACTTCAGTGCGCTGGGGGCCGCGGTGCAGCGTCACAATCCCTGGGGTCACCCGCTGTCCATCCATCCCAGCGGACGCACCGACTGGAAAGCGCCGCACGGCAGCCAGTCCTCCAGCCCGTTCCATGGCGAGTCCTGGCTGGACCATCACTGGCTGCAAACCGGCCAGAGCGTGGATCGCCTGTTCAACATCGTCACGCGTCTGACTGAGAACCGGGCACTGATCCCCGCCGTGCCGATCTTCTGCTCGGAAGCCTGCTATGAACGGGCCAGCGACCCGGACGGCGCCTATCACACCCGCTGGCAAGTCTGGACGGCGCTGCTCAACGGCGCCGCCGGCTATGGCTACGGCGCACACGGCGTGTGGCAGTTCCTCGATCCCTCCGACCCTCAGCGTGAAACCGGCAAGGTGACCGCGCATCCGCCCGT
>JAFGJQ010000351.1 GCA_016929015.1 Phycisphaerae bacterium | reverse complement strand
TGGTGACCGACGGCGGTGACGACGTGATCGAGCACACCTCCGGCGCCGTGCCGGTGGTGGAAGACTGCATTCTCTACGATGTTCGCGACGCGATCGTGAGCCTGGACGCCGGTTCGGGCGGCAGCATCACATTCACGAACTGCCTGGTGTTCATGAGTCCCGGCGGCATCCGCTGCCCGGGCGCCGCGGCGTACCTGACCCATTGCACCGTGGAGGCACCCACGGACATCGACGGGCGCGGCACCGGCAGCGTGATCCAGCGCACCGTTTTCTGGCCGAACAGCGCCAGCACCTGCATAGGCAGCGTGGAGCACACACTCGTGGGTAGTGTCGATGACCTGGGCTGCGGCACGGGGAACCTCTCGGCCGATCCACTGTTTGCAGATGCCTCCATCTTCGACTACACGCTTGAGCCGGAATCACCCGCACGCACGGCCGGCCCGGAGGGCGGGCGCATCGGCTGGCTGGGCTTCCCTGCACCCAACACGTGTGCGATTCATCAGGATTGCGACGATGCCAATCCATGCACGGACGACGTGTGTGATGTCGGGGTTTGCGACTATACCTACAACGTGCATCCGTGTGACGACGGCCTGAACTGCACTGAAAACGACGTCTGCACGAGTGGAACGTGCATCGGCACCGCGATCGACTGTTCGAGTCTGGACGACCCGTGCAACACGGGCGTGTGTGATGAGCCGACGGGTGCGTGCGTGGCGGAGCCGGTGACCCACGGCACGCCGTGCGACGACGACAACCTGTGTACGCAGATCGACACCTGCATGGACGGAGTGTGCATCGGCACGTCGCCGCCCGATTGCGACGACGCCAATGTCTGCACCGTGGATTCCTGCGACCCGGCCCTGGGGTGCGTGAACACACCCGAGCCGGACGGAACGCCGTGCAGCAACGATGAGTTCTGCGACGGCGAGGAAACTTGTCAAGGCGGTGTTTGCCTGGCGGGGACGGATCCCTGTTCGGGCGACTGTGAGCAGTGCAATGAGGAGTTCGATGTTTGCGACTGGTGCATGTTTGACCTGGACCGCTCCGAGGTGATCGGCGGCGGCGATTTCGGCCTCCTCGCGGGTTGTTTCGGCGCGTGCTATCCGTCCGGCGACCCGTGCCTGGTCAGCAATTTCGACGCCGACTCGAACGGGTGCGTGGGCGGCGGCGATTATGGCTTGTTCAGCGGCTGCTTCGCGCAAACCTGCGGCCAGTGCCCCACCTGCTTCGGACCGCCGCCCGGGAAGCGGGAGGCCGAGTCGGATGACGGCAGTTACGCCGCGCTGGCCCTCGTGGCGGTGAGCGCCCCGACGCCGCAGGACGTGGTGTTTGATCTGCCCGACGCCCGCCCGGGGTTTGTCGTGGGCGCGACGTTCTGGGTGGAGGTCTGGGCGCAGGGCGGATGCGTGACCGAAGGTCGGAAGGACGGTCTGGCGGCCGTATATGCAGACGTGAGCTTCAATGCTTCGCGAATGACCCTGAAAGCCGTTAGGCCCGGCAATGCCTTCCCGCTGTTCGTGCATGGAACGAGCGAGCCGGTGAAAGGTCTCGTCACGGCGCTGGGCGGTTGCGCACCGCTGGGTGAGGCCACGCTGGGTACGGGGGGCGCCTGGGTGCGCGTAGCCGGTCTGCAGTTTCGGGCTGCGTCTTCCGGTCCGGCGGACGTTCGCAGTCTCCCGGCGCGTCTGCCATACGGCGTGGCCGTGGTCAACCGTTTCGGAGAGTTGACGGAATCGCAGGTGGAGTACGGCAAGACCACGCTGCGAATCCGCCGTTCGGCCCTGGAGATCCCGGTTCGAAAGACGCCCGTGGAGAACGCGCCGGCACCGTGACGGATGGGTACGGATTACCGGGAACGAGGAGACAAGCGTTGATGCGTTCGCCCAGCGGATCACCGACAGGGCACGCGCTTATTTTGTCCTTTCTCTTTGGAACACGGTCCGTTTGCCGTAGGATGGTGTGGGAGGCAGGCATCATGTGTTCAAGACGATGGCTGATTCTGTTGGTGGTAGTTGCGGGGGTCCTTGAGGCGACGCCCGTGCAGGCCGGCCTTCGGGACGGCGTTCCGGTGATCCTGAATGAGTACAACGCGGTTCGGAGTGACCGCTGGCTCGACTGTGACGGGCTGCTTTGCCCGGATTGCGGCGGGCCGCCCTGCAAGGACGACGTGTTCTTTGGTCGTGTCCTGGGAAACGGCGGGAACTGGTTCGAGCTGATCGTGGTGCAGGACCACCTCGACATGCGCAACTGGCAGCTCACCTGGACGGAACAGACCACGACGCCGACCGCAGGGACCCTTACGCTAACGGACCATTCGTTGTGGTCGGATGTACGGGCGGGGACCATCGTCACGTTCGCCGAGTCCGACGCTGCCCACGGCGGAAGAGACACTGATACGACGTTTGACCCCGCGATCGGGGACTGGTGGATCAACATCAACACCCTCACTGGGGATCCCGATGATCCCCTGACGCGCACGCCGCAGACCACCTTTGCAACGACCACCACGGACGAGGCGGGCGACGGGCCGGGGAACTTTTCCGTCGGAAACGACGACTGGCAATTGACCGTTTGGGATGCGTCACAAACGGCCGTGTTCGGACCTTGCGGTGAGGGAACCACGATTCACGAGGCGAACGTGAGCACGCGGGAGGTCTTCAAGCTGGAAGAGGACCCGAGCGCGCAGATCAGCCCGGCCGCGTCGGCCTATTACGACGGGACATCCAGTTCCTTCGGCCATCCCAACGTCTGGAGCGGCGGCGACAAGACACAGGATTTCAGCTCGCTGCGAGCGGCGGGCACAACCATCGCGATGATCGCGGTGCCGACCTTTGACATGGCCAGTTGGGGCGAGACTCACGCCGGCTTCCCCAATCTCGACGAGGTGGAAACGCTGCCCGCCTCGATGACCACATTCACCGCCGGGCAGACCTTCTACGTGGAGGTGTGGGCCCAGACCCTGCACCCGACCGGCCTGGCCATGGTCAGCCTCGACGTCGATTTCGACACCGCTCTGTTGGATGTCCTGGGCGGCACCGGATTCCCGATTCCCGTCAACGGCATATTTCACACGACCCTGTTCAACACCCTGACTGCGGGCACGGTCGACAACAACGCCGGACGGATCGACGACCTCAGCGGCTCGTACCTGCCGGCCGGCGGCTGCACGTCCGACCCGACGGGGAACAACTCGCGATGGTCACGGGTGGCCGTCGTGCAGATGCAGGCGACCGCACCGGGTCCGCCGTTCATTCTGGCCGGCCCCACGGGGTCTCCGATCTACGTGGTTGCCCATTGCGGCACGAGTGAGATTGATCCGGACCACATCGTCTACCAGGGCGTCAATGAACCGGGAGGTCTGCTGACGCTCAGCGTGCCCGGCGCACCGGTTGCCGTGATGCAGGGTGACACGGTGGTCGTGGACCTCGTGGCCGAAGGTCTCACCGCGGCGATCGACGGCGTGCAGGCGCTGCTGCACTACAACACGAACAACCTTGCGTTACAGAGCGTCGAGCCGGTATCGCCGTGGGCGGAGGTCAGCGAGACGGACATCGACGGCGAGGTGGCGTACGCCGTGCAGATCGAAGAGGGTTCGCAGGGCCCGGGTGACGGACCCTTCCCGGTGGCGACGCTCACGTTCATCGCGCTGGACGCGGGCAGTACGCCGAAGGTCAGCTTCCGGGCGGACAACATCGATCCCTATCCGCTCGAGACGACGCATCTGGCGGATGCGGCCACCGGATTGCCGGTCTATCCCACGAAAGTCGGCACGGTGGACGGCGACATTGTGATCGTGGCGTGTGACGACGAGAACGACTGCACGTCGAACGGGTTCGACGAATGGTCCCGGGAATGCGTCTATCCTCCGCTGGAGGTGGGGACGCCCTGCGGCGGAGCGCCTGTGGGTGCATGTGACGCGCAGGACACCTGTGACGGTGCGGGAGGCTGCGTGGCGAATTACCTGCCGGACACGACGGAGTGTCGCGCGCCGGCGGGAGTCTGCGACCTGGCGGACTACTGCACGGGGCTCGACGCGGATTGCCTGACGGATGTCAAGAGCACGGCGGAGTGCCGGGCCGCAAGCGGCCCGTGTGACGTGGCGGAGTTCTGCGACGGCGTGAACGATGACTGTCCTGCAGACACGTTTGATCCGTCCGGTGATCTGGATGGCGACGAGGATGTGGACATCGACGATTACGTGGGATTGGAGGAATGTCTGGCGGGCCCCGACGTTGCGTATTCGCAGCCGGAATGCCGCTGCGGAGACATGGACCGCGACGACGACGTGGACCTGGCGGATTTCGCGGCCTGGACCGAATTAGACTAAACAGCCCGGCAGATTCCGGCAGCCCACGTGGTACCCATCATAAAGGCCGTGGGGGGCGACACCGAACGGACAGGTTCTCGTGACGGAGGGTGGCAGGAATGCGCGAGCTGGACGTCATCATCTTCAGTGCGGCTGTTCTGTGCGCGGGGTTCCATGCGCCGGCCGGCGCGCAGGTCGTGATTAACGAGATGCTGTATCACCCGGCGTCCGACCAGGAGCTGGACGAATTCCTCGAACTGCACAACTGCGGAACCGCCTCCGTTTCATTGGCCGGCTGGTGCATACCGGCCATCGACTTGTGTTTTGACGCGGGCACCGTGATCGAGCCCCAGGGGTACCTGACGGTTGCCCGAGACGCGGTGCAGTTTCAGACCACGTTCGGCTTTGCCCCGGATGCCGTCTTTGCCGGACGGCTCAGCAACAGCGGAGAGCGGCTGGAACTGCAGAATGCGAGCGGCGTTCCCGTGGATGTCGTGGAGTACTCCGATCACGGCGACTGGCCGCCCTCGGCCGACGGGCTGGGCCCCAGCCTGGAGCGGATCGTTCCGACGTCCCCGGGTAGTGCGGCACGTAACTGGCACGCATCGGTTGCACCGGCGGGCCACACGGCCGGCGCCGAGAACAGCGTGCGGGCGGGCGCGCTGCCACCCTGGATCAGCGAAGTGGCATTCACCGCGGAGCCGGCCCCGGGCCAGCCCATCATCGTGACCTGCCGGTTGGAGGACGCGTCGACGGTGGGGCTGACCTACGTGATCGATTTCGGGCCGGAAGTGCAGGTCGCCATGGCGGATGACGGGCTGCACGAGGATGGGGCCGCGGGAGACGGGGTACTCGGAGCGATTCTTCCCGGGCAGGCCGCGGCGGCGCTTGTCCGTTTCCGTCTGGCCACGACCGGCCCGACCGGCTCGATGCAGCATCCCCGGGATGACGACACGGTGAACTACGTGGGAACGATCGTACCGGACCCCGCGCTGTCGTCGAACGTTCCGGTTTTTCACTGGTACATGGACCCGGCGGACTACCAGGCAGCCCTGGCGCATTACCTGACCGACGAGGTGGAGCCGGCCGTCTTCTACTACGACGGAAACCTCCATGACAACATCCAGGTCCGCGTGCGGGGGCATACGTCGCGTTACTGGGCGAAGAAATGCTGGAAGTTCTACTTCCCGCAGGGGCACGAGTTCTCCTCGCCGGAGCGGATGCCCGGGCCGGTGGACCAGTTCAATCTGCAGAGCGGCTATTCCGACAAGAGCTACTGCCGCGAGATCATGGCCTACGAGTCGTTCCGGGCAATGGGCAGCCCCGGCTGCCTTGCCTTCCATGTCCGCGTGCAGCAGAACGGCGCTCTGTACGGGCTGTACACCTGCGTGGAGGGCATGGACCGCGACTACCTGGAACGGAACCGCCTGGATGCAGAGGGTGCCTGGTACAAGGCCTATCATGACTGTCGCCTGCTGGGCATGAGCTACCTTCCCACCTACTACCAGAAAAAGACGCGTGAATGGGAGGACCACGCGGACCTGTACGACCTGCTCTACGGTCTCAACAGCCTCAGCGGGTCGGCCCGGGCGGCGTTTCTCCGCGACCACGTCAACATTCCGGACCTGGTCAATTATCTGGCCGTGACCTGCGTCATACACAACAACGACCACCCGGCGAAGAACTACTATCTCTACCGTGACACCCTGGGCACCCAGCGATGGAGCATGCATCCCTGGGACATGGACTTGACGTTCGGACGCAACTTCGGCGCTCCCACTGCCACCGTGCTCTGCGACGGCATCTGGGCGGATAACGACGTGATCGACGGACGAGAGAACGTCTCACCCAGTCACCCTCTGTTCGGTGACAGCGAACACCAGAAGTACGACCACCTCTGGAACCGCTTCATCGACAAGCTGTACGAAGACGCGCCCATTCGCGCGATGTACTACCGGCGTCTGCGTACCGTGATGGACGAATTGCTGGCTCCCGGAACGTACGAGGCGCGTCTGGCGGAACTGACCGCTCCCATCGCCTCCCTGGCCGAGGCGGATCGGCTGAAATGGGGCCAGTACGGCCAAAGCCAGACCCTGACCCAGGCCGCCGCCCTGATTACGGACGACTATCTGCCGCGGCGACGCAACCACCTGTTCGTCACGCACCGCGTCCCCGGCGAGATTCCCGAAACTCAGACGATCCATCCCCCCATTCTCATCAGTGAAATCCACTACCAACCGCTGGATGAAGAGGCGGAGTTCGTCGAGCTCTACAACCCGTCGCCGGATGAGGCCGTGGATCTCTCCGGCTGGCGGCTGCGCGGCCTGTCGCTGACCCTGCCGCCGGGAGCGGTCATTCTGCCGCAGGATTACCTGCTGGTCGTGCGAAGCGATGTTGCATTCCGCACCGCGTCGGGCGGCGGAGTCTGCGTGGCCGCCCAGTATGACGGCAAGCTGGACAACGGCGGCGAGACCCTGGAATTGCTGGACCGCGGCGGGTACGTCGTGGACGTCGTGGCGTACGACAGTCTCGCTCCCTGGCCCGTCGCCGCAGCGGGCGGCGGCCCCTCGCTCGAACTCATTGACGCCACTCAGGATAACAATCGGCCGTCCAATTGGTCGGCGAGCGTCGCGGCAGGCGGTACTCCCGGTGCGGCAAACAGCACGGCGGGCACGACGAACCCCGTGCCGGATTTGTGGATCAATGAGATCCTCCCGGTCAATGCGTCGGTCAATGCGGATGAGCAGGCCGAATACGAGCCGTGGGTCGAGTTCTACAACAGCTCGCTATTGCCCATCGACCTGGGCGGGATGTATCTGACGGATGACTATCTGACGCCCGCAAAGTGGCAGATCCCCGCCGGCACGGTCCTGGGCGGGGGAGACTGGTTGGTCGTCTGGGCCGACAACGAACCGGGAGATGGGCCGCTCCACGCTACGTTCATTCTCGACGGGCAGGGAGGTGCCGTCGGCCTGTTCACCGTCGACCAGGTCGTTATCGATTACGTGAATTATGGCGGATTGCCCGTGGACGTTTCGTTCGGGAGGTTTCCGGACGCCGAGCCAACGTACCGGGAGTTCGGCACGGCCACGCCCGGATCGGCGAATCAGAGCGCAGGTGCAGCCGTGATCCTCAACGAGTACAACGCGGTCAGCAGCGGCAACTACCTAAAGGACGCGGGGACGGACGTGGTCTTCGGCCGGTCCCCGGAGAATGGCGGGGACTGGTTCGAACTGGCGGTGACGCAGGACCACGTGGACCTGCGGGGCTGGACGCTGGTATGGACGGAGGCTCCCTCCGACGTGGGCACGCTGACGCTGACCGACGATGTCCTGTGGAGTGATCTGCGGGCGGGAACAATCATCACCTTCATCGAGAAGTGCGGAGCGGAGGGCGGCTGGGATGCGGACGCGAGTTACGATCCCGGGGCCGGAGACTGGTGGATCCACATCAACACGCGCTGCGAGGGCGTGCCGCAGGAAACGTATGTCACAACCACGACCAACGTTCCGGGTGATGGGCCGGGAAATTTCTCGGTGGGGAATGACAATTGGCAACTGACCATTCTGGACGCTCAGGCCCGCGTGGTCTTCGGGCCGGCGGGCGAGGGGATCGAACCGCTCAGCGGCATCGGCAGCGACGAGGTGTTCAGGCTGGAGGAGGATCCAGGTCCGTACATTCACTCGCGTTCGGACTACAACGACGGCACCTCCAGCACGTTCGGCGCTCCGAACCGGTACGCCGGCGAGATGCTCGAGCAGAGTTTTGAGCAACTGCGCGAATGCTTCGAGCCCTGCGCCACAGCCGACGACTGCGCGGACGGCGACCCGTGCACGGTGGACACCTGTGATCCGTTCCACGGATGCCTTCATGCCGTCGCGTCCAACGGCATGTCGTGCGAAGACGGCTTTTTCTGCAACGGGGCGGAGACCTGCCAGGCGGGTGTCTGCGTTTCCGGTATGACCCCGTGCATCGATCCGGCGCACTGCGATGAGGCGACCGACGTCTGTCTGCCCTGCTTCCATGACGAGGATTGCAGCGACGGCAACCCGTGCACGCCGGACCTGTGCCTGGATGAGCAATGTGTCCGCGAGATCTTCGCGGACGGCACACCCTGCTCCGACGGAGATGCCTGCACGCAGGCCGGGACCTGCCAGGGCGGTGTCTGCGTGGGCGGTATGCCGGTCGATTGCGACGACGCCAACCCGTGCACGGTTGACGCGTGCGAGCCCTCCACGGGCTGCGTGAACACGGCCGTCGAGGACGGCATCGACTGTGACAACGGCGACTACTGCGATGGTCAGGACGTCTGCCAGTCCGGGATCTGCGTCGGAGGAATCCCGCCCTGCACCGGCGTGTGCGAGCAATGCGACGAATTGACGGATACCTGCGACTGGTGCCGCTTTGATCTGGACGGATCAGAGTGGATCGCCGGGGGTGATTTCGGCGTCTTCTCCGGTTGCTTCGGCGCGTGCTATCCGCCCGGCGACCCCTGCCTGACGAGCAACTTCGACGAGGACGTGGACGGCTGTGTAGGCGGTGGGGACTTCGGTCTCTTCAGCGGGTGCTTCGCGCAGACCTGCGACCAGTGCCCGACGTGTTTCGGCCCACCCCCCGCAGGAAAGCGCCTGGCCGAACCGGACGACGGAAGCCGCGCACGCCTCGCCTTGGTCGTCGTCGCCGCACCCTCGCCCGCAGGCGTGGTGACAACACTCCCGGAGTGCCGATCGGGGTTCGCCGTGGGCGATGTCGTCTGGCTGGAACTGTGGGCCCAGGGCGGACGCCCGGCGGACGGAAAAGAGGAGGGGTTGGCGGCCGTATACGTGGACCTGACCTTTGACCACACGCGGCTGGCTCTGGGGGAGATTGTCCCGAGCGGGCACTTCCCGCTGTTCGCCTGCGGCACGACCGGCGCGGCGGACGGTCTGGTGAAGGCGTTGGGCGGCTGCGCGCCGCTTGGCGAGGCCGCACTGGGAACGGGGGGTACCTGGGTACGTGTCGCCGGCCTGCAACTCAAGGCAACGTCTGCCGGGCGGGCGTTCGTCCGCTGCGATTCGGCAGACCCACCCTTCGGCGTGGCCGTGATGAACCGCTTCGGCGATCTGCAGACCTGGCAGGTGGAGTACGGGGCCGCGGTCGTAGCGATCCGTCGGGCGGTCCTCACCGTGCCCGATCCGGGCGTGCCGATCTCGCTCGGGCCCGCGGACTGACCGTGCGGCGTGGGGTGATGTCCCCATCGCACCGTCCAATCGCTTCTGCCCGCCTGCTGTGGCGTGCAGCAGGTTTTCGGGCCAATCCTTCCGCGTTCTTGTCGCCACCCCTGTGCGGCCCGTGCGCCAGTGTTGCGCGCGCCGCCGGTCCAATTCGGCCGGTCATCCGGAACTCGCCCCATACGTTCCGATCCCTACAAGCCGCGCAAATGACAGACTCCTTCCGGCCGCTAATGGCTCACCAGTTCACCATTTGCCGTCAGTTGTCCGATATTCCTTTCTGACCGGTTCAACGGCTGGGCAATTCGCGTCCTGCGTCGGCTCGCCTTCGTCCAGTCACAAATTGTACGATGATGGAATACACGCGTTCCGGGGAAAGGGGAAAACCTGAATCCCTCATTCCAAAGGGCAATCCCATGTTCGATTCATCACGGGTCCACGTGCGCACTCTTCTTCTGGTCGGCGTTCTGGGAACGCTCACGGCCACTGCCGGGTGTCAGGCATCCTCCGGCACGCCTGGCGGCAGCGCGAGCGGCAGAGGGGTCACGAGCGGAGATGCGTCTGCCACGCTCGTCCCTGTCGCGGATTACAGTAACTACTGCATTGCCGCATCGCCGCTCGCAGCCAGCGCGTCGGGTGAGTGGAGCTTCACGATTGATACGCGTGAAGAGACGATTCCCCCCGATCTGCGTATCGTCTGGGATTTCGGCGACGGGAATGCGGTCGAAGGCATAGAGCAGGTATTCGTGTTTCAGTCTGCCGGTACCCATGTGGTCGTGGTGACGGCCTACGAGGCGGACGGTTCCGTTGCATTCGAACTAATGCTGGAGGTGGAGGTAGTTCTGCCGGCCGATGTCGCAGTCAGCGCGCTGGCGGGTGCGGATCGGACGGTAACCGAAGGCGAGTTCATCTGTCTGGAGGGCGGGGCGGAGCCGTCGCGTGATTCGCAGACGTATCGATGGCGGCAGATCGAGGGCCCGACGGTGGCCCTGCAGTCTGTCACGGTGCCGGGGCGTGCATGCTTTGAAGCTCCCCAGGCGAGTGAGACGGTGCGACTGCAGTTCGAACTGACTGTCCAGGACGGGCAACAGGTGTCAACCGATCAGGTTTCCATAGTTGTCAGAAGCAACCCGGAACTGTCCGCCATCCTGACGGCGGACGCCGGCGAAGACCAGCTTTTGACGTCGGGTGACGTGGTCTTTTTGACCGGAAGCGGACGCGGTGGTGTGGTCGGCGAGCCTTGTACTTTTCAGTGGAGTCAGCTCGCGGGGCCGGCGGTACCTCTGGCCGGCGTCACGCGGGAGGTTGCGACCTTCATAGCGCCCGTTGTGACCGGTGAGGCCCAGACGTTGCGCTTCCGGCTGACGATTACGCAGGGCGATGCGTGCGTGTCTGATGAAGTGGACGTTACCGTCCGCTCCGGGGACACCGGCGGGGGTGGGGGCGGCGGAGGCGGCGGCGCGGGTTGCCTCGAAAACGCGGAGTGCGACGACGGATTGTACTGCAATGGTGCGGAGCAATGCGTGGGCGGCGCCTGCGAGCCAGGCGTGGCTCCCTGCCCCGGCCAGCAGTGCGACGAGGCCACGGATGCCTGTGTGGAGTGCCTCAGCGATGCGGATTGCGACGATGGGCAGTTCTGCAACGGGCCCGAGGTCTGTCTCGACGGCACGTGCCAGTCGGGCGGCGACCCCTTCCTGCCGGCCGTAGCGGCAGGACAGGTGCTGCGAGCGGACATCGTGGAAGCATCCGGTCTGGCCGCCGGCCGTCGAAACCCCGGTGTGCTGTGGACGCATGACGACTCCGGCGGTGCGAACGTGGTGTTCGCCGTCAACACGAGCGGTCAGTTGCTGGGCACGTACCAGTTGGGATCGGGCTCACTGACGGACGCGGAAGATATCGCCGTCGGACCGGGGCCGACGCCGGGCGTCAACTACATCTACGTGGGCGACATCGGGGATAACTCCAGTTCGCGCTCCAGCATCCGGATCAAGCGCGTTCCCGAACCGGCTGTGGATGTCGAGCAGGCCCCGACGTACGTGACGCTTTCGGACGTCGAGATTATCACGCTGGTATATCCGAGCGGAGCCGACGCTCCGGCACACAAGGATTCGGAGGCGATGTTCGTTGACACCAACGGTGACATCTACCTGGTCACGAAACGAATCTACCCCAACAAGGTCTATCGTGCGTCGTTTCCACAATCCACGTCTTCCACGGTGACCCTCGAACATGTGGCGACTCTGCCTACCGGACCCGGGTTGGCGTGGATCACCGGCGCCGATTGTTCGGCGGACGGCCGCTGGATCATCGTTACCAACGACCAGGGCACCGACTATGCCAACATCTGGCAACGCGAGCCGGGGACGCCCCTCGGGGAGGCCGTCACGAGCAGCCCCTGCCCGTTGCTGCTCCAGTCCGAGCCGCAGGGAGAAGCCATTGCCTGGGACGCCTTGGGCCTGGGATTCTACACGCTGAGCGAGGCCCACAGCGAAAGCGAACCGCTCTGGTACTATGAGCGGAATGCAAACGCGGATTGACGCGAGCGCAAACAGCCAAGACAAACCGCGGCCGTGGTTCGTCAAACGCCGACCACACCGTTGAGTATTGCCGCAAGGCCGGGACGCACGCTGCGCCCCCAACGCAGGTGCGGAACCCCCGCAATCCCACCGAAGCTCCTGGCTGCGACACCATCGAGCGTTTTCTTCGCGAGGTGGGACCGCTGCATAACCTTTTGAAGGCACTAAGGTTCGGAATCCGAGCAAGATTGCCGGCCTAACTCACATCCTCTATCGTCACAGTCTGCCCATAGTCCGCTTCAACCCTGGCCTGCCGGGGCTATCCGCAAGCCGCGATTGCGGCGAAGATTGAATGCGGCGCGGCTGGCCGGTATACGAAGACCCCGAAGAAGCCAGAGCCATGAGCCCGGAGAAGTCCACCCTGGATGCACTGCGAATCGACCGCGCGACGGCGCCGCCTCGGCGGCTGCGCGCCGGGTGGCTCGTGCTCACGTTCATCGTCGTCGCGGCGGTGGCCGGGCTGGGCTGGTGGTTCAGCCGAGAACCCGCAGTGGTCGTCCGTACGGTCGCCGTGCGGGAGGCGACGTCCGGCGGCAATCGAACGCTGTTGAACGCATCCGGCTACGTGACGGCGCGGCGCGAGGCCACCGTATCTTCGAAGGTCACCGGCAAGGTGGTGGAAGTCCTCGTCGAGGAGGGGATGCAGGTGGAGGCCGACCAGGTGCTGGCCCGGATCGATTCGTCCAACGTGGAGAAGAGCCTTCACCTGGCGAAGGCGCAGCTTGAATCCGCCCGAAAATCACTCGGCGAGACGCAGGCCCACCTCGAACACTGGGAGCGCGAAGTGCGGCGAATCTCCGGATTGGTGCAGACGCGTTCGGCCAGTCCGGTGGAACTGGACCGGGCCGAGACGGAGGCGAAGGCGCTGAGGGCACGGCTGGAACGGCAAGCCGCCGACGTGGAAGTGGCCGAACGAGAAGTGGCCCTCTGGAAACAGCAACTCGACGATACCATCATTCGCGCGCCGTTCGCCGGAATCGTCACGACCAAGAACGCCCAGCCGGGCGAGATGATCTCCCCCATGTCGGTGGGTGGCTTCACCCGCACCGGCATCTGCACCATCGTGGACATGAGTTCGCTGGAGATCGAGGTGGACGTGAGCGAGAGCTACATCAATCGGGTCGAAGCCGGCCAACCGGTGCAGGCTACGCTCGATTCCTATCCCGACTGGCGCATTCCGGCCCGGGTCATTGCCATCATCCCCACCGCCGACCGGCAGAAGGCGACGGTGAAGGTGCGGGTGGGCTTCGAGACGCCCGACCCGCGCATTCTCCCCGACATGAGCGTGAAGGTAGCGTTTCAAAGCGCAGGCGAGGAGGCAACCACAGCCGCCCAGTGCCTGACCCTTCCCAGGACCGCCGTCGAGCGGGACGAAGGGCAGGACATCGTGTGGATCGTCCGTGACGGCCGCGTCGAACGGCGAGCGGTCACCATCGGCGAGACGCGCGGCGACGAGGTGACGATCGCCGCCGGGGTCCGCGGGGGAGAGCGGGTGGTTCTGGATGGTCCTGATCATCTCACGGAGGGCATGCGAGTGAAGGAGGACACGCCATGACCATCGGCAACGACGTTCTGGTGCACGTGGACAACGTGGCACGCACGTTCCGGCGCGGGTCGGAGGAGATCCACGTTCTGTCCGGCCTGCATCTCCAGGTGCGTAACGGCGAGTTCCTCGCCCTGATGGGCCCGTCCGGCTCCGGCAAGACGACGCTGCTGAACCTCATCGGCGGCCTGGACCGCGCGACCGGCGGTTCCATCACGGTCGGGAGCGACCGAATCGATCAGATGTCCAACCGGCAGCTTCCCGCCTGGCGGGCGCGGCACGTGGGGTTCGTGTTCCAGTTCTACAACCTGCTTCCCGTACTGACCGCCGAGCGCAACGTGGAGTTGCCGCTGCTGTTGACGCACCTGCCCAAGGCGGACCGGCGCAGGCACGTGGCCGCCGCGCTGGAGATCGTGGGCCTGACCCACCGGGCCCGTCACTATCCGTCCACGCTGTCGGGCGGTGAACAGCAGCGCACCGGCGTGGCCCGGGCCATCGTCACGGACCCGACGCTGCTGCTCTGCGACGAGCCCACCGGCGACCTGGACCGCAAATCCGGCGATGAAATCCTGGACCTGCTTGCGGCACTCAACCGCGAGCACGGCAAAACGATCGTGATGGTCACGCACGATCCGCACGCTTCCGCGCGAGCGACCCGAACCGTCCACCTCGACAAGGGTCGGCTCTTCGAGGAGAAGCCGGAATGAGGTACCTTTCTCTCGTCTGGAGCAACCTGAAGCGCCGGAAGCTGCGCACCTCGCTGACGATTCTCTCGATCTGCGTGGCCTTTCTTCTGTTCGGCCTGCTCTGCGCCCTGAAGCAGGCGTTCACGGCCGGCATCGAAATGGCCGGCGCGGACCGCCTGATTGTCCGTCACAAAGTGTCGCTCATCATGCTGCTGCCGCAAACGTACGGCAAGCGCATGGAGGAGATTCCCGGTGTCGACCGGGCCGTGCACTTCACCTGGTTCAACGGCATCTACCGGAACGAACCGAAGAATTTCTTCGGCAGCTTCCCCACCGATCCGGAGGCTTTCCTGGAGCTGTTTCCGGAATACCAGGTTCCCCCGGACCAGCAGGAGGCGTGGCTGAAAACGCGCACAGGAGCGGTCGTGGGGCGTGCCCTGGCCGATCGATTCGGGTGGAAGATCGGCGATCGGGTGCCGCTCACTACGCCCATCTGGCCGCGTGAAGGGGAGGAAGCCTGGACGTTCGACATCGTGGGCATCTACGATGGCGCCAACAAGAACACCGACACGTCCGGCTTCTTCTTCCGGTACGATTACTTCGATGAAGGTCGCACGTACGAAAAAGGAACGGTCGGCTGGTACATGGTCCGCGTACACGATCCGGAGCACGCCGTGGACGTGGCCAAGGCGATCGACGCCGAGTTCGCCAACTCACCCTACGAGACCAAGGCCGAGCCGGAGGGCGCGTTCGCCCAGGCGTTCATCCAGCAGATCGGCAGCATCGGCACCATCCTGATCGCGATCCTCAGTGCCGTGTTCTTCACCATCCTGCTGGTGGCCGGCAATACGATGGCCCAGGCGGTACGCGAGCGTTCGGAGGAGCTGGGCGTGCTCAAGGCGCTGGGCTTTAGTGACAATCTCGTGCTCGGACTGGTGCTGGCCGAATCGTGCCTGATCGCCGCCGGCGGGGGCCTGGTCGGCCTGGCGCTGGCCTGGCTGGTGACCGCCCGGGGCAGCCCCATGCCGTCCATGCTGCCGGTCTTCTCGCTGCCTCACCGCGACATCGTCATCGGTGCGGCCATTGTGCTGGCCCTGGGCCTGGCGGCGGGGATTCTGCCGGCGTTGCAGGCGCGGCGGCTGCAAATCGCCGTGGCTTTGAGGAGACACGTGTGATCAACTGGCTTTCCCAGGTCGGCTCCGTAACGTTTTTCAACGTGCGCACGATCCCCCAGCGCAAAGGCGCCGCCATCACGACGGCGGTCGGCATTGCCGGCGTGGTCGCGGTGCTGGTGGGAGTGCTCTCCATCGCCGAGGGGTTCCGGGCGGCCATGGCCGTCTCGGGGCCGGCGGACGTGGCGATCGTGCTGCGCGAAGGCGCGGACAGCGAGATGACCAGCGGCCTGTCTCGAGAGGAAACGCGGCTGATCGCCGACGCGTCCGGCGTGGCCCGCACGCCCGAGGGGCCGGTCGCATCCGCCGAGCTGTTCGTGATCATCGATCTGCCGAAGCGCTCCACCGGCACCGATGCGAACGTGGCGCTCCGCGGCGTCGGGAGCATGGCCGCCCGGGTGCGGGGCGACGTCCGGATCATCACAGGCCGGCCGTTCGAGCCCGGCCGCAACGAGGTGATCGTCGGGGCCGGCGCGGCCCGGGCCTTCGCCGGATTGGATTTGAACGGACGGATCAGCGTTGGGGATACCGAGTGGGAGGTGGTAGGCGTGTTCTCCGGCGGAGGCGGTGCGTCCGAGTCGGAAATCTGGACGGATTCCGCCGTGCTCCAGCCCGCCTACCACCGCGGCGATTCGTACCAATCGGTGTACGCGAAGCTCGCCTCGCCGGACGCATTCCAGGAATTCAAGGACTTCCTGACCACAAATCCGCAGTTGAAAGTCAAAACTCTGCGCCTCAGCGACTATCTCGCCGACCAGTCCAGCATGTTGACGACGTTCATTGAGAGGATCGGTGTGGCCATCGCGGCCATGATGGCGCTGGGGGCGCTGTTCGGTGCCCTGAACACCATGTACAGCGCGGTGGCGGCCCGCACCCGCGAGATCGCCACCTTGCGGGCCCTGGGCTTCGGGTCCAGCCCCGTCATCCTCTCCGTTCTGTTCGAGTCCCTGGCGATCTCCCTGGTCGGCGGCATCGCCGGCGCGGCCCTGGCATACTTCGCCCTGGACGGCTTCAAAGCCTCGACCATCAACTGGCAGAGCTTCAGCCAGATCGCGTTTGCGTTCGCCGTGACGCCCCCGCTCCTGGTCGCCGCCATCCTCTGGGCCGCGGTCATCGGCCTGCTGGGCGGCCTCTTCCCGGCCATCCGCGCGGCCCGACTCCCCGTCGCCGCCGCCCTGCGGGAAACGTAATCGCCGTGTACCATTGTTCT
Organism: Phycisphaerae bacterium; assembly: GCA_016929015.1. Lineage (GTDB taxonomy): Bacteria > Planctomycetota > Phycisphaerae > UBA1845 > UBA1845 > JAFGJQ01. Next base: position 565 of record JAFGJQ010000351.1, on the reverse strand, counting down.
TGGACAGCGGACCCCGGCATGTTGTCGCGTGCCGCCGTGCCTGAACCATGTTCACCCCCCAATTCCGCTGCCGTCGCAGCGCTTTCGGTCTCGGCCCAGGACGCTGAAATCGCATCGCTCGCCATTTTGCGTGAAAGCAGCGCGTTTTCAGAGCGGCAGGGAACAAAGGCGGAACATGCCTGAGGCGGAAGCCTACGGGCATGGCACGCGGCACATCTGCAGAACAGCATCGGTCGACCTGGGTTACGGCTGCTCCCTTTTGCCGCCACGTGCAATGGCGTCCGGACTGACCTCCAGCCGCTTGGCCAACTCCGTCTGAAGCGCCTCGCCCTGCAGGTCGCGGGCCACAACTCTGCCATCCGCGTCGATCAGGAACATGGCGGGAATGCCGGATACGCCGTACAACTTCGCCACCGGGTTGTCCTCGGCCGGTCCGAGCACCAGGTTCGGCCAGTTCATGCCGAGCTTCTCAACCATCGTCCTGGGCGTCTGATCGCTGGTGTCCAGGCTGATGCCCACTACGGCGAACCGGCCGTCCTTGCCGAACCGCTCCACGGCCTTCTTG
>JAFGJQ010000350.1 GCA_016929015.1 Phycisphaerae bacterium | reverse complement strand
GTCGTCTGAGGGATGGACCAGCACCGAGCAGAACGTCACGTCCGCCGAGAGGCCCTTCACCTGCCGCATTCCTCGGTAAATCGTCTGTTTCGCCGCCGTCTCATACCGCACGCGCACGTCCGGTACGGATGCGCTGATGATCGCGTCCAGGCTGCTGCGATCACCGGCCTCTGCCTGAATCAGATCCTCAAAGGCGAGGATGGCCTTTTCGACATTGCGCGCGATTTCCGCCGATACGCCTCGCCGGCGGGCCGTCCTCACCAGACGCCGCAGCGGCTCGGGGCCGGGCATGAGGTGCACCGTCGCCAGCGGATCCTTCCGGCCCAACGCTGTGACCAGCTTGTGGGACATGACCTTGTTGACGCCCAGTGCCTTGGCCAGTTGTTGCTGTCCTTTGGGGTGCCCAGGCAGGGCCTCAATCAGGTCCCGCAACGCGGATGCCAAAGCCTCGCCAACGTGTCCGATCCGAAAACTGTGCTGATTCTCGATCTCGACATCAGCCATCGTACTGGGTTCCTCCGAGCATATGCCGACTCAGCGACCGCGGGCGACCCCATCCGCCCGGCCTGCTTTCCTGAACGTGGGCCGTGTCATCCCGAACGACACGGTTCGCGGGCTTCGAGAGATGCGGTCGAAAAACAACCTCGCGCGATACGGAGATTCACCGTGCGTCTTGTACTCCCGGGCCGGGCGGTTGTCCACCAACGGGCGACGGTCACCCATTGCATATGCTGCACTCAACGCTGCATAGCTTTCTGTGATGTGCAAGCAGCTCATAACACCATGATAGAAAGCGAATAGCAGACACGCAAGGCAGTTTCCTGAAAATTACCCGTGATTTTCCATTGACTTCATGCGGGCCCCCCGGTACGTTGGTGACTGCGTGGACACGGAGAGCGGAACGCCCGAGACGCCGGCACCTCATTCGGCCTGGCGTTCACGAGAGTACGGATCGGCGTGCCGGCATCGGGCGGCCGAACCGACGCCCTCCGGTGGCCGGGAAACCTTGACCGCCGCCCGCCGCTGCGCGGTTTGAGCGTGCGCGATCATCCTCAACGACGGCAGGCGTGCCGCGGGTGCCTGACAATCTTCGAGCCCGTACGGCTCAAGGACACATCTTAAAGGAGGTGCAGCACATGAATGGGAAGAAGTTCATTCCTGGATTGGGCGCCGTGCTGCTGTGTGCGAGCCTGATCGCATATGGTGCGGATTCCCCGGGACCGACGGCATCCGTTTTCGTCACGAAGACGATTTCGCCGCAAACCGCGGCAGCAACGTCTGAAACCACGGCGAACACCGGCCTGAAGACCGGTGCGAACCGGCACCTGGCTCATGACGCGGCCCTCATGGCCGGCTCGACGAAGAAAGACGTCGACGGCATCACGCTCGGTCAACAGCGCGGCGTGCCGGCCAACGACAACTGCGAGGACGCGGAACTCGTCACCGGTCCGTACCCCGTCACGGTCTGCGGAACCACCCTGGGCGCCACCATCGACTGCCCCGGTGTCCTTGACCGGAAAGCCGTGTGGTACAAGGTGACGCTGCCGTACGCGGTCAACACCCTCGTGGCCGACTACTGCCCGAGCGATGTCTACCTGGCGTCGTACGACGTCGGCTCGGTCTATTTCAACGACTGCACCTGCGGCGTTTCGGTCTACGGCAGGTACGAGTGGCATGATTGTGGCGACGGCCAGTCCAACCCCTTGATGCGGTGGGATGATCTGCCCGGCCCGACCACCGTGCTGATTCCGGTGTACGTGAACCCACCCCACGATTTCTGCATTGAGTTCAACGTGACCGAGGTCGTTCAGCCCGTGAACGACGCCTGTGAAAACGCGGAACCCGTCACGGGCCCGTATCCCACCACGGTTTGCGGAACCAACGTCGGCGCCACGATCGATTGCCCCGGCAGCCTGTATTGGAAAGCCGTGTGGTATGAGGTCGAGCTGCCGTACGCGCTGAACAACCTGGTGACCCAGTACTGCCCCAGCGAAACGAACTTCTCGTCGTACTACATCGCGCCGGCCTATCTGAACAATTGCGGCGACTGCAACGCCCCGGTCGAGGGCAGCTACGAGTGGCACGACTGCGGCGACGGCAAGTGGAACGCGCTGATCTGGTGGAATGAAATACCCGGACCGACCACCATAATGCTTCCGTTCTACTCCAGTCCGGTTAGTGATTTCTGCTTTGAGATCAACGTGACGGAGGCCGTCCCCCCGGCGAACGACACCTGCGAGAACGCGGAGCTCGTCACCGGTCCGTATCCCGTCACGGTTTGCGGAACGAACACGGGCGCCACGATCGACTGCCCCGGCGCCCTGGGTTGGAGAGGCGTATGGTATGAGGTTCAACTCCCGTACGCGGTCAACACCGTGGTGACCGATTACTGTCCGGGCGAGATCGACATGCGCTCGGACTCCATCGGAATCGTCTACGTGGACGATTGCAGTTGCGAGGTGCCCGTCGTGGGCGACTACTATTGGCACGATTGCGGCAACACGAAGTACAACCCGTTGGTCTCGTGGCGGAATGTGCCCGGCCCGGGCAGCATGCTGATTCCGGTCAACGTTGATCCGGCCCACGATTTCTGCATCGAGGTCAACGTGACGAACGGTGCGTGCGATCTCGACTGTCCGCCGGAAAGCGTGGCGGAAGGCGAGACCTGCGGCGGCGACACCAACGGCGGCTGCAACATGTCTGTGCCGGCGTTTGAGCCGCTGACCTGCGGCGAAACGGTCTGTGGAACGGCTTGGGCTGATGGCGGAATGCGTGATACCGACTGGTACGAGATCACCATCGCCGAGCCGACGACACTGACGTTCACCGTCCAGGCCGAGTTTGTCACCGGCGTGTCCATCGGCCTGATGGAGCCCCTTACGCCCGGCGTGGTCGGCTGCGATCAGTTGACGGGGCTGATCAATCCGTCGGCATCGGGAGGCGAATGCGAGGCGATCAGCGTCGTGTACGATGCGCTTCCGGGTACGTACTGGTGGTTTGTGGGCCCGGACGGCGGATCCGACATGCCGTGCGGCGGCCGCAACGAATACACCGCCACGATGACGGGCGAGCCGTGGGAAGTCCGCGGTGCCTGCTGTGACGACGCCACGCACAATTGCACGGACAACGTGCTCCTTCAGAACTGCCCCGACCCCATGCGTTTTGGCGGCAAGGACAGCACGTGTGCCGACCTGTCGCCGCCGTGCGGCGGTTGCCCCGAGAGCATGTTCGAGATCGAGATTCGGACAGACCGTTATCCGAACGAGACGATGTGGAGAATCACGGACCACAGTGATCCCACCATCGTCATCTGCTCCGGCGGTCCATACGACAAAGAGTACACGACCTACTTCGAATACTGCTGCATCGGTGCGGATGACTGCGTCGACTTCACGATCTACGATCGGGCCGGCGACGGCCAGTCGTGGTGGGATGGCGGTTACGCCGTGCGCCTCGACGGCGTCGAGCTTTGCAGCACGCTCGAGAATAGCTGGGCCGGCTTCGAGAGTAGCTGTAGCAGCCTTGGCAATAGCTGCGAACTCGGCCGTTGCTGTTATTACCCGTGGCCGAACTGCGCCGACGCTACGCGGTTTGACTGCGTCAGCCTATACGACGGGGTGTGGACCGAAGGGATGAACTGCGCCGATGACCCGTGCCAGAATCCCGACGCTCCCAATTTCGAGGTCGTTGCCCCGTACACGTCGCCTCAGCGCAGCACCTGTGGTTCTCTTGACCGTTGCCACCCGGAAAACCAGTACAGTGACACCCCGGAACACGTGTACCGTGTCACGATTCCGCACGACGGCGTGTGGAGCTTCAATACGTGCCTGGATACGACCATTCCCACGTGGCTGGCCGTCGGTACGTCCTTGTGCAGCGAGGACATCGGCTGGGCCGCCTGGAGCTGCGGACCGGGCGCCGAGGTCGTCGCGTACCTGACCGCCGGCGACTATTTCGCCGACGTCGAAGGCAACTCCGAGTGC